>NZ_JBVHXA010000004.1:0-35907 GCF_055563935.1 Streptomyces sp. NPDC029169
GGGGGGGGGGGGTGGGGGGGGGGGGGGGGGGGGAGGAGGGGGGGGGGGGGGGGGTGGGGGGGGGGGGGGGGGGGGTGCGCCCCCCCCCCCCCCCCCCCCCCCCCCCCCACCGCTGTTTCCGCGCGTCAGGTGGTCACGGGCGCGCCCTCGCCTGCGAGGACGAGGGCGTGCTGGACGACGGCCACGAGGACGTTCTTCACGGACTCCCGGTCGCGCGCGTCGCACATCAGCAGCTCGACCTCGGGGTCGAGGTCGAGGGCCCCGCGTACCGTCTCCGCGGGGAACCGCCGGGCGCCCTCGAAGCAGTTGACCGCCACGGTGAACGGGATGCCTCGCCGTTCGAAGTAGTCGATCGCCGCGAAGCTGTCCTCCAGACGGCGGGTGTCCGCCAGGACGACCGCCCCGAGCGCGCCCTGGGCCAGCTCGTCCCAGAGGAACCAGAAGCGGTCCTGGCCGGGCGTGCCGAACAGGTACAGGACGAGGTCCTCGCGGAGCGTGATCCGCCCGAAGTCCATGGCGACCGTGGTCGTCGACTTGTTCTCCACCCCGTGCAGATCGTCGACGGGCCGGCCGGCCTCGCTGAGGATCTCCTCGGTGCGCAGGGGTCTGATCTCGCTGACGGCGCCGACCAGCGTCGTCTTACCCACCCCGAAACCGCCCGCGACCAGGATCTTCAGGGTCACCGGCTCGACAAGCGGCTTCTTGTGGCTAGAGCGCCCGAAGGCCATTGATCACCTCGCGGAGAATGCTCACGTCCGGCAGCTCGGCCGGCGGAACGGGACGGGTCACATGGACGAGTTCGTCCTCGACGAGATCGCCGATGAGGACCCGGACGACCCCGACGGGGAGGTCGAGCCCTGCGGCGAGTTCGGCGATCGACTGGGGCGTGTCCGAGCAGCGCTCGACGATCTCCACGTGTTCGGGGGAGAGCGTCTGGTCGCGGCCCGGGTCGTCGGCGGCCGGTTCGGGCACCACCACGGCGATCAGGTCGAGGCGGTGGCGGGTGGCAGCGCTGGTCCGGCCGCGGGTCATCGCGTACGGACGGACCACAGGACCGGCCTCGTCGTCGAACCAGTGGTGGGCCGGTTGCGGCCCCTGGTCCCACGACTCCGTGTCAGGGGCGCCGTCGGTCCTGGGCCGGGCGATGCCCTCAGTCGTGCCGTCAGTCATGAGTCCCCCCACTCACCCTCCGGTGGACAGCCCGGAGCGAGGCGCCGTCCCCAGGTGGATGCCGACCCGCTTGACCATCAGCGTCATCTCGTAGGCGACCTGGCCGACGTCCGAGTCGGCGTCCGCGAGCACGGCGAGGCAGCTGCCGTCGCCCGCCGCCGTGATGAAGAGGAACGCGTCCTCCAGTTCCACGACGGTCTGGCGGACCTTGCCCGCCTCGAAGTGGCGGCCGACGCCCTTGGCGAGGCTGTGGAAGCCGGAGGCGACGGCGGCCAGGTGCTCGCCGTCCTCCCGGGTCAGGTCCGCGGAGGCGCCGGTCGCGAGTCCGTCGCTGGAGAGCACCAGTGCCTTGCGGATGGATGCGACCCGCTGGACCAGCTCGTCGAGGAGCCAGTTCAGCTCGCCGTTTCCGTTTCCGCTTCCGTTTCCGGAGGTGTGGGTTGCTGCGGCGTTCGGTGCGGTCATCGACCGTCCCCCTCGGGTGTCGTTCCTGGTGCTGTCGTCTCGGCGTTCTGCCGACGTCCGCGCTGCCAGCCGCGCTGCATCGATGCCATGCGGTTGCGCACTTCCTCGGCGTCGCGCTCGAAGTCCGTGACGGCCGGTTCGGTCGAGCCGGTGGACGCCGCGGAGTCGGTGCGTTCGCCCGTCTCGCGCAGCTGGGGCGCGAGGCTCGCCTGGCGGACCCGGCGGGGCAGCCCGCCGAACGGCACAGGGCCGTCGGGCGGTACGGGAACGAGCGTGGGCGGCATGCCCGGTGTCCCGGTGCCGGGTGCCGGGGTGCTGGGTGTCCCGGTGCGGGCTACCGGGTTGTCCGATGTCGGGTTGTCCGATGTCGGGGTGCCCGATGCCGGGGTGCCCGGTCCAGCCGTCCTCGGTGCTTCGGCGTCCGGGGCGGAGACCGGGTGGGCCCGGCCCGGCTCGTCGATCCGGCGGCCGTGGTCCACGACGAGGGTGGGCGGGCGGCGGCGCCGGGGCAGCGGAACGGGGCCACGGCCGTGGGCCCGGTCCGGCGACTGGTCCGGGGCCTGCTGGTGCTGATCGCCGTCCCGGGCGGGGGCGAGGCCGCGGCGGTGGCCACGGGGGCGGAAGAGGCCGCCGCGCTCGCTCTCGGTGTCCTCCAGGTCCGCGGCGGACGGGTCGAGCAGGACGTCGAGGCCCGCGGTGCCGAGAGGTGCTTCGAGCTCGACGGGTCCGTCGAGGGGGACGTCGCGAACGCCGTCGAGCACGCCGTCGAGCGAGTCGTCGAGCCTCCCGTCGAGGAGGGAGGCCGCAGCGCGCCGGGGGCCGGGGGCGGGCACCTTGGTGAGCGCGGGGCGCCCCGGCTGGTCGGCCGTGCCGCTCTGCCGGCCCTGGGGCCCGCGGTCCAGGGCCGTACGGTCCAGGCGGAAGCCGGCACCCTCGGTCTCGGGGGCGTCGGTGAGCAGGGCGGCCGGGATGAAGACGACCGCGGTGGTCCCTCCGTACGGCGAGGGCTGCAGCGAGACCCGGACGTTCTGGCGCTGGGCGAGCCGGCTGACCACGAAGAGGCCGAGCCGGTCGGTGTCGGAGAGCTCGAACTCGGGGGTCTCGGCGAGGCGGAGATTGGCGTCGAGCAGCAGGTCGGGGTTCATGCCGAGGCCCCGGTCGTGGATCTCCAGGGTGAAGCCGTTCGCGACCCGCTCTCCGAGTACCTGTACGGCGGTGTGCGGGGGCGAGAACACGGTGGCGTTCTCGAGGAGTTCGGCGATGAGGTGGGTGAGGTCGGCGACGGCGGGGCCGCCGACGCCGAGCCGGGGCAGTCGGCGTACCTCGATCCGCTCGTAGTCCTCGACCTCGGCGACCGCCGCGCGCACCACGTCCATGAGCTGCACCGGCTTGCGCCACTGCCGGGAGGGCGCGGCGCCGGAGAGGATCACCAGGCCCTCGGCGTGGCGGCGCATGCGGGTGGTCATGTGGTCGAGCCGGAACAGGTCGGCGAGTTCCTCGGTGTCCTCCGTGCGCCGTTCCATCGTGTCGAGCAGGGTCAGCTGGCGGTGCAGCAGGACCTGGTTGCGGCGGGCCAGGTTGACGAAGACCTCGGAGACTCCGCGACGGAGCTCGGACTGCTTGACGGCGGCCTCCACAGCGGCCCGCTGGAGGGTGTTGAGGGCCTGCCCGACCTGACCGACCTCGTCGTCCTCGTACCGCAGATGCGGCACCTCGGTCTCGACGTCGACGAGCTCTCCGGCGGCCAGGCGGCGCATCACGCTGGGCAGGCGTACGCCGGAGACCTCCTGGGCCTCCTTGCGGAGCCGGCGCAGGTCCCGGATGAGGTCGCGGCCGACGCGGACGGAGACGACGACGGAGACGAGGAGGGCGAGGAAGCCGAGGACGCCGGCGATTCCCGCCTTCAGCAGCACGCTGTAGGCGGCGGGCTGGACGCGGTCCTGGTAGCGGTCGCCCGCGGCGGTGTTCTCCAGCGCCAGGTCGTCGAGGACCGGGGTGGCCCATTGCTCCCACCGCGCCGCGGTGACGATGCGCGGGTCCTGGGTGGGACCGGCGGCGATCAGGTCCTCCTCGGCGCGGCGCAGCGGCTGGGTGTCGGGGCTGCCCCAGTACCTCTCGAACCTCTCGCGATCGGCGGTGGGCAGGACTTCGAGGTTCATGTCGTAGAACAGGTCGCGCTGGGCGATGAGATCGGTGACCGTCCGGATCTCCTCGGCCGTGATGCGCTCGGCGATGAGCGCGGAGAGGACCAGGGCGTCCTCGCGGGCGAGCATCTCGCGGCCGAGGGTGACCCCGACGAGGGCCCGGCCCTGTTTGTCCATCTCCACGTTCTCCAGCGCGTGGAGGGTGGTGAGGAAGGTGTAGCAGGGGTCGACCAGGCGGTTGTAGAAGTCGAGGGCCTGGATCCGGCCGATGCTGCGGTTCTCGACGGAGCGGCGGAGCGCGTCCAGGCCCTCCAGCGCCGTGAGCAGCGAGTCGAGCCGCTGCGAGGCGACCGGCCGCATCTCCTCCCGTACGCCGGACTCGGCGGCGTTCCGCCGGATGAGGGCGATCTGACGGTCAGTGGCCTCGCGCTGGGTACGGAGGGTGGTGAGGGCGTCCGAGGCGCGCGGGTCGGCGAGGTAGATCAGCGACTGGCGGCGTTCCTTCTGGATGACGCGCGCGGTGTCCTCGATCGGGTAGCCGACCTTCTCGACGATGTAGCCGACGTCGAGGAGCTGGTCGGCCTCGCGGCCCGTGAGCACTGTCGCGAAGCCCCAGAGCCCGGTGAGGGAGACGAGCGGTACGAGCAGCAACGCCACGATCTTCCGGCGGATGGACTTCCCGCGAAAGCGCATGGCCTCCCCCAGTTCGGCCGGCCTCCGCCCGGCGCGGAGGTCCTCCTGTGCGACGCGTGGCGTCAACACACAGCGTCAACACATGGCGTCAACCATCAGCTTCAACAATCGGCGGCGCGAGCCTACTACTGCATCACAGCCAACTCGAAGGCACATCCGGGCGATTTTCAGCCTCTCGAGTGAGCGTTGATCATGAGATGTCCCGGTATTCGGGGAGTTGGGATTCGACACTGTGGCGCAGGACACCTGGCCAGAGGTTGCGATCACCTGTAGAGGGGATGGCTGGAAGTGTTCGTTCCGGTACGAAGGCGGGGAAACCTTTTCCCTCTGCCGAGCGTCATTGTGTACGGGGAGGGGTGTGTCCGCGTAAAGCCGCTCAAGACGGGCAGCCACCCCTGAGGACGGGTCAGCGGTGGGGAGTGAGACACGATGGAGCACGAGGCGCGGTCCGCACGGCAGTTGTGGGTGGAGGACGGGAAGGGCCGGCGCCGGTTGCCGGACCCGGTGCGTACCGCCGCCGTACGGGCCGTGATGATCACGTCGATGACACTGATACAGGCGATGGTGGCCTTCCTCTGTGCGGTCACGAGTTCGTGGCTGGCGTTTCCGATGCTGCTGACCACGGTGGGCAGCACGGTCGTGGCAACCTGGAGCGTGCTCGATGTGTGGGTGACGCGTCAGGTGTGGCGGCAGCGGAACGGTGTGGTGTCCGAGCCGAGCAGCGCGGTGCGTCTGTCGCGGCGCGAGCGGCGGCGGGCGCAGAAGACCGCGCGGGTGGCGGAGGGCGATCCGGGGCACGGGGCCGCGGCGATACGACGCGGTGACACGCCCGCGCTGTCCGAGGCGGCCTGAGGTACGGGGCGGGTGACGCCGCCTGAGTACGGGGCGGTTGAAGTGGCCTGAGGTACGTGCCACGTGACGCGGCCTGAGGTACGGGAGTTGAGAACGGCCCGGTCCCCTTGCGGGGCCGGGCCGTTCACCGTACTCACTGCTTCCCGGGCTCCTCCGCCTGCGAGCGGCGGAACATCCGCGTCGCGGTGATCTCGCCGTGGACGCCCTCGTCCTCGGCCGTCGGTTGCGGAAGGCCCGGGCGCAAGTGCTCCTCCACGCTGATGTACTTCAGACCCGCCCGCAGGTCCGCGTCGTTGCGCAGCCGGATGACCAGCGGGAACTCCGCCAGCGCGGTCGTGTCGAACAGGCCGGTGGTGTAGAGCAGCTGGACGCCGAGGGCGTCCGAGACGGCTCGCTGGAGCTCGAGCAGGTACGTGGCGTTGGCGCGGCCGATCGGGTTGTCCAGGAACAGCGTGCCCGCGTGGCGGTGCTTGTCGCGGCCCCGGTCGTTGGAGCGCAGTGCGGCCATCGTGCAGTAGAGCGCGATGGCGGCGGTGAGGAGCTGGCCGCCGGAGAAGACGTCGCCCATCTGTCCGACCGGTACGCGCTCGGCCCGCAGCACGGCGTCCGGCTTGAGAATCTCGACCGCGATGCCACGCGGCTCCAGCGCCGCCTGAACGCCCCGCAGGAGCAGGGACATGCCGTCGCGGCGCATGTCGGAGTTCTTCTTGACGGCGGCGCGGGTCGCCTCGTCGATGACCTCGCCGAGCCGCTCCGTGAGGGTGGCCTGGTCCGGCTCCTCGAAGCGGATGCGCAGGAACTCCTGGCCCGACCACTCGCCGAGCCCCTCGGGCAGCCGGGACAGGCGCTGCGCGGAGCGGAGCGTGGTCAGCGCGGACTCCACCAGGCCGCGCAGCCGGTCGACGATGGAGTCGCGGTTGCGCTCCAGTTGCTCCAGCTCGTCGGTGAGGACGCGGAGCCGGGGCGCGAAGGCCTCGGCCCACTTCGCGGCGTGCTCGGGCAGCGCGGCGGCGGGCAGTTCGCGGATCTGCTGGCGGGCGGGGGTGCGGACCTGTTCGTAGCGGGTCGAGTTGGCGTGCCGGACGAGGATGTCGCTCGCCTCGCGGACGGCCGCGTCGGCCGCGGAGAGCTCGGCGGCGCAGGCGCGCAGCGAGCGGCGGGCATCGGAGGCGGTCTGCCGGGCCTCCTCCAGCGTGCCGGGATACGGCTCGGGTCCGTCCTCCTCGTCCTCCGCGTGGTCGCGGAGGAGGTCACGGAGGAGCGCCGCCGTCTCGTCGAAGCCGCCCGCGGCGTCCTCGGCGGCACGGTGGGCGCGCAGGAGGCTCGCGTGCGCGGTGCGCGCGGCTTCCAGGGCGTCGCTGCGGGCGGCGAGTTCGGCGGTGGCGGTACGGAGCAGGGCCTGGGCCTGCTCGGCGTCGGCGGGGACCAGCTCCTCGGGGAGCTCGGTGTGTGACTCGCCGTCCTCGGGGGCCAGTCGCTCCGCCTCGCCGCGGAGTCGGCCGAGCTTCTCGCTCGCCTCGGACGCGCGGGTCTCCAGCATCTGCACGAGGGACTCGGCGCGGGCGGCGGCGGCCTGACGGGACGGGCCGTCGGCGCCGTCGGTGGACTCCAGGAGCTGCTCGGCGCGGGTGCGGACCTTGTTGGTGAGGCGGTCGAGCTCGGCGAGCGCGGCGGACTCGTCGCTCTCGGCGCGGGCCTGCTCGGCACGGAGATCGGCTCCGACGCCGACCTTCTCGTACAGCTGGGAAGCGGCGCGGTACGCCTCGCGCAGGGTGGGGAGAGCAGCGCGCGGGGCGTCCGGGTCCACCTCGGGGAGCTGGTCGGGGGCGCCGGCGATCTCGGCGCGCTCGGCACGCAGGGCGCGGGCGGTGCGGTGGGCGTCGTCGGCGGCCCGCTGGGCGGCTCGGCGGTCCTCGTCGGCGGCCCGGGCGCGCTCCAGGCAGGTCTGGGCGCGGGCCTCGGATTCGGCGGCGTCGTCGGCCAGTTCGCGGAGCTTGGCCTGCCAGGCGGAGCGCTCGCGCAGCCGGAACGCGAGGCCCGCGAGGGCGTCGGCGACGCGGCGGGCCCGCTGGGCGGCCTCCTGGCGCTCGTCCCGTACGCGGGCGGCGTCGGCGGCGGCCTCGTCGGCCTCCGCCCGTACCGTACGGGCCTCGGCGAGCGTGGCGGCGGCCGCCTCCGCGGTCTCGCGGGCGGCGGCGGCCGCGGCGGCCAGTTCGGCGAGCATGCCGGGCGGGCAGTCGGCGCGCCAGGAGCCGATCCGGGCGGCGAGCGAGCGGTCGCCGGTGAGCCGGGCGGCGAGCGTACGGATCTCCTCGTCGCGCGCGGCGGCGCGGGCGCGCAGGGCGTGCCGCTCCTCGTCGGCGGCGTGCTCGTCGTGCATGGCGGGGTTCGGCGGTACGAGGAAGACACCCGCGTCATCGCCGGACTCGGGGCTCGGTACGGGCGCCAGCAGAGCGGCGGCGGTGCCGACGGCGACGGTGGAGCGCGGGAGCAGGGCGGCCGTGCTCAGCACCTCGCGGGCACGGGCGTACGAGACGGGGTCGGTGATCACGACACCGTCGACCAGCTCGGGGCGGGCGGCGAGGACGGCGGCGTGGTCGGCGGGGTCGACGGCCTGGGCGAGGTAGCGCCAGCCGGGGAGGGCGGGGATGCCCTGCTCGCCGAGGTACTCGACGGTGGCGAGCACGTCCGGGCCGGGCGGCAGCAGTCCGCCGTCGCCGAGGGCGCCGAGGATGCGGGAGTCGTCGGCGGCGGCGGTGCGCAGGTCGAAGAGCTGCCGCTCGGCGGAGGCGATGGACTGGTCGAGCAGCCGCCGCAGTTCGTCGGCGTACCGGTCGAACTCGGTGACGCTGAGCGGACCGTGGGTCCCTTCGGGACCGGAGGCGACGTCATGAGGGCCCCGAGCGCCGGGCGCCGGACGTCCGCCGGCGGAGCCGTCCGGCACGACGAGCCCGAAGGCGGCGCCGGGGGCGTGGGCGGCGCCGGGGCCGTGGGCGGCGCCGGCGGTGCTGGTGCCCGCGTCAGTGCCGGTGGCGGCATCGTTGCCCGTGGCGGCGGCGGTGCCCGTACCAGCGCCGGCGCCGGTACCCGTGCCGGAGGCGTCTCGGGCATCGGCTTCGGCGTTGGCGTGGTGTGCGGCCTCGCTACGGGACCCCGACCGGCCGGAGGCCGGTGTGCCGGGGGTTCCGGCATTGGCGGGGTTCAGGCCGGTCACGCCCGTGGGCTCCCCCGCGCGCTGGCCCGGGAGGGGGGTGGGCGGCTGGGGCGGCAGGCTGAGGAGTTCGGTGAGGCGGTTGTCGGTGGCGAGGGTCTCGGCCGCTCGGCGTTCCGCGTCGTAGGCGTTCTCGGCGGCCTCGGCCGCGTCCGTGGCGCGGGCCGCGGCGAGTTCGGCGCGGGACTCGGCGGCCGCTGCCTCGCGGGCGCGGTCGGCCGCCGCGCGGGCGGCGTCGCGGGCCACGTCCCAGGCGGCGACCGTGGTCTTCTCGGCGTCGCTCGCGGCGAGGGCCGCGCGGGCCGGGTCGGCGTCGGGGGCCGCGTCGTCGAGCCAGCCCGCCCGTACCGCCTCCGCGGTCTCCTGCTCGACCTCGGCGAGGCGCTGGCGCAGGTGCCCGGCCTCGCTGCGGGCGCGCTGGGCCTCGGTCGCGGCGACGGTGGCGTCGCGGTGGGCGGTCTCGCCGGCCTCCTGGAGGGCCGCGGAGCGCTCCTCCTCCTCGGCGGCGTGGCGTTCGCCGTCCTCGGCGGCGGCGTGCAGGGCCCGTACGAGATCGGCGGCGGCCTCGGCGCGCGCGGCGAGCGCGGGGGCCGCGTCCCGCTCGGCCTCGCGGATCGCGGCGGCCACGCGCGCGGAGCGGTCGCCCGCGGCCCGGTGGCGGAGCACGGCCTCGGCGGCCTGCCAGGCGGCGTGCAGCGTACGCGCGTCGGTGAGTTCGCGCCGCTGGGAGGCGGCGCCCTTCTCGGCCACGGTCAGAGCCAGGGAGGCGTGCCGGTAGGCGAGTTCGGCCGCGATGAGCGAGCTGCGGCCGCGAGCGGCCTCGGCCTCGGAGACGGCGTGCGCGGCGGAGGTGACCTGCTGGGCGAGTTCGGCGGTACGGGCGCGTTCCTCGGTGGCGCGTGCGGAGAGGCGGCGGGCGAGCGTACGGGTGCGGCGCTCGGCCCCGGCGTGGACGTCACGCGCGTGTGCCCGGGTGCCGGCGGCCTCGACGATGCGGCCGAGGAGGTCGACGGAGCCCGCGGTGAAGTCGCGTTCGGCGGTGAGTTCGGCGCGCCGGCCGAGCTTGTTGCCGAAGCCGCTGACCAGGTCGGCGAGTCCGTCGGTGTCACGGGTGTCCGTGACGGCCCGCAGGAGCAGGTCGGTGAAGTCGGAGTCCTTCTTCACCGCGAAGAGGCCGGCCGCCTCGCCCTCGTCGGCGTTCATCTCCCGCTGGTAGCGGAAGAGTTCGGGGTCGAGCCCCAGGTCGCCGAGGTGCTCGTTCCAGCGGTCGTGGATCTCCTCCCAGTAGACCTCCAGGTGCGGGTACGCCTTGCCCGCCTCCGTGATCGCGTCGCGGAAGCCCTTCATGGTTCGGCGGCGGCCCTGCGCGCCGGACGCCCCCTCGACGGGAGGGCGTACGGACGTGGCCTCCGCGACGGGCAGGTTGTCCAGGCTCAGGCCCGGGCCGGGGCGGAAGGAGTACCACGCCTCGGCGAACTTCCGCGGGTCGTTGGACACCTGGCGTCCGCGCCACTCGCTCGCCTTGCCGACGACGACGAGTTCACTGGTGAGGGTGTGCTGCCACTCTAGGGCGACGTGGCCGCAGTCGTCGGCGAGCAGGAACTTGCGGAGCACCCCGGAGCTGGCGCCGCCGAGCGTGTTGCGGTGGCCGGGGAGCATGACCGAGAAGATCAGCTTGAGGAGGACGGACTTGCCGCCGCCGTTCTCCAGGAAGAGCACGCCCGCGGGGGCGGGGCGGCGCGGCGGGCCGACCGGCTCCTCCTCGAAGAACTCCGCCTGGGTGGGGGCGGGGTGGGGCACGGGCGCGCCGACTCCGCGCAGGTCCAGGACGGTGTCGGCGTAGCGCGCACCGGCGGGACCGATGGAGTAGAGGCGGACCCGGGACAGCTCGTACATGGCGGCGGACTCTCGTCGTTTTCGGGAGGTTGTTACGCGTGGAAGGGCAGGCCGGCGTCGGCGGCGAGCTCCAGGTCGTCGCCCTCGGGCGGCGGCAGGAGGGTCGCGGAGCCGTCGCTGACGGGTACGACGCCGAGGTCGAGGAGCTCGGCCATGGCGGCGCTGCCTGCCATGTCGCGGACCTGGAGCTGGTAGCGGGCGGTGGTGCGGTAGGCGCCGCCCGCGTCGTCGCCGGTGCGCTGGAGGAAGCCGGAGTCGGTGAGGAAGGCGACGGCCTTGCCGACGATGCCGGTGGTGGAGCCGGCGAGGCGGCGGGCGTCCTTGGTGGCACCGGTGGCGCTGCGGCGGGCGTAGATCCGCCAGGCGGCCTCCAGGCCGGGGGCGTCGGAGGCGGGGTCGGTGTTCTCGCCCTGCTCCTCGGCGCGCTCTTCGAGGCGGCGGCAGGCCTGGCGTACGAAGGCGTCGACGCCGTTCACGGTGAGGCGGCCGATGTAGCCGTCGTCGGCGAGGTCCTCGGGGCGGGGGAAGGCCATGGCGGCGACGGCGAGGTGGGCGAGGCCGTGCAGGAAGCGGTCGGCGGAGTCGGTGGAGGCGCGGCGGGCGTAGTCGCCCATGCGGACGGCGAAGACGGAGTCCTCGCCGGCGGTGACGGCCATGCCCGCGCGCGGGGATACCTCCAGGACGACGAGTCCGAGGCCGGTGGCGACGGCGTCGGCGAGGCGCGCGAAGGCGGGGTCCTCGCGGTAGCGCCGGAGCAGCTCGGTGTACTCGGCGTCGCGGGCGGGCAGCAGCTTGGGCTGGAGCCCGAACGACACGAGCCGCGCGGCGTCGGCCGCGTCGGCGGGGGTGACGGCGTGGGGCGCGGCGGGGGTGACGACGTGGGTGTGAGGGGGCTCCGGCTCGCTCCACGCGTCGGCGTGCTCGGCGTGGTGTTCGCTCACGGCTGGGGCTCCTCGGTACGGGTGGTCGGTGGTGCGGTGGGCTCGGGGCGGGGCAGCGGAAGGCGGACGGGGATCACCCTCACCGCGGGCCGCCGGGGCGGGGTCGGTGCGGACTCGGCCCCGCGCGGGCCGGTCAGCCGCATGGCCCGCACGTACGGAGCGGGACTCCGCCGAACCGGCGCGAACGCCGGCACGACCCCCATCACCATGGCAGGGCTCACCATGCCAGGGCGCGACGCCACGTCAGCGACTGCCGGGTCCGCGCCGGGCGCCGGGTCCGCGCCGGGCGCCAGCGCAGCCGGGGCCGAGCCTGCGGCGGGGGCCGGGGCCAGGTCCGCGACAGGCGCCAGCGCAGCCCGGGCCGAGGCCGCGGCGGGTGCCGGCTCGGCCGGGGCCTGGGCCGCGGCGGGCGCCGCATCCGCAGCCTGAGCTGCGTCCGGGGCAGGTGCCAGGGACGGACCCGAGGCTTGTGCCGCATCCGCAGCCTGTACCGCGTCCGGGGCAGGTTCCTGCTCCGAGGCAGGGGCCGGGCGCGCCGCCGCCGTGCTCGAGGTGGACGTCCTCTTCGCGGCCGGGTCCTGGGGCAGCGGGTGGTTCGTGGTCATGAGGCCTCCGTGCGGGCCGCTGCCATGCCCCGTGCGTCCAGGAGCGCCGTGCCGACTATCAGGTCGGCGCCGCCGAACTCCGGGTCGTCGAGGGCGGTGCCGTCGTCGACCGCGAAGAGCAGGCGCTCCTCGCCCTGGCGGTACGCCGTGCCGACCGGGGGGCTTGCCGCGTGGACGGCGAGGAGGGCGACCAGGTAGGGGAGGTCGGGGTCCCGGAGGCGGGCCTCGGCGAGCAGGCCGGAGAGACGGCGCGGGGCGTCGTGCTCCAGGTCGAGCAGCTCCATCGCGCTCGCCAGCTGCTCCTCGCTGAAGCGGCTGTCGTCGGGCGTGGCGATCAGGTCCGGCTCGGGCATCTCCGCGCCGAGGTGCTCGCGCTCGACGGGCGGGGTGAGGAGCATGTCCACCAGGTCGCCGACCCGCACGGACGCCGGGGTGCGCAGTCCCGTGCCCCGGGCGAAGAACGCGTCCGTGACCTTGATCGCCTGCTCCACGGGGAGCGGCAGGATCGGCGCCACCAGCTGCCCGTACAGATCTATCCCGGTGTACGACGTGGGCGCGGCGAAGGCCTGGCGGTCCTGCTCCGCGCGGAACAGCGGGCCCGCCTCCAGGAGGCGGGACTGGAGCTGGGTATGGCGGCGGATGCAGTCCTTGACGATGTCCACGAGCTCGGCGGCACGGCGCTTGTGCTCGGGGTCTTCGGCCTCGTCGCGGGCCTTGCGGATGTTGGTGAGGATCGCGTTCTCGTGACGGTAGCGGTCAGCGACGTGGTCGAGCGCCTCGGCGATCATGTCCGGGACAGCCTCCAGCCAGTCCACCGCGCGTACGTTGCGCCGGGTCGCCTCCAGGGTCTTGCGGAGGGTCTCGGCGTACTGCACGGTCCGGTACCGCGCCTGCTCGGCGGCGAGCTGCGCGTCGGCGAGCCTGCCCCGGCTGATCAGGACCTCCAGCTTGACCTCGGCGGCGATCTGAGCGCTGGTGACGTCGGTGTCGAGGGCGCCGACGAGGACGTTGACCGCTTCGTCCGTCGTACGGAGGTAGACCCCGCCGCCGTAGCCGGGGACCTCTTCGATCAGCTTGAAGTCGTAGTCGCGGCGGGTGTAGACCCCGTCGGCGCCGAACGTGCCGTAGACGGCGCGGAAGCCGCGGTCCACGCTGCCGACGTTGATCAGGTTCTCCAGGACCCAGCGGGCGACCCGCTCGTGCTCGGCGGCGGGGCGGGCGGGGGCCTGGGCGGCGACGCGGGGCAGCAGGCGCGAGACGATCTGCTCGTGGTCGGCGCCCGTGTCGAAGTCCATGTTGAGTGTGACGAGATCGATGGCGGCGAGGGCGACCTCGGCCATCGCGTAGACCGAGTACTCACCGGCCAGCATCGCCTTGCGCGTGTCCAGGTCGTGCAGCGGGGCGGTGCATGCGAGCGCGCGGAGGCGCCGCGCGAGCCCTTCGTCGGCGGCCGGACCCTGCGCGGGCCGCGGCCCCGCGCTGAGCTGGGGCGGAACGAAGTCCGTCGAGGCAGGCGAAGTCACGGTGCACAGATTAGGTCCTCGAACTGACAACGGTCGAAACGGCGCAGATGCGACCCCGCCGGTCAGGAGGACGTGTTAGTCCGTGTCCGGGGTCTCCGGCTCGTCGACGGCCTTCGCGTACACCTCGACGATCCGGGTGCGGGAGTCGTCGAGGTAGCGGGCGAGGAGACGTTCCGCGGTCGCGCGGTCGCCGGCGAGCAGGGCTTCCAGAATCTCCCGGTTTCGTACGAGATAAGGCTCGTGCAGTCCGCGGGGGTCGTCCACGACGTGGAAGGCGAGGCGGAGTTCGGCGAGGACGCCCCGCATCAGCTCGTCCGTGCGCGCACTGCCGGCCAGGGCGACCAGTTCACGGTGGAAGTGGATGTTGGCGGTGGAGACGCCCTTCCAGTCCTTCGCCCGGGCCGCCGCCTCACCCTCCTCGACCGCGGCGACGAGGCCGTCCAGGGCGAACGGCGGCCGGCCCAGGCCCCGGACGACGGCGCATTCGACGAGGCCGCGGGTGCGGTAGATGTCCGCGACGTCCTCGACGGCCAGGACCCGGACGAACACGCCCCGGTTGAGCTCGTGGACGAGCAGCCGTTCATGGGTGAGCAGACGGAACGCCTCGCGCAGCGTGTTGCGGGACACCCCGAGCGCGCCGCCGATGCTGTCCTCGGAGAGCCGGGTGCCGGGCGGGAAGAAGCCCTCGGCGATCCGGGTGCGCAGGATGTCGGCCACCCGCTCCGCCGTGCTGGTCCGCCCGAGCAGCGCCCGGTCGTCGGCGAGTTCGCCGAGTTCACCGCTACCGCCGATTCCGCCCACCGTGCCTCGTTCCTCTCGTCGTTCGCGGCCGAGTCAATCGCAGGTCCTTCCCGGAAACAAGAACGTGACGACATACCTCTTGTCGGATCGTTCAACGATCCCCTACCTTGGCGACACCGCACGGTCCTTCAGTACGTCTCTCAGGCACGCTCCTCCCCCTCTGCGAGGTGCAGATGAGTACGACACAGACCCAGCAGCAGACCCAGGGCGAACGGCCCGACGACATGGGCGCGTTCGCCTGGCTGCGCGCCCTCGGGCCGCGCGGCCGGCGCGCCTTCGGCGGCGCGTTCGGCGGATACGCCCTGGATTCCTACGACTTCTTCACGCTGCCGCTCTCGATGGTGGCCATCGCCGCCTATTTCAGCCTGGACAAGGGCCAGACCGGTCTGCTGACCACGGTCACCCTGGTCGTCTCGGCGATCGGCGGCGCGCTGGCCGGCATCCTGGCCGACCGCATCGGCCGGGTGAAGGCGCTGATGATCACCGTCATCACCTACGCGCTCTTCACCGTCCTGTGCGGCTTCGCGCCCAACTACGAGACCCTGATGGTCTTCCGCGCACTCCAGGGCCTCGGCTTCGGCGGCGAGTGGGCGGTCGGGGCGATCCTGGTGGCCGAGTACGCCTCCGCCAGGCACCGGGGCCGTACGCTCGGCGGCATCCAGAGCGCGTGGGCGGCCGGCTGGGCGCTCGCGGTGATCGTGTACACCCTGGTCTTCCAGTTCGTCGACGCCGACATCGCCTGGCGGGTCATGTTCTGGACGGGCTCCCTGCCCGCGCTGCTCGTCGTCTACGTCCGCCGGAACGTCGAGGACGCCCCGCAGGCCGCCGAGATCCGGCGCACCTCGGCCGAACGCGGTTCGTTCACCGCCATCTTCAAGCCGTCCCTGCTGCGCACCACGCTCTTCGCGGTGCTGCTCTCGACCGGTGTCCAGGGCGGCTACTACACCCTCGCCACCTGGGTGCCGACCTTCCTGAAGACCGAGCGCGGACTGACGGTCGTCGGCACCGGCGGCTATCTGACGTTCCTGATCTCCGGGGCCTTCATCGGCTATCTGACCGGTGGCTATCTCACGGACCGGCTCGGCCGGAAGAAGAACATCGCGCTCTTCGCCGTCCTTTCGGCGCTGTCCGTCCTCGCGTACACGAACATCCCCTCCGGGGCGAACACGCTCCTCCTCGTCCTCGGATTCCCGCTCGGCTTCTGCATGTCGGCCATCTTCAGCGGGTTCGGCTCCTTCCTCGCCGAGCTGTACCCCACGGCGGTACGGGGCACGGGGCAGGGCTTCACGTACAACACGGGCCGTGCCGTGGGCGCGGTCTTCCCGACCCTGGTGGGCTTCCTCGCCGAGAGCTGGGGCGTCGGCGGCGCGCTGGTCTTCGGCGCCGTCGGCTACGGTCTCGCGGTCCTGGCGCTGCTCGGTCTGCCGGAGACGCGCGGAAGGGAACTGGTATGACGCCCACCGCAGTTCTCGACCCCTGACGGCACACGCGCCCCCCGCACCACCGCACGACCAGGGAAGGAAGGATGACCATGACCCGGGCCTCGATCGACCTCAACGCCGACCTCGGAGAGGGCTTCGGCCGCTGGACGCTCACCGACGACGAAAAGCTCCTCTCCGTCGTCACCAGCGCCAACGTGGCCTGCGGCTTCCATGCCGGGGACGCGGTCACCATGCGCCGCGTCTGCGAGCTGGCCGCGGCGAGAGGCGTACGCATCGGGGCCCAGGTGTCCTACCGGGACCTGGCCGGTTTCGGGCGGCGCTCGATGGACGTCCCCGCTGACGAGCTGGCGGCCGAGGTCGCGTACCAGATCGGCGCGCTCGACGTCTTCGCGCGGGCGGCCGGGTCGCGGGTCTCGTACGTCAAGCCGCACGGCGCGCTGTACAACCGGGTGGTCCGCGACGAGGAGCAGGCGGCGGCCGTCGTCGACGGGGTGCTTCTCGCGGGGAACGCGCTGCCCGTGCTCGGGCTGCCCGGCTCGCGGCTCCACCGGGCCGCCGAGAAGGCAGGTCTTCCGGTGGTGGCCGAGGCCTTCGGCGACCGGGCGTACACGGCGGACGGCTCCCTGCTGCCGCGGAGGCAGGAGGGTGCCGTGGTCACCGATCCGGCGGAGGTCGTCGAACGGTCGGTGTCCATGGCCCGGTTCGGGGTCGTCACCGCCCACTGCGGCCGTTCCGTAGCCGTGCGGGCGCGCTCGCTCTGTCTGCACGGGGACACCCCGGGCGCGGTGGGCCTCGCCCGGCGGGTGCGCGCCCAGCTGGAGGCGACCGGAGTCCGGGTGGAGGCGTTCGCATGAAGGCGCGGCGGGTGTACCGGGTGGGCGAGCGGGCGCTGCTCGTCGAGCTGGGGAGCGGTACGGAGACGGAGGCGTTCCACGCCGAGCTGCTGCGCCGGCGGGCGGGCGGTGCGCTGCCCTCCGTACGGGAGATCGTGCCGGCGGCGCGGACGGTACTCCTCGACGGGGTGGACGCGCCGGATCTGCTGGCGGGTCAGTTGCGGGAGTGGACGATTCCGCCGCTCCACGCGCGCGTGGAGCGGGCCATCGAGGTGCCGGTCCGCTACGACGGTCCCGATCTGGCCGAGGTCGCCGCGCTGTGGGGCGTGTCCGTGGAGACGGCGGTCCGTATCCACTCGGCCACCGAGTTCCGGGTCGCGTTCTGCGGGTTCGCGCCGGGCTTCGGCTATCTGACCGGGCTCGCCGAGCAGTACCAGGTGCCGCGCAGGACCACTCCGCGCACGTCCGTCCCGGCCGGTTCGGTCGCGCTCGCGGGGCCGTACACGGGCGTGTATCCGCGCTCCTCCCCCGGCGGCTGGCAGTTGATCGGCTCCACGGACGCGGTGCTGTGGGACGCCGGCCGCGAGCCCGCCGCACTGCTCACGCCCGGTGCGCGGGTGCGCTTCGTGGTGGAGAGCGTGGAGCGCCGGTGACCGATCGCGCCTTCGCCGTCGTACGGGCCGGAGCGCTGACCACCGTGCAGGACCTGGGGCGGTCCGGGTACGCGCATCTGGGTGTGCCCCGCTCCGGGGCGCTCGATCCGGGGGCGGCCCGCCTGGTGAACCGTCTGGTGGGCAATCCGGAGGACGCGGCGGTCCTGGAGACGACGGTCAACGGGTGCGCGGTACGGCCCCGGTGCGCCGTCACGGTCGCCGTGGGCGGCGCTCCGTGCCCGGTCTCCGTCGACGGGCGGCCGGTCGCCTGGGGAACGGCGGTACGGGTCGAGGCCGGGGCGCTCCTCGACATCGGCGCGGCCGTACGCGGCCTGCGCGCGTACGTCGGGTTCGGCGGCGGGATCGCCGTCGAGCCCGCCCTCGGCAGCCGCTCCACCGACCTGCTGTCCGGGCTCGGCCCGGCACCGCTGGCGGACGGGGCCGTGCTGCCGCTGGGAGCGGAGTCGGCCGTACGGGGGCCGGCCGACGCTCCCCCCTGGCCGGGCCCGCCGGACGAACTCGTCCTCCGGGTACGGCTCGGCCCACGCCACGACTGGTTCACACGTGGGGCGCTCCACACCCTGGCCACGCGCGCGTACCGGGTGTCCGCGGCGAGCAACCGCATCGGCCTGCGCACTGAGGGGCCGCCCCTGGAGCGGGCGGTGACCGCCGAACTCCCCAGCGAAGGCATGGTCCTGGGCGCGGTGCAGGTACCGCCGGACGGACGGCCCGTCATCTTCCTCGCCGACCACCCGACGACCGGCGGCTATCCGGTGGTGGCGGTGGTCCGGGAGCCCGACCTGGCCGCGGCGGCGCAGGCCGTACCGGGGACGGTGGTCCGCTTCGTACCGCTGGGCTGAGACACGGCCGCCTTCAGGGGCTGCCGTAACCGCCGCCGCCCGGGGTCCGGACGACCAGGACGTCGTCCGGGCCGACGTCGGTGGTGTCGACTCCGTCGAGGTGCTGGACCGTGCCGTCGGTGCGTTCGACCAGGTTCTCCCCGAGCGCCCCGGGCTCCCCACCGGCCATCCCGTAGGGCGGGACCCGGCGGTGGCCGGTCAGCAGGGCCACGGTCATGGGGGCGAGGAACCGGATCCGGCGTTCGACGCCCTGCCCGCCGCGCCACCGTCCGCTGCCGCCGCTGCCCTTCCGTACCGCGAAGGAGTCCACCCGGACCGGGTAGCGCCACTCCAGGATCTCGGGGTCGGTGAGCCGGGAGTTGGTCATGTGGGTCTGGACGGCGTCGGCCCCGTCGAAGCCGTCGCCCGCGCCGGAGCCGCTCGCCACCGTCTCGTAGTACTGCACGCGCGCGTTGCCGAAGGTGACGTTGTTCATCGTGCCCGAGCCCTCGGCCTGGACTCCGAGGGCCGCGTAGAGGGCGCCGGTGACCGCCTGGGAGGTCTCCACGTTCCCGGCGACGGTCGCCGCCGGGTAGGAGGGCGCGAGCATGGAGCCGGGCGGCACCAGGACGTCCAGGGGCTCCAGGCAGCCGCTGTTGAGGGGGATGTCGTCGTCGACAAGGGTGCGGAAGACGTACAGGACGGCGGCCATCACGACGGAGGTCGGCGCGTTGGCGTTGCCCGGCAGCTGCGGCGAGGTACCGCTGAAGTCCAGGACCGCGGAGCGCCGTTCGCGGTCGACGCGGACCGCTACCTGGACGACCGCGCCACCGTCCGTCTCGTAGCGGTACGAGCCGTCCCGGAGGCCGGCCACGATCCGCCGTACGGACTCCTCGGCATTGGCGCGCACGTGCCGCATGTAGGCGTGGACGACGTCGAGGCCGAACTGGTCGACCATCTTGCGCAGTTCCTCGATGCCCTTCTCGTTGGCGGCGATCTGGGCGCGCAGGTCGGCGAGATTGGTGTCCGGGTCGCGGGAGGGGTACTGGGCCTCGGTGAGGAGCGCCCGGGTCTCCTCCTCGCGCAACCGCCCGTCCCGTACGAGCAGCCAGTTGTCGAAGAGGACGCCCTCCTCGTGCACGGTCTTGCTGAAGGCGGGCATGGAGCCGGGGGTGATCCCGCCGATCTCGGCGTGGTGGCCGCGCGAGGCGACGAGGAACAGCAGCCGGTCGCCCGCGTCGTCGAAGACCGGTGTGACCACGGTGATGTCCGGCAGGTGGGTGCCGCCGTGGTACGGGTCGTTGATGGCGTAGACGTCACCGGGGCGCAGGGTGTCGCCCCCGCGCCGCAGCACCTCCTTGATGGACTCGCCCATGGAGCCGAGGTGGACGGGGATGTGGGGCGCGTTGGCGATGAGGTTGCCCTCGGGATCGAACAGGGCGCAGGAGAAGTCGAGTCGCTCCTTGATGTTGACGGAGTGGGCGGTGTTCTCCAGGCGGACGCCCATCTGCTCGGCGATCGCCATGAAGAGGTTGTTGAAGACCTCCAGGAGGACCGGGTCGACGTCCGTGCCGACCGCCACGCGCCCGGGGCGGGGTGTCGCGCGGGTGAGGACGAGGTGTCCGCCGTCACCGGCCTCGGCCTGCCAGCCGGGGTCGACGACGGTGGTGGCGTCGGCCTCGGCGAGGATCGCGGGTCCGGTGACGGTGTCCCCGGGGCGCAGGTCCTCCCGGCGGTACAGCGGGGTGTCGGCGGCGGTGCGGCCGCTGAGCATCCGTACGGTCGCCCGGGGTGTGAGCTCCCCTCTCCGTTCTCCCGCCTCGACGGCGACGGGCCCGTGCGGTCCGGCGAGCCCCACGGCCTCCACGGAGACGGCCTCGACGACGAGCGGCCGGTCCATGGTGAAGGCGTACCGCGCGCGGTGGACGGCCGTGAACGCCTCTCGCATCTCGTCGGCGGAGGCGAGGTCGACCTGGAGGCTCGAGTCGGTGCCGGCGTAACGCAGGAGCACGCGCGCGTGGGTGGTGATCGCGGAGTCGGGCAGTCCGTCCGCGCGGAGCTCTTCCGTGGTCCGCGCGGCGAGTTCGGAGCAGAGGTCTCGCACGCGCGCGTGCGTCCCCTCCGCGTCGAGCTCGGCCTCGACCGACTGCTCCCGCATGGCGGTGGCGTCGGCGAGCCCGATGCCGTACGCGGACAGGACACCGGCCAGCGGCGGTACGAGGACGGTGTCGACGCCCAGGGCATCGGCGACGGCGCAGGCGTGCTGGCCGCCTGCGCCGCCGAAGCTGGTGAGGGCGTAGCGGGTGATGTCGTGGCCGCGCTGGACGGAGATCTTCTTGACCGCGTTGGCCATGTTGAGGACGGCGATCTCCAGGAAGCCGGCGGCGACCTCCTCGGGGGTGCGGCCGCCGCCGATCTCCTGGGCGAGCGCGGTGAACTTCTCCCGTACGACGGTGTCGTCGAGCGGCTGGTCGCCGTCCGGTCCGAAGACGGCCGGGAAGTGGGCGGGCTGGACGCGGCCGAGCATCACGTTGGCGTCGGTGACGGTCAGCGGGCCGCCGCGGCGGTAGCAGGCGGGGCCGGGGACGGCGCCCGCGGAGTCGGGGCCGACGCGGTAGCGCTGGCCGTCGTAGTGGAGGACGGAGCCGCCGCCCGCGGCGACGGTGTGGATGTTCATCATCGGGGCGCGCATCCGGACGCCCGCGACCTGTGTACCCAGTTCACGCTCGAACTCGCCCGCGTAGTGCGACACATCGGTGGAGGTGCCGCCCATGTCGAAACCGATGACCCGGTCGAACCCGGCCTGTCCCGAGGTGCGGGCCATGCCGACGACGCCGCCGGCCGGTCCGGACAGGACGGCGTCCTTGCCCCGGAAGTGGGCGGCCTCGCGCAGGCCGCCGTTGGATTGCATGAACATCAGCCGGATTCCGGCGAGTTCGCGGGCCACCTCGTCGACGTAGCGGCGGAGGATCGGGGAGAGATAGGCGTCGACGACGGTGGTGTCGCCGCGGGGCACGAGTTTGATCAGCGGGCTGACCTCGTGGGAGCAGCTGACCTGGGTGAAGCCGAGGTCGCGGGCGCGGGCGGCGATGCGGCTCTCGTGGTCGGGGTGGCGGTAGCCGTGCATGAGGACGACGGCGGCGGATCGGAGGCCGTCGCGGTGGGCGGCCCGCAACTCCTCGGCGACGGCGTCCTCGTCGAGCGGCCGCACCACCCGGCCCTGGGCGTCGACCCGCTCGGGGACCTCGATGACGCGCTCGTAGACGGCCTCGGGGAGCACGATGTGGCGGTCGAAGAGCCGGGGCCGGTTCTGGTAGGCGATGCGCAGGGCGTCGCGGAAGCCCTCGGTGACGAGGAGGACCGTCGGCTCGCCGCGCCGCTCCAGGAGGGCGTTGGTGGCGACGGTCGTGCCCATCTTGACGACGGCGACGCGGTCGGCGGGCACCGGCTCGTCGGGGCCGAGCCCGAGGAGGAGGCGGATTCCGGCGACGGCCGCGTCGTGGGGGCGGGCGGGGTCGTGGGAGAGCAGCTTGCGGGTGACGAGCCGCCCGTCGGGCCTCCGGCCCACGACGTCGGTGAAGGTGCCGCCACGGTCGATCCAGAACTCCCAGCGTCCGGTCATTCCCCCATTGTGGCCACCGGGGCGTCCAGGGACACGGCCGCGAGCGCGGCGGTCAGGGCGTGTTCGGCCCGCTGGTCGAGCCGGTCGTCGGTGCCGCGCGCCCAGTGGCGCAGCTCGGCGCCCGCGAGGTGCATCAGCTGGGGCAGCAGGTCGGTGCAGCGCCGGAGCACCCAGCCGGTGCCGGCGGTGGCGAGCCAGAGCACCGCCTCCGTACGGGTGGGCGGCGCCTGCTGGGGGTCGGGTGAGGGCGGCGTGCCGTGGGCGAGGCCGCGGGCGGCGAGGAGCGCGTGGAACCGGGCGGCTATCGCCCGGTGGCCGCGCTCGCCGGGGTGGAGGCGGTCGGCGCTCCAGAGGGACCGGTCGTCGGTCCAGGCGCTGTCGGCGAGATGGAGGTGGACGGAGTCGTAGCGGGTGGAGAGTGCGTGGACGAGGGTGTTGACGGCCTTCTGGCGCCGGGCGAGCGGGCGGGCGAGCGGCGCGGGGAGGCCGAGCATGCGGCCGGGGTCGGGGAGGCAGGCAGTGAGGAGTACGGCTCCGCTCGCGGTGAGGTCCGCGCAGACGCGGTCGAGGCGGCGGGCGAGCTGTTCGATGTCGAAGGTGTGGCGCAGGGTGTCGTTGACGCCGACGACGACGGAGGCGAGGTGGGGCCGGAACGCCAGGGCCTCGGGGGTCTGTCGCTCGGCGACCTCGCGGCTCTGGGCGCCGCTGACGGCCAGGTTCCGGAAGTCGAGCCGCTGCCCGGGCCCCGCGAGCCCGTCGGCGAGCAGGGCGGCCCACCCGCGCCAGGCACCGCCGACGCGGTCACCGACGCCCTCGCTGAGCGAGTCCCCGAGGACGGCGAACCGCAACACCCCGGTCTCGGCCACGCCCGCCGTCCGGGCACCCCCGGGAACAGCCCGCCGGGGCGCGGGCACCGGACCCACGCGCGCGTGCCCGCTGATCGCCGGTGTGCCCCCGACACCCCCGGCTTCGACGACCGGCCGTACCGGACCAGGCACGTCTACGGCCCGGGGAGAGCCCGATGCTCCGGCGGTGCCCGCCGATCCGGGTGGACCGGAGGTCCCGGCGGTAGTCATCGTCTCGGGGGCACCCGAGGGACCGGCGGGGGCCGACGATCCGGGCGTGTCCGACCCCTGGTCGGCGGTGGCTGCCTCGGGTGTACCTGACGGACTGGCGGGGACCAGCGCGTCTGTCGTCCCGGGAGGGCCCCACGGCCCGGCGCGGCCCGCCGATCCGGGTGGACCGAACACCCCGGCGGCAGCCACTGTCTCGGGGGCACCCGAGGGACCGGCGGGGGCCGACGATCCGGGCATAGCCGCCGTCCCCGAGGCAGCCGTCTTCTCGGGCGCATCCGGCAGCCCGGCCGCGGCCACCGATCCGGGCGTAACCGGCCTTCCGGCGGGGAGCGTCGATCCGGGTGTGTCCGACCTCTCAGTCACTGCCCCGGGCGTACCCGACGGACCGGCGGGGACCAGGGGTTCGTCCGTTGTGGGTGCCGTGCCCGGTGGGGCCGTTGTCGTCATGGGCGGGCCCCCTGCGGCGGGACGAGGATCGGGGTCGGGGTCGCGTCGTGGGCGTGGAGGAAGGCGGCGATCGAGCGGTCCCAGCCGAAGAGTTCGGCACGCGCGCGTGCCGCCGCGCGGCGCGGGTGTTCCGGGTGGGCCAGTACGGTGCGGACGGCCGCCGCGAACGCGGCCGGGTCGTCCGGGGCGCAGGCGCCCGCGTCGCCGATGACCTCGGGGAGCGCGGAGGAGGCGCTGGCCACGACCGGGGTGCCGCAGGCGAGGGCCTCCAGCGCCGAGAGGCCGAAGGTCTCCGCGGGCCCGGGGGCCAGGCACAGGTCGGCGGAGGCCTGGAGGTCGGCCAGGGCCTCGCGGTCGGGGACGTGCCCCAGGAAACGCACCGGGAGCCGTTCCTCCCGCGCCCGCCGCTCCAGGGCGCCCCGCAGCGGCCCGTCGCCCGCCACGGCGAGCACGGCCCGGACTCCCTGGGCCCGCAGGTGCGCGAGGGCGTCCAGGGCCGTGCCGGGTCGTTTCTCCACGGAGAGCCGCGAGCACATCAGCAGCAGCACCCGCTCGCCGTCCACGTGCTTGGCCCGCAGGACGGTACTGCGCCGCCCCGGCCGGCAGCGGTCCAGGTCCACGCCGAGCGGCGCGCGCAGCACGTTGCGGGCCCCGATCCGTACGAACTCCCGCTCCGCCCACTCGGTCGTGCAGACGATCCGCGAATACGCCCACGCCGTACGGCGGTTGAGCCGGTCGGCGGCACGGGCCGCGGCGGCCTGCGGCACGCCCCAGGTACGCAGGACGCCGTCGGCGGTCTCGTGGGAGACCATCACCGAGGGCACCCTGGCCCGGCGCGCCCACTCCCCCGTCCAGCGCAAGGTCGTACGGTCGGAGACCTCGATGCGGTCCGGAGCGAGTTCCTCCAGGAGCCGGCGGACGCGGCGCCGGTCGGCGAGGACGCGGTAGCCGCCGGTGCCGGGCAGAACGGGACCGGGGAGGGTGATGATCCGCCCCTGGTCGGTGACTTGGTCGCTCTCGACGTCGCCGGGGACGATCAGGACGGGCTCGTGCCCGGCGGCGCGGTAGCCGCGGCCGAGCTGTTCGAGGGCGGTGCGCAGACCCCCGGACGTGGGGGTGACGAAGTTGGCGAGCCGGACGATGCGCAGGGGCCTCGGCCCGGGTGTCGCGGGGCCTGTCGCCGGGCCTTCCCCCGGGCCCGTCGCCGAGCCTGCCGCCCGGCCTGCCGCCCGGCCTGCCGCCAGCCCTATCCCCGGGCCCGTCGCGGAGCCTCTCATGCCGCCACCGCCGTCCGCTCGCGCAGGACCTCCAGGTAGTGACCGACCAGCTCGTCGCCGACGGCCTCCCAGGTCCGGCCCTCGACGGCCGCCCGGCCCGCCCGCCCGTAGGCGGCGCGCAGGGCCGGTGCCTCGGCGAGGGAGGCCACGGCGTCCCGTAGCGCGGTGATGTCGTCCGGCGGGACGAGGAGACCGGTACGGCGGTGGTCGACGAGGTCCAGCGGGCCGCCGGCGGCCGGGGCGACCACCGGGACACCGCTCGCCATCGCCTCCTGCACGGTCTGGCAGAAGGTCTCGTACGGGCCGGTGTGCGCGAACACGTCCAGGGAGGCGAAGATCCTCGCCAGGTCGTCGCCCGTGCGGCGGCCGAGGAACCGGGCTCCGGGGAGGGCGGTGCGCAGGGCCGGTTCGCTGGGTCCGTCGCCGACGACCACGACCCGTATGCCGGGCAGTCCGCACACGCCGGAGAGCAGTTCGACCCGCTTCTCGGCGGCGAGGCGGCCGATGTAGCCGACGAGGAGTTCGCCGTTCGGGGCGAGTTCGCGGCGCAGGGCGTCGTCGCGCAGTTCGGGGCGGAAGCGGACGGTGTCGACGCCACGTCGCCAGAGCCGGATACGGCCGATGCCGTGCGTCTCCAGGTCGCGCGCGGCGGCGGTGGACGGGGCGAGGGTGCGGTCGGCGGCGCCGTGGACGGTTCGCAGCCGGCGCCAGGCGGCGCCCTCGCCGGCGCCCATGTAGGTGCGGGCGTACCCGGCGAGGTCGGTCTGGTAGACGGCGACGGTGGGCAGTCCGAGGCGGGTCGCGGCGGCCATGCCGCGTACGCCGAGCACGAAGGGGCTGGCCAGGTGGACGACATCGGCGCGGTGCGCGGCGATGGCGGTGGCGAGGCGGCGGCTGGGGAGGGCGACGCGCACCTGGGGGTAGCCGGGCAGGGGCAGGGACGGTACGCGCACGACGGGGCAGGGCGCGTCGGCGTCCGGGGCGTCGGTCGCTCCGGCGACGGCCGGGGCGATGACGAGCGGGTCATGGCCGCGGCGGACGAGGTGGCGCGCGGTCTGCTGGGCGCAGTGCGCCACACCATTGACATCGGGTGGGAAGGATTCGGTGACGATGACGACACGCATACCGGTGTTGTCGTCGCGCCCGGCGTGTTCCCGCCGACGGGGATCTGGACACCCGGGGAACGTCCCATGAGCGTTTGCCTCCTCGCGCGGGCTCCCTGTCTCGGGAACCGGTGCCGCCCTGCCCGACGAGCCGCCGAGGACCGGCCCGGCGGCCGGGGAACGCCACCGGAGGAGCCGCCGGAGCCGCAGCCCGTTGGCGCGCCATCCCTATGGACCGGTCCCACCGGCCGGCCCAGGCCGGGACGCGGGCCGGCCCACGTCCCGGGGCGTGGCCACGGGTGGTCCTCGGGCCCCCGTCACGGGAACCGTGGCGCGCCCGCCGGGGTTCGTCGGCGCCGCCGGTCGTCGGCGACGCCCCGGCGGCCGGGGTGCGGGACCGGCGGCCGGGGCGCCGGTGGGCGCGGCGCCCCTCGGGCGCGGCCCGGCGGCCGAGGCGCCGAAGAGCGCGGCACCGGCCGGAGTGCGGCCCCGGGGGCCAAGGCGCCAATGGGCGCGGCGCCGCTCAAGGCGTGGGCACGGCGGCGCGCAACGCAGGCGGCCGGGCGTCCGCGGCCGCCGCGCCCCGGGCGCGGCCCCGGCGCCGGCGAGGGCGCCACGCCGACAACGGCGCGGCCCCAGCGGCCCGAGCGGCGGCCCGCGGCGCCGGCGGCGCCGACGGCACCCGACGCCCTGGGCGCGGCCCCGGCTCCCCCAGGCCGCACCACCCCAGGCCGCACCGCCCCAGGCCGCACCGCCCCAGGCCGCACCGCCCCGGGGCGCGGCCCCCCAACGCCCAGCGCGGCCCCCAGGCCGCGCCCACCGTCACACCTGCAGGTCCGGCCCTATCCGGTTGCGGACCGCCGTCTGGACCTCGGCCTCCTCGGCCGGGTCCGCGGCCAGGCGGCGCAAGCGTTCCGCGACGCGGACGTCGCCGGTCTCGGCGTGCTGGGCCGCGAGCTCGCGGGTGGTCTCCTCGCAGTCCCAGAGGCATTCGACGGCGAAGCCCGTCGGGAAAGTCGGGTCGGTGGCCGCGAGGGCGCGGGCGGTTCGGCCGCGGAGCTGGGAGGAGGCGGTCTCTCGGTAGACGTGGCGCAGTACGGGCGCGGCGCAGCCGATGCCGAGGCGGCCGGCGCCGTCGACGAGGGTGTAGAGGGCGGTCGCGTCGGGGCCCGCGGACCGGACGGTCTCTCGCAGGGCGCCGAGGACGAGCGTGGTGTCCTGGGCCCCGCCCCGGCAGGCGAGGACGCCCGCGGCGGCGGCGCCGAGCGCGTCGGGCCGGTGGACCCAGCCGCGCGCGCGGTCGACGGCGGCCTCGCCGCACATCCGCTCGAACGCGGCGACGGCGGCCTCGGCGACCGTACGGGAGTCACTGCCGGCCGCGGCCTCGATCAGGTCGAGGACGGCGGGGTCGCGTGCCTCGGCGAGGTAGTGCAGGGCGGCACAGCGCGCCCCGTCGGGTCCGCTGCGGGCGGCCTCGACGATCAGCGGCCGGTCCTCGGGTCCCGCGACGGCGGTGAGGCAGCGGGCGGCGGGCCCGTGCAGCTCGGCGCCGCGCTCCAGGCCCTCCTGGGCCCAGTCGAAGACCGCCTGGACGCTCCAGCCGGGCCGGGGCCCGCTCGGTCGCATCTGGCGCTGCCAGCGGTCGAAGGAGCCGCGTTCCTGGGCGGCCTTGACCCTGGCTCCGACGGCCTCCCGCCGGTCCTCGGCCCACAGCCGCCACGGCCGGGGCTCGAAGGCGTCCCGTACGGCGCTCGCCAGCTCGGCGTCGCCCTCCGGGCCGGCCGGGAAGCGGGCGAGGACGGGGAGGGCGAGCGAGCGCAGCCCGGCGTCGTCGTCGCGCAGGGCGAGCTCGTCGAGGGCCCACGCCCAGTTCGTGCCGGTCGCGGCGTACCGCCGGAGCAGCACCAGGGCGTCCTGGCGTCCGTAGGAGGCGAGGTGCCCGAGGACGGCGAGCGCGAGCCCGGTCCTGTTCTCCTCGGCGTCGAGGTGGTCCTCGGCCCCGAAGAGGTGGGTCTCGATCTCCTCGAGCCCGCCGGCGAGATCGAGGTACAGCCGTGCGTAGTACAGGGAGCGGTTCTCGACCCGCCAGTCGTGGCGGGGGTCGCTGAGAACGCAGTGGTTCAGGGCCGCGAGGGCCTCGGCACGGGGCGCGGCGAGCGCGTGCAGGGTGCCGTCGCCGCGGCCCCTCTGCAGCAGGCCGAGCAGGGTGCCGCTCGGCGCTATGACTGGATCGAACATGGAAGACGCCTCACATCAAGCTGTCGACACGACCGGAAGTACCGGGCACTGGAGATCGCCTAGGCCGCGCAGCAACATGTCGAGCCGCCCGTCGTCCTTCGCTTGGTGTTGACCATCTTCCTCTGCCTCTCGTCGGTGGCCCCCTGCGGGCCCGACGTCATGATGACCCAGCCATTTCGCCACCGCGACCACATTTACGACACCGCTCTCACCTGGGGTTCAGCGCCCGTTCACCCGGATCTCGTCCGGCCCCTCAGCGGGCGCCGAACAGCTCCAGGAGTTCTGCCTTCCCAAACATCCGAGCAGTATCCACGGCGGACGGAGTCCCCGCTTCCGGATTTGCGCCGCCGGCGAGCAGCGCGCGGACGACGGCGTCCTCGCCCTTGAAGACCGCGCCCGCGAGCGGGGTCTGCCCGCGGTCGTTGGCGCGGTCAGCGTCGGCGCCCCGGGCCAGCAGGGCCGTGACCGCGTCGGCGTGCCCGTGGTAGGCGGCGAGCATGACCAGCGAGTCGCCCCTGTCGTTGGTGAGGTTCGCCGGGACGCCCGCGTCGACGTAGGAGGCCAGCGCCTCGGCGTCGCCCGTGCGCGCCAGGTCGAAGACCTTGCTCGCCAGCTCGATGACCTCGGGGTCCGGAGTCTCGCTCATCCGACGTGCCCGCCTTTCTCTCCTCGGAACTTCCGGAACTTCCGGCCGCGCACGGCAAGCGCGGCCGTACGAGTGAATCGACAGGGTACTGCCCGTCCGGCGACATGACGTGGGGCGTCCACGGCAAGGATCACCGCAGCTCACCCGGGACGCGAGCGCCGCCCGCGCTAGCGCGCTCCGCGCATTTCGCCACTCGGCAAGCCCCCCACATCCGCCAGTCAAGTGAAATCGCCCATCTTTCACCCTTATGCACCTTTAATCGCATAGATACTTCCTGTGAACCTGGAAGGACTCATGGTGACTGTCCCCTCACCCAGGAGAACCCCTCATGGTCCTGAACCTCTCAATCGTGGTCCTGCTCGGCGTCATCTCCTTCCTGTTCTTCAAGAAGGACGGGATGAAGGCGTCCCACGCCCTCGTCAGCTCGCTGTTCGGCTTCTACCTCGCGGGCACCGCCATCGCCCCGAGCATCACCGCGGGCGGCCAGAGCCTCGCCAGCCTCTTGGGCGGGATCAAGTTCTGACGCCCCTCAGCCCCTTCCACAACTCCAGGAGTACGACGTGGCCCGGCGACCACTCCCCCGCATTCTGAGCAGCGGCAGCGCGCAGATCGCCCGCACGCAGATCGTCCGCAGTCGAGAGATCGCGCGCACGGCCGCCGACAGCGCCACCGATGTGCTCCATCCGCTGATCACCATCACGCGTGGTCTGCGGAAGCTGGCCGCGACCGCGCGTGCCAGGTGGGCCGCGACCCCCAAGGAGCGGCGCGGTCCCACGCTGCTCCTGGTCGCGGCCTGCGTCCTCGTCCTCGCCCTCGTCCCGTACGGGCCGCTCCTCGCGCTCGTCTCGGTGATGGGCGCGGCCGCGTGGAAGGGGCGCGAGCGCCCGGTCGTGAAGACCGGGCCCGACGACGTCGAGGCCGAGCGGCTCAAGAGCCTCTACGAGGCGTTGGTGCCGTACTTCTCCGTCCCCGAGGACCCGGCCCCCCTCTTCGCGCACGGTGGTGACTGGAGCGGCGCCTTCGGGGAGTACGCCTTCGACGAGGGCCGACGCCTCACGCGGCTGCGGATCCGGTACCCCGCGTACTTCACGGACGGCGAGGCCGAGGCCCGCGCCCGGATCGAGCTGCTGCTGCACGCCAAGTCGGGGCGCGGCCGGGAGTACCTCTTCGACTGGGACGAGGAGGGCAACCAGCTGGTCATGAGCGTGCTGCCCGCCCTGCCCACCACGATCGCCGCCCAGCGCTTCGTCACCGTGCCGGGCGAGACGGTCCTCGGCTTCACCGACGCGGACGCCGTGCAGCGGACCGTGCCGGTCCTCGCGGGTGAGGGGGAGGTGGACGCGCCCCCCGTGGTCTGGCGGACGGGCCCGCGCTCCACCGAGCCGCACCTGCTCGCCGTCGGCCAGCCCGGCAGCGGTACGACCTCCCTGCTGCGCTCCATCGCCCTGCAGGCCCTGCCGCACGGCGACGTGCTGATCGTCGAGGGCAGCGGCACCGGCGAATACGCCTGCCTGACGGGGCGCGCGGGTGTCCTGGCCGTCGAGTGCGGTCTCACCGGCGCGCTGGCGAGTCTGGAGTGGGCGGCGCACGAGACCGAGCGGCGGCTGATCGCCGCGAACCGGGCCCGGCAGGCGGGCCGGCCAGCGCCCGACGACACCCGGCGCCCGCTGTGGATCCTGCTGGACCGGCCGAGCGTCCTCGGTCACCTGGCGGCGGCCGACGGGCGTCCCGACCCGCAGGACCTCCTCCAGGTGCCGCTGCGGCACGGACGGGCCGCGCAGGTCACGGTGGTGGTGGCGGAGCAGTTCGACAGCGTGGACGGACTGAGCGAGACGGTACGGACGCACACGCGGGCCCGGGTCGTGCTCGGCCCCGCGTCCCCCGGGCAGATCGAATCGGTTCTCGGCGTCCAGCCGCACACCACCCCGACCGCGAACGTCCCCCCGGGCCGTGGCTACGCCCGCCTCGGTACGGGGCCGGTGCTGCGGCTCCAGGTGCCGGCGACGCCGGACCCGTACGACGACGCGACGAGCGAGGCGCACCGGCGGGCGGTGCTTGCGCTGCTCCCGGAGCGCCACACGGAGCCGGCGATCGCCCCGGCCCCGGGTCCGACCCTGGACCTCGGCGCACCCCAGACGCCCACGCCACCCGTGGGCCCCCCGGTCCCCGCCGAGGGCTGACCGCCGGGCCCCGGAGTCGCCGTCCCCGCCCCTACGCCACGAACGCCCGCGGCTGGTCGTTGCCCGTGCCTGCGCCGGATTCGACCAGGCGGGCCGCGGCCGCCAGGCGGGAGGCGGCTTCCTCGGCGACCGGGCCGCCCACGGTGAACGGGAGGCGGACGTAGCCCTCGAAGGCGCCGTCGACGCCGAAGCGGGGGCCCGAGGGGACCCGGACGCCCACGCGCTCGCCGACCTCCGCGAGGCGCGAGCCGGAGAGGCCGCCCGTGCGGACCCAGAGCGTCAGCCCGCCGCGCGGCACGTCGAACTCCCACTCCGGCAGCTCGGCCCGCACCGCCGCGACCAGCGCGTCGCGGTTCTCGCGCGCCTGGGTACGGCGGATGGTGACCGCCTGCTCCCAGCCCCCGGTGCTCATCAGCCAGTTGACCCCGAGCTGCTCCAGGACCGGGGTGCCCAGGTCCGCGTACGCCCGCGCGGCCACCAGCGAGCGGATGACGTCGGGCGCGGCCCGGACCCAGCCGATCCGCATGCCCGCCCAGAAGGCCTTGCTCGCCGAGCCGACCGTGAGCACCGTCGCGCCCGCCGGATCGAACGCGCACACCGGCCGGGGCATGACCAGGTCGTCGTCCAGGTACAGCTCGGACATCGTCTCGTCGACGACGAGGACCGTGCCCGCCGAGCGCGCCGCGTCCACCAGCTGCCGGCGCTGGTCCTCGTCGGCCAGCGCGCCGGTCGGATTGTGGAAGTCGGCGACGACGTACGCGAGGCGCGGAGCCGCGTCGCGCAGGACCTGGCGCCAGCGGTTCAGGTCCCAGCCCGCAAGCCCCTCGGCCATCGCCACCGGCACCAGACGGGCACCCGCCTCCCGCATGAGCTGGAGGATGTTGGCGTACGAGGGCGACTCGACGGCGATCCGCTCGCCGCGCCCCGCGAAGAGATGGCAGATGGCGTCGATCGCGCCCATCGCGCCGGTGGTCACCATGATCTGCTCGGGCATGGTCGGGATGCCGCGCTCGGTGTACCGGTCGGCGAGCATCTGCCGCAGCGCGGGCAGCCCCGCCGGGTAGTCCCCGTGCGTGTGGGCGTACGGCGGCAGCTCCTCCAGGGCGCCCTGGACGCTGCGGGTCAGCCACGGCTCGGGTGCGGGCAGCGCCGCGCAGCCGAGGTCGATCATCGAGCCGAGCGACTCCGGCGGCAGCGGTTCGAGCCCGCGCGCGGGCAGCGGGTTCCCGGCCGGTACGGCCGTCCAGCTGCCGGCCCCGCGCCGCGACTCCAGGAACCCTTCGGCGCGCAGCGCCTCGTAAGCGGCCGCCACCGTCGTACGGCTCACCGTCAGCGCGACGGCGAGCTCGCGCTCGGCGGGCAGCCTGGCCGCGACCGGCACCCGGCCCTCCAGGACGAGGAGGCGGATCCCGTCGGCGAGCGCGCGGTACGCGGGCGGCTTGCGCGCGCCCGGTCCGGCGGGACGGGGCTGCTGCGCCTGAAGCTGCCGGGCGAGCTGCGCCGGCCCGACGGCCGAGGTCCACTGAGCCATGGAATTCAGTCCACCTTCCTCGAATTGGCCATGGTTGGCATCCGATCCCCAGCCACAGAGTGTCATGAGTCAGTCCACTACCACCACACAGGGGGGCACTACCTTGTCCAACGCCTCCGGCCTCCGCGGCCGGCTCACCGGTCGTCATCTGACCCGCCGGCTCGCGCAGCTGTACGTCGGACTGGCGCTGTACGGGATCAGCTCGGCACTCCTTGTGCGCGGCGGGCTCGGTCTGGAGCCCTGGGGCGTCCTCCATCAGGGTCTCGCCGAGAAGACCGGACTGACCATCGGAGTCGTCTCGATCATCGTCGGGGCGGCCGTCCTGCTGCTGTGGATCCCGATCCGGCAGAAGCCGGGCCTCGGCACGGTCTCGAACGTCTTCGTCATCGGCGTGGCCATGGACGGCACCCTCGCCCTGGTCCCGGACGCCGAGGGACTCGCCGCGCGGATCTCCCTCCTTGTCCTCGGCATCGTCCTCAACGGCGCGGCGACCGGCCTTTACATCGCCGCCCGCTTCGGTCCAGGCCCACGCGACGGCCTGATGACAGGGCTGCACCGACTGACCGGCCGATCGATCCGGCTGGTGCGTACGGCGATCGAGGTCGCCGTCGTGGCCACCGGCTTCCTGCTCGGGGGCTCGGTCGGCGTCGGTACGGTCCTGTACGCGCTGACCATCGGCCCGCTCGCGCAGTTCTTCCTGCGCCGGTTCGCCATCCCCGAGCAGGACGCGAGCAGCACGGTCGTCGCCTCCGGGACACCGGAACAGGCCATACTGCGGCCGTGACTCGCGTACGCCACCCCTATCTGGACCACCCGTCCCCCATTCCGTTCGCCCATCGCGGCGGCGCGGCGGACGGCCTGGAGAACACCGCGGCCGCCTTCCGGCGGGCCGCGGCGGCCGGTTACCGCTACTTCGAGACCGATGTGCACACCACCGCGGACGGCGCCCTGGTCGCCTTCCACGACTCGACGCTCGACCGGGTGACGGACGCCACCGGCCGGATCCGCGACCTCCCCTGGGACGCCGTCCGCGAGGCGCGGGTGGCCGGCAAGGAGCCGCTGCCGCTCTTCGAGGACCTCCTTGAGGAGTTTCCGGAGGCGCGCTGGAACGTGGACCTCAAGGCCGAGTCCTCCCTGGCCCCGCTGATCGACCTGATCCGCAGGACCGGGGCGTGGGACCGGGTCTGCGTCGGTTCCTTCACCGAGAGCCGGGTGGCCCGGGCGCACCGCCTGGCGGGGCCGCGGCTCGCGACCTCGTTCGGCGTCAAGGGCGTCCTCGGCCTGCGGCTGCGCTCTCTCGGCATCCCGGCGGCGCTGCGCGCGGGCGCGGTCGCCGCGCAGGTCCCGGAGAGCCAGGGCGGGATCCCGGTCGTGGACCGCCGGTTCGTCCGCGAGGCCCATGCCCGGGGGCTCCAGGTGCATGTGTGGACGGTCAACGATCCGGAGCGGATGAACTCTCTCCTGGACCTGGGCGTGGATGGCATCATGACCGATCATCTGGAGACGCTGCGCGCAGTGCTGACCGACCGGGGCGTGTGGGTCTGAGCGCGCGTCCCGCCACGGGGACGAACGAGGGGGCCGCGGTCTTGACTGCCGACACCACAGAACCGGAGGAGCGGCCCGCCGCCGATCCGGCCGACCGCAGACGCGAGCAGCGCGGCTGGTACTTCTACGACTTCGCCGTCTCGGTCTACTCGTCGAGCGTCCTCACCGTGTTCCTGGGCCCCTATCTGACGTCGGTGGCAGAGGCTGCGGCGGACGCGGAGGGCTTCGTCCATCCCCTCGGCATACCGGTGCGGGCCGGCTCCCTGTTCGCCTACGCCGTCTCGGCCTCGATCGTGGTGGCGGTGCTTGTGATGCCGCTGGTGGGCGCGGTGGCGGACCGTACGGGCCGCAAGAAGCCGCTGCTCGCCGTCTCCGCGTACATCGGCGCGACGGCGACCGCGGGGATGTTCTTCCTGAGCGGCGACCGGTATCTGCTGGGCGCGTTCCTGCTCATCGTGGCGAACGCCTCACTGGCGGTCTCGATGGTGCTCTACAACGCGTATCTGCCGCAGATCGCGGAGCCGGACGAGCGGGACGCGGTCTCCTCGCGCGGCTGGGCGTTCGGCTACACCTCGGGGGCGATCGTCCTCGTCCTCAATCTGGTCCTGTACTCGGGGCACGAGTCCTTCGGGCTCTCCGAGGGCGCGGCGGTGCGGATCTGTCTGGCCTCGGCCGGACTGTGGTGGGGCGCCTTCACCCTCGTACCGCTCCGGCGGCTGCGCGACCGGCGCGTCAAGCCGCATGGCGAGGGTGCGGTGGGCGGTGGCTGGCGGCAGCTGATCGCGACCCTGCGGGACATGCGGCGCCACCCGCTGACGCTGTCGTTCCTGCTCGCGTACCTCGTCTACAACGACGGGGTGCAGACCGTGATCTCGCAGGCGTCGATCTACGGCTCCGCGGAGCTGGGGCTCGACCAGACGACGCTGATCACCGCGGTGCTCCTTGTGCAGGTGCTCGCGGTGGCGGGCGCCCTCGGCATGGGCCGGCTGGCGCGTTCGTACGGCGCCAAGCGCACGATCCTGGGATCGCTGGCGATCTGGACGCTGATCCTGGCCGCCGGGTACTTCCTGCCGGCCGGTGCGCCGGTGGCGTTCTTCATCATGGCGGGGGCGATCGGTCTGGTGCTCGGCGGGAGCCAGGCGCTGTCGCGCTCGCTGTTCTCACATCTCGTTCCGCGCGGCAAGGAGGCGGAGTACTTCTCGGCCTACGAGATGAGCGACCGGGGCCTGAGCTGGCTCGGCCCGCTGGTGTTCGGTCTCGCGTATCAGCTGACCGGCAGCTATCGGGATGCCATCATCTCTCTGGTGATCTTCTTCGCGGCCGGTTTTCTGCTGCTCGCGCGGGTCCCGGTACGCCGTGCGGTGGCCGCCGCCGGCAACCCGGTTCCGGAGCGGATTTAGACGCGGAAGTGAAAGGCCGGTAGTGTACGCCTTTGGCCTGCCAGGCGGACCGTTACTGCGTGCTGCTTTGGTGAAGACGCTGGGTGACATCTGCTGCCAGATGTGACAAACCGGGCACTGGTGGGTAGAACAAGGGGCGGCACGACGGGCGACGCATGACCCGGAACGGGAATCTTTACCGCCGACCGGACGTTGACCGGATGACGACGACAGCGACACCTGTCCTGTGGGCGACAAGCCCGGGAGGCACGATTCATGAGTGAGCGAGCTCTTCGCGGCACGCGCCTCGTGGTGACCAGCTACGAGACCGACCGCGGCATCGATCTGGCCCCGCGCCAGGCCGTGGAGTACGCATGCGAGAAGGGCCATCGTTTTGAGATGCCCTTCTCGGTGGAAGCGGAAATTCCGCCGGAGTGGGAGTGCAAGGTCTGCGGCAGCCAGGCACTCCTGGTGGACGGGGACGGCCCCGAGGAGAAGAAGGGCAAGCCGGCGCGAACGCACTGGGACATGCTCATGGAGCGGCGCACCCGCGAGGAGCTGGAGGAGGTCCTGGCCGAGAGGCTGGCGGTCCTTCGCTCCGGCGCCATGAACATCGCCGTACATCCGCGAGACAGCCGCAAGTCCGCCTGACGGACGACACGGCGACAAGCAACGCCGCGGGGGGGGGGGGGGGGGGGGTGGGGGGGGGGGGGGGGTGGGGGGGGGGGTGGGGGGGGGGTGGGGGGGGGGGGGGGGCCTCCCCCCCCCCCCCACCCCACCCCTCCCCGAAACTCT
>NZ_JBVHXA010000004.1:35917-401909 GCF_055563935.1 Streptomyces sp. NPDC029169
GAGAAAAACGAGACACACAAAAGAAAACAAACACAAACACCCCCCCCCCCCCCCCCCCCCCCCCCCCCCCCCCCCCCCCCCCCCCCGCGGCGTTGTCACGTCTGCGCGTTCCTCTTACGGCGTCAGAGGGCGTCCCTCTTTACGGCTTTACGGCGTCAGAGGCGGCCGGGGCTCCTGGGCCCGCCGCGGGCCCTGAGGGGTGTCGTCCCGGATGACCTCACCCTGGACGACCTTTCCGTCGGGCCGGTGCATACGGGCCTGCTGGAAGGCGTCCTGGAGGCTGCCGGGAGGGGCCTCGCTCATCCGGCGCTCGGCGACCTTGTCCGCGTACCGGCCGAGGAGGGAGCGGACCGGCGGCACGAGCAGCAGCAGACCGGCCACGTCGGAGATCAGACCCGGGATCATCAGCAGCAGACCGCCGAGCATCAGGAAGCCGTTGCGGTCGCGCGCGCCGGCCCGCTCGGCCGCCGTCGGCGGGACGCCGGCCTGCGCCGCCGCCTGGGCCTGCTGGAAGGTCTCGGAGAGGTTCTTGAAGGCACGGCGCCCGGCCCGCTTGATCACCACGGCGCCGAGGACGGCGCCGCCGACCAGCAGGCCGAAGACCGTCAGCCCGCCGGCCGCATCCGCCACCACCGTGAGCAGCCAGATCTCGAGGACCAGCCAGGCGGCGAGGGCGAGCGGGAGGAACGTACGCGCGCGGGAGCGCTTCGGGGCGAGGGGAGGCGTGGAGCCTGTCGTCATGTCCCCCAGTGTGCCTGGCCCGTCGCAGGAACGTCGTAAAGGGGAGATCAGCCCCGACAGACGGTCTTCAGCTCGTGGACTTGCGGCCGAGGAGCTTGCCGACCTTGTTCGCGCGGGCCGTCAGGCCCCAGCCGGTGACCCGCCAGAGCGCCTCGACGACGATGTTGCGGCTCATCTTGGAGTCGCCGATCTCGCGCTCCACGAAGGTGATGGGGACCTCGACGACATGGAAGCCGGCGGCGACGGCGCGGCGGGCCAGGTCGACCTGGAAGCAGTAGCCGGCCGAGGCCACGTCCTCCAGACCGAGGCCCTCCAGGGTCTCCTTGCGGAAGGCCCGGTAGCCGCCGGTGACGTCGCGGATCGGCACGTCGAGCATGACGCGCGAGTAGAGGCTGCCGCCGCGGGAGATGAACTCGCGGGACTTGGGCCAGTTCACGATGCGGCCGCCGGGGACCCAGCGGGAGCCGAGCACGAGGTCGGCGCCCTTGAGGGCGGTCAGCAGCCGGGGCAGCTCCTCGGGCTGGTGCGAGCCGTCGGCGTCCATCTCGACCAGGACCCCATAGCCGTGCTCGATGCCCCAGCGGAAACCGGCGAGGTAGGCGGCGCCGAGCCCCTCCTTGCCCTTGCGGTGCAGGACGTGGACGTGGTCGTCCTCGGCGGCGAGCTCGTCGGCGAACTTGCCCGTGCCGTCGGGGCTGTTGTCGTCGGCGACGAGGATGTGCGCCTCCGGTACGGCCGCCCGCACGCGCGAGACGATCGGCTTGATGTTCTCCGCCTCGTTGTAGGTCGGAATGATCACCAAGGCTCTGCCGAGCGGGCCGTAACGCCTCTGGCCACCGTCGTTCACTGCTGCCCCTTCGGATACATACGCGAACCCCCACCATAGCGAGCCCTTCCGCCTGCTCGGTCGCGGCGGGGCTGGTTGCGGGCGGAAGTGGGGCCGGTCGGGGCGGAAGCAGCACGGACGGCGCCGCGCACGGCGTGCGGATCGGGGCCCGGCGCCCTTCGGGCCGACCTGGAACCCGCTGGCTGCGGGTCGACCGAGAGCCGTTGTCTACTGAACGTCCGGGCCCCACCCGGGTCGCACCCTCCGCCGGAAAAAACCTTCCCTCGCCCCCGAGGCGCGGGTGCAGAACCTGAGGTTTGAAACCGGTCGGACGTCCTGTGGTGGACGCGGGAGAACCTACCCGCCCCTGACCACAGGCTGTCAACACTCACTTGACCTGCGGAGATGACCGATACTGCCAGGTCAGTGGGGAAGATCCGCAGGTGGCCCACAAGCCGGTTGATCATCGATCGGCGGTACGAAATGTCCCTACATCACTCGTTCGGCCGCGCGAAGACCGTTTGTCCGAATACCACCGTGCGCAGGCAGACCGGAAGGTCACCGCCGGGGGTCAGATCGGGCAGACCGGGCGTCCCGGAGCGCGGATCGGTCGACCAGCGGGCCACCCGGTCGTCCGGGGCCTGGACCACGAGCTCGTCGGCGCGCCAGATCGCATAGTCGGCCGGGGCGCCCGGGACGAGCGTGCCGGCGTCGTCGCGGCCGACGGCCCGCCAGCCGCCCCGCGTGTGGGCGGTGAAGGCGGCGCGGACGGAGATCCGGTGCTCGGGGGTGCGGTGGAAGGCGGCCGCGCGGATGGTGCCCCAGGGGTCCAGCGGGGTGACCGGGCTGTCCGAGCCGAAGGCCAGCGGCACACCGGCGCGGAGCAGGGCGGCGTACGGGTTGAGGGTGCGGGCCCGCTCGGCGCCGAGGCGCTCGGCGTACATGCCGTCCTCGCCGCCCCAGGCCGCGTCGAAGGCCGGCTGGACAGAGGCGGTCAGGCCGAGCTCGGCGAAGGCGGCGATCGTCTCGGGGGTGAGCATCTCGGCGTGCTCGACGCGGTGGCGCGCGGCGCGGATCCGGGCGAGGCCGAGCTTCTCGGAGGCGGCCCGGACGCCGTCGACCACGGCGGTGACGGCGGCGTCGCCGATGGCGTGGAAGCCGGCCTGGAGGCCCGCCTCGGTGGCGGCGACGACATGGGCCGCGATCGCGGCGGCGTCGAGGTGGGAGACGCCGGTGTGGGCGGCGTCCTGATAGGCCTCGTGGAGGCAGGCGGTGTGCGAGCCGAGCGAGCCGTCGGCGAAGAGGTCGCCGGCCGCGCCGACGGCGCCGAGCGCGCGGGCCCGTTCGACGTCGAGGTCGGCCCAGTAGCCGACGACGCGCGGGCCGGGCTCGGAACGGGCGAGGTCGAGCAGCCCGGTGAAGTCGGCCTCGGAGGAGATCTCCGGCCCGCCGCACTCGTGCAGGGTCCCGATGCCGAGCGAGGCGGCGTGCCGGCGGGCCTCGCGCTGGGCCTCGGTGCGCTGCACGGGCGAGAGGGCCGCGTAGGCGGCGGCGCGGACGGCGTGGTGCGCGTCGCCCGTCAGCGGTTCGCCGTCGCGGAAGCCGGTGAGGCCGCGGACGCCGGGGACGAGGTCGAGCAGGGCGGTGGTGACGACGGCCGAGTGGACGTCGATCCGGGTGAGGTAGAGCGGCCGGCCGCCGGTGAGCTCGTCCAGCTCGTCGCGGCGCGGGGCCCGGCGCTCGGGCCAGCGCGCCGCGTCCCAGCCGTGTCCGATGAGGATCCGGTCGGCGGGGCGGGCGGCGGCGTAGCCGCGGATCAGCTCGGCGGCCTCGGCGAGCGAGGCGGCGGAGGACAGGTCGAGGCCCGTCAGCGCGAGACCGGTCGCGGTGGTGTGCACATGGGCGTCGACGAACGCGGGGGTGACGAGCGCGCCTTCGAGGTCGATCACCTCGTCCACGCCGGAGGCGAAGGCGTCGGCCGCCCCCTCCGAGCCCACCCAGGCGACATGTCCCCGCTCCACCACCATGGCGGTCGCGAAGGGGTCGGCGGGGCTGTGGACGTCTCCACCGCGCAGCAGCACGGTGCGGTGTGCGTTCTCTGAGAGGGTCTCGCTCATGCGACCAGGCTAGAGGCGCGGCGGGGCCCGGCCGAACGCCGGGCCCGCGGCCGCGTGGACCGTACGGTTAAACGCGCGGCGGCCTGGCTTCGTACGGGGTCGAGAGGACGACCGTCGTCCGGCTGGAGACGCCCGCCTGGGAGCGGATGCGGCTGAGCAGGTGCTCCAGCTCCAGTGGGGTCGCGACGCGGACCTTGAGGATGTAGTTCTCGTCGCCGGCGACGCTGTGGCAGGCCTCGATCTCGGGGATGTCGGCGAGCCGGTCCGGGGTGTCGTCGGGGGCGCTGGGGTCGAAGGGTTTGACCGAGATGAAGGCGGTCAGCGGCAGACCGACGGCCTCCGGGTCGACGACGGCGGCATAGCCGCGGATGACCCCACGCTGCTCCAGTCGGCGGACGCGCTGATGTACGGCCGAGGTGGACAGGCCGGTGGCCTTGCCCAGGTCGGTGTAGCTCATGCGCCCGTCTCTGACGAGCAACTCGACGATCTGACGATCCAGCTCCTCCATGCGGTCAACCTATTGCCCCGGGGTGCCATAGGCACAGCCGGGGGCCGGTCTCTATAGGCGTCTATGGGCATCCGCGGGGCACCTGCGAGGGGCATGTGACGAACGCCACAGGCTTGCGGGAAGCTCGATCGAGACCTCACGGTTATGCGGGTGGGCGTATGGGAATTGCTTGCTGTGGTCGAGGCCATACGTACTTCGGTCGACCCACCCGAGGGGGAGATTCTCCATGCAGGAGCCTGTTGATTCGGTCGAGACGACCGACGAGCTCGACGCGTACGACACGTTCGAAATGTACCGGGTGATCTGCCCGGACTGCGTCCAGCCGATCGCGCTGCTCGCGGACGAGGACGTACTGCCGGAGCACGCGCTGTGCCCGACGCCCTGGAACCCGTTCGTGCTGACGGTCTGCCCGGGCACCGGTCGGGCCGCCTCGGAGGCGCGCCCCGCCGACGAGACGCTGGAGGTCCAGGAGCAGGACACCGCACTCCTGCTGACGCTGCCTCAGGGTCTGGACTGGCGGACGCAGCCCTTCTCGCACGTCGGCGGTCCGGGCTCGCGTCCCATCAAGGTGCCGCAGATGCGGCGCGCGGCGTAACGACGCCTGTCAGTAGCGCCTACCAGTAGCTTCCCCGCACCATCGCCGCGAGCGTGGCGTGGTGCAGGATCAGGCTGTCGGGATTCTCCGGCACCTGCACCTCTCCGAAGTGCGCCTGGCGGTACGCGACTCTGAGCATGACGATCGCGTGCCGCAGCGCCGCGTAGAGGGTGTGGAACTCCATGTCGCGCGGCGTGTGCCCGGTCAGAGCGGCGTACCGACGCTCGACCGCCTCGCGCCGCAGGAACCCCGGCAGGCCCGGCTGGCCGAAGCTCACGGTCAGATCCTGGAAGAAGCGGTGCAGGTAGACGGTCCAGCCGAGGTCGACCTCGCGCGGGGCGAAGCCGGCCATCTCCCAGTCGAGGACGGCCGCGGGCCGGAAACCGTCGTAGACGATGTTCCCGATGCGCGCGTCGCCCCAGTTGAGGACGGCGGGCCCCTCGTCGGCGGGCCAGTGCGCGTCCAGCCAGTCGAAGGCCGACTCGATGAGCGGGGACGGCGCGAGTCCCCGCACGACCCAGGCGTAGTAGGCGCGTTGGGCGTCGACATGGCGGCGCAGCGGGGTTCCCATCCCCTCGGGAAGCAGGAACTCCGCCTCCTTCGCGGGGAACTGGTCGTGCAGCCGGGCCAGGACGGAGACCGACTCGGCCTCCAGGGAGGCGCGTTCGGCGTCGGTGGCGGAGTGCAGCCAGTTCCCCTCGTACGTATAGGGCATGACGTCCGGCGGGACGCGGCCCTCGGCGCGGGCCATCACGAAGAACGGGGCACCGAGCGGGCCCGGGTCGCTCTCCAGCCACAGGACACGCGGGACGGGGATGTCGGTGTGTTCCCCCACCAGGCGCATCACCCGGTGCTGCCGCTCCATGTCGTAGACCGGGAAGATCGTGTACGCGGCGGGGTCGGCGGCCAGCCGCAGGGCACAGCCGCGCACGGGGGCGTCGGGGTGCTCGATGTCGAAGAGCAGGGTCTCGCTGGACATGCCGTTGGAGCCGGGGACGGCGAGGTCGCCGATTCGGGCGCCGGGCAGATGCCGGTCCAGCCAGACGGTGAGCCGCCGGCCGAGTTCCTCGGGGTCGCGGGTGGAGGTGCGGGGTCTGGGAGCGGTGGCCATGTACGGCCCCTTCCTACTGGGCGGTCGACGTGTAGTCCGTGAAGCCGCTGGGGTCGTGGCGGCCGAAGGAGCCGTGTTCGAAGATCCCGTAGCCGGTGCGGCCTTCGAGGGTGAAGCGGGCGGCGTGGTCGGTGACGCCGTAGGCGGCCATCGGGTGGGCGGCCGGGTCGGAGAGGTCGTAGACCCTGCGGTCGGTCCAGTCGCGGCCCTGCCAGGTGCCGTGCTGCCAGTCGGTGGCGGGCGGGTAGCCGGCGCCGACGGCGAGCGGGGAGGACGCGAGGATCTCGACGTCGACCTCCAGGGGCTTTCCGGACGGGTCGGTGAGATGGACGACGGCCCGTTCGGGGTGGCGGGTGCCGCGGCGGTACGTGATGTCGGTGCGGGGCCAGCCGAGTTGGGCGTCGCGCTGACCGTTCCGTACCAGCAGGGCCTCGTTGAGGGTGCGGTAGCCGTCGGCGTCCTCCTGGGCGATGACCATGAGGAAGCGGTCGTCGAAGCGCATGGGTATCCAGAGCCAGTGGAAGCCCTCGGGGCGGAACTCGTCGGCGCGGCCGGGCTCCTCGCCGGGGATCGGCCGTACGCCCCAGCTGCGGTCGCGGGTGCCGGTCCACTCCCCCGCGGTGACGGGGAACTCCTCGCCGCCGGCCCGGATGGTGCCGGTGCAGTGGCCGGCCTGGACGAAGCGGCGTCCTTCGAGGGTGAGCCGGTCGCCGCGCCGCTGGGTGTGGTGGGGCTCCCAGACAGCCGGGAAGTCACCGGTCCAGGTGAGCGCGAAGGAGAGCCCTCCGGGGTCGGCGGGGTCGGCTTCGCAGCGCAGGGTGAGCGTCTTCAGGGGCTCGTCGACGGTGATGCGGAGCGGGCCGACGGCGAGGTTCATCCGGTCGTCGCCGAGGGCGTCGGAGGCCCGGACGGCGTGGAGCCGGTCGCCCACGCGGAGGGTGGCGTAGGCGTCCACGACTCCGGCGTTGGGGTAGACGCCGAGTCCGGCGATGAGCAGGGCGCGGCCCTGGTGGTCGAAGACATGGAAGATGCACCGGTCGTAGGCGTTGCGGTCGCCGCTGACGTGGTGCTTCATCGAGAGCGGCGCCTGGTGCACGGGATACTCGTCGAGCGCGACGGGCCGGTCCTCTGACACGTGTGACCTCCTGGTCGGCAACGGGATCTGACGGTACGTCAGAGGACCCGCCGGGGGCCAGAGTCGTGCGGAGGCCGATCGAACGCGCGCGAAGGACGTCCGGGGCCCCGGGCCGCCGGCCGCGCAGCACGTCCTGTGCGTCGGCCCGGCCGCCGGGTAGCTCCCGAACGCCTCCTCGAATCCGTCCGGCGGTGACCCCGGCCGGGCGGGCCGCGTTGGGACAGGCATGACCACGCTGTACACCGCCTCCATCGGCAGCGGACGGCGGCGCCTCGCGGAGCCCCGTCGTGAAGAATCGGTTCCGCAGCCGCCGGCGCACGTCTCCGACCCGCCCATCTACAAGGCGCTGATCAGCCAGTGGGCCAGCCACGGCCGGACGCTGCCGGGCCGTACCGACCAGGAGTGGAACCGGCTGACCGCCGCCCCGGTGTGGGCGGACCGGACCGTGCGGGTGAGCGGGGTCAGCGGCACGCTCGTCAGTGGGACTCTGGTCCGACAAGGTGGCGTGCGATGACCATCCGCTGGATCTGATTCGTACCCTCGACGATCTGCAGCGCCTTCGCCTCGCGCATGTACCGCTCGGCGGGGAAGTCCGCGGTGTAGCCGTAGCCGCCGAGCACCTGCACCGCGTCCGTGGTGATTTCCATGGCCGCGTCCGTGCAGAAGAGCTTCGCCATGGCGGCCTGCCGTCCGAAGGGCCGGCCCTCGTCACGCAGCCGCGCCGCCTCCAGGTACAGCGCACGGCCCGCCTCGATCCGGGTGGCCATGTCCGCGAGCAGGAACCGGAGCCCCTCGAAGTCCGCGATCGGCCGGCCGAACTGCCGCCGCTCCCTGGCGTACGGGACAGCGACGTCGAGCGCGGCCTGGGCGACCCCCACGGCGCAGGCCGCGATCCCGAGCCGCCCGGAGTCCAGGGCGGACAGCGCGATCGCGAACCCCTGCCCCTCCTCCCCGATACGGCGCACGTCGGGGACCCGTACCCCGTCGAAGTGGAGCTGGGCGGTGGGCGAACCCTTCATGCCCATCTTCCGCTCGGGCGCGGCCGCACTCAGCCCCTCCGCGTCCCCGGGGACCAGGAACGCGGTGATCCCCTTCGGGCCCTCGCCGCCCGTGCGGGCCATGACCGTGTAGAAGTCGGCGATCCCGCCGTGGGTGGTCCACGCCTTGGTTCCGGTGAGCACCCAGTCGTCGCCGTCCCGTTCGGCCCTGGTCCGCAGCGAGGCCGCGTCGGAACCGGAGGCCGGTTCGGAGAGGCAGTACGCGCCGAGGAGACCGCCGCCCAGCATCGCCGGCAGGTGGGCGGCCCGCTGCTCCTCGGTGCCGAAGTTCGCGAGCGCGTGGCACGACAGCGAGTGGACGCTGACGCCGAGCCCGACGGTGAGGCGGGCGGCGGCGAGCTCTTCGAGGACCTGGAGGTAGACCGCGTAGGGCTGGTCACCGCCGCCGTACGCGGAGTCGTACGGAAGTCCGAGCAGGCCGGAGGAGGAGAGCAGCGCGAAGAGTTCGCGCGGGAAGTGGCCGGCCGCCTCCTCCTCGGCGGCGCGTGGCGCGATCTCCCGTTCGGCGATCTCACGGACCAGGGCAAGCAGTTCCCGGGCCTCCTCGGTGGGCAGCCGGCGTTCGACGGTGTGCGGGGCGCGGTCTGGCATGGGCGGGCGCCCTCCTCCCTCTCAGGGCCCTCTCGGGCGCTGCGGCGCTGCGACGGTGCGCGCGGGGTGGTGCGGCACGGCCGGCGGTCACTGCTGCGCCGATGCTGCCCCCGGCGGTTCACGCGCGGGGGCGCCCGGCGCCCGTGGCGCGGGGAGTATGCCCATTCGGCGGCGCCCGGCCACCCGGGGCGGCGCCTCAGCGGATGCCGACGGCCTCCAGGGCCTTGCGCTGGGCGGGGGTCGGGCGGTCCGGGAAGTAGAGGTAGCAGACCCCTCCTGTTCCGGAGACCACCTTGCCGCCGGCGTTGTACCGCTTCGTCCGCAGCCAGATGTTCTCCCACTCGCGTCGCCGGTAGACCCGGCGCACGGCCTCGTTGCTGGGTGAGGCGGGGTCGTTGGCGATCACGTCGCCTTCCGGGGTGAAGCCGATCACGGTCATCAGGTGGCCGGAGGTGCCGTAGCCGGCGCCCGTCAGTTCCTCCTTGCGGAAGGACTGCGACGTGATGGCCGCAATGCCCGCCCCGATCAGGGTCTCCAGTTCCGAGAGCGAGCGCAGCCGGGTCACGACGGCGTTCATGCCGGGGTAGGTGGCGGCGTAGGCGGCGTTGAAGGGCCAGTTGCCGCAGCCCTTGTACTGGTGGTCGAACGTGAAGCGGGCGGCGTGGCAGACCTGGGGGTCGGCGAAGGCCGGGTTCACCCAGGCGAGGTCCTCGGCGCTCGGCCGGCGCCCCCAGTACTCGACGATCATCTGCGAGGAGGTCGGGCTGCACCAGGCCTCGCCGCCGTTGTCGTACTCCGGGTACTGGCCGACGTGGGTGTTCTGCGAGTAGCGCGGCACGGTCAGTTCGCGGGCGAGGCCGGGCGTGGAGGCGGGGACGGTGAAGCGGTCGGGGATGTCGGAGGCCATCGCGCCGAGCCGCCACACGACGGGCGTGAGCACGGTGCCGGGCGTGCGGTACAGGGTCAGCCGCAGCTGGTACGCGGCCAGGCGCAGCCCGCTCGCGGGGTCGTCGACGGCGAACGTGTCGGTCCAGATCGAGCTCCTGCCGTCGCTCTGGTCGTCGACCGAGGTGCGCCGGATGTCGCCGTCGCCGGCCGCCCAGCGGCCCATCACGTACCAGGGGGTGGCGGTGGCGTCGTTGTAGGTGCCGCGCAGCTCGATCTGGATCCAGGTGCCGGGCGGGGTGTCGGCGTTCCAGGAGGCGACGACCTCGGTGGCGGGGACGGTCGAGGTGTGGACCGGGGAGGTCCAGCTCGCGTACTCCCAGGTGGAGGTCGTGCCGGTGTGCGGGTCGGTGTAGTCGGTGACCCCTACGGGCGTACCGATCACCAGGCCGGGCCGGTAACCGGGGACGGCCCGGGTGCCGGTGCGGTCACCGCCGCGCCAGTCGGTGAAGGAGACCCAGAAGCGGTTGTCGACGAGCGCGGGTTCCGGCGCGTGACCGTAGTCGTCCGCGGTGTCGTTCGCGGCGGCGGCCGGCGCGGTGGATGCCATGGCCGTGCCGGCGACGGCGGCGAGGGCCGCGGCGAGGACGGTTCTGCGCGGGGTGGAGTTGGTCATGAGCGGTGACGACCTCCAGTCGAGAGCGGCGAATGACGACGACGGACGCGCGAGCGTGGACCACTATCGCGGCTCGCGGAGCGCTTCGGCCAGCGATTCGACACGCGTCGGCGCACCAATATGGGTCTCTACCAATGACATCGCCACGCCCCTGACCTGCGGCGCCTCCGCGCGGAATCGTTACGCTTGCCCCATGACCCACGGGACTTGCGGGAAGACCGGCCTCGACCGCGCCGCCGACGCGCTGCGCGGCCTGCCGCCCTCCTGCGGACCGGTCCGGCTGATCGCGGTCGACGGTCACGCGGGCTCGGGCAAGTCGACCTTCGCCGCGCGCCTCGCCGCCCGGCTGGTCGCGCCCGTCCTCCACCTCGACGACCTCGCCAGCCACGAGGAGATGTTCGCGTGGACGGAGCGGGTGCGGGACCAGGTGATCGGGCCCCTCTCCCGGGGCGAGGTCGCGCGCTATCACCCGTACGACTGGAATCTGCGGACCTTCGTGGCACCCCGGGAGCTGCCGCCCGCTCAGGTCGTCCTGATCGAGGGGGTCGGCGCGGGAAGGCGCGCTCTGCGGCCGTTTCTCGCCGCGCTGCTCTGGATGGAACGGGGCCCCGAGGAGTCCTGGATGCGGGGCCGGCACCGGGACGGACCTGCCCTGTCGGAGTTCTGGGAGGACTGGACGGTGGCGGAGACTCGCCATTTCTCCGCGGACCCTTCGCGCCCCTTCGCCGACGCGCTGGTACGGGAGTGTCCAGAGGGGTACGAGTGGCTTCCCGGGCCCTCAGTGAAAGCGGGCCCGAACCAGATCATTACGGAACGTGATGGCTCGCAAGCACGGAAATGAGTCGCCGGAATCCCACTTCCGCAAGTGCCTCAACTCGGCTTGACCCAAGGGGCGTACAGGTCCTACGTTCTCAATGTGCGGCTTTCCGAAGCCGCCGCGGACACGAAGCCCCCGGTTGTTCCCCCGTGATCGGGGGCTTCGTTCTGCCCTGATCATCCCTTTCTCAGGCCCGTCGCCGACCGTGGTGCTTACCCAGGGTTACGGCCACCGGATCATGTGCTTCTCCTTCGTCGCGCCCCCTCTGCGCAGGTACGATGCCCTTCGGTGGGGTCAATTCCCGTCCACGAGAAGGCGGTTCTGTACGGCTTCCGGCGGGCACCCGCCCGCCGGGACAGCAACGGGGGCACGTTTTGTGGGGGACCCGATGGACATCGGCACGCAGGGCGGACAGGCCCCGGCCGAGCTCGCCTGGCTGCGGGGAGTCGACGCCTACACGATGGGCGCCTATCCGCAGGCGGAGGAAGAGTTCCGGACGGCGGTACGGACCGATCCCGGCATGGCGGACGCCTGGCTCGGACTGCACGCGCTACGGGTGGACACCACCACCGCGCTGCTCCGGATGTACCGCAACCGCGACCGGTTCGGCGAACAGCGCGCCCGCCACCGCCGGACCCTGAACTCCTGGTACTGGCTGGGCTGGTGGGTCCAGCCCGTCCTGGAGAGCCCGCGCGACCTGCTCCTCGCGCACGCCTCGCACTGGCTCGACGGCCGCCATGTGCCGGAGCTGGACCGGGCGTTGGCCGGACTGCCGCCCGTCGACACCGATCCCCAGGTGCGCTTCCTGCACGCCTGCCGGTCCTATCTCGTCAAGGACTGGGACCAGTTGGTCCGGTACACCGAGACCCTGGTCGACGATCCCCTGCTCGGCATCGAGGCCGGACTCTTCGGCGGGATGGCCCGGGTCCGGCTGGAGATGTACAGCCAGGCGGAGCCGCTGCTTTCGGCGGCCCTGATGCGCTGCCGCAGCGAGCAGCCGCAGCGCAAGGAGCTGCGCTACTGGCTGGCCAGGGCCCACGAGGGCACCGGGCGGAGCGCCGCCGCCCTGCCGCTCTACCGGGCGGTGCACCGGATCGACCCGGCGTTCATGGACACGGCCGCCCGGCTGGCGGCGATCACCGAATACGACGGGTTCGAGGGACCGGACGACACGACGGGGCTCGCCACGGTCGCGCTGAGCGGGGTCGGACAGGACACCGCCGCAGCCGCCGACGCGACGCAGACCGACCTCGACGGGCCGGCCTCCGACGGGCTCCGCCTCGGCACGGAGCCGGGGGCCCCGACCGCTCCCGCCGGACCGCCCGAGCCGCCGGACGTCGTACGCCAGAAGGCGTCCCTGCCCGTGCAGCCGACGCCGCCGCCCTTCCCCGCCAGCCCCACCGACCCCGCCCTGCTCGCCGAGGCGCTCGCGGAGCTGGAGCGCATGGTCGGGATGGAGCCGGTGAAGCGGCAGGTCAAGGCGTTGTCGGCGCAGTTGGAGATGGCCCGGCTGCGAGCCGGACAGGGACTCCCCGTCCAGCCGCCGAAACGTCACTTTGTCTTCTCCGGCCCCTCCGGCACCGGGAAGACCACCGTCGCCCGCATCCTCGGCCGCGTCTTCTACGCGCTCGGGCTGTTGGGCGGCGACCATCTGGTGGAGGCCCAACGGGCCGATCTCGTGGGCGAGTTCCTGGGCCAGACCGCCGTCAAGGCGAACGAGCTGATCGACTCGGCGATCGGCGGGGTCCTCTTCGTGGACGAGGCGTACTCGCTCTCCAACACCGGCTACAGCAAGGGCGACGCCTACGGCGACGAGGCGCTCCAGGTGCTCCTCAAGCGCGCCGAGGACAACCGGGACCACCTGGTGGTGATCCTGGCCGGCTACCCGGAGGGCATGGACCGGCTGCTCGCCACCAACCCGGGGCTCTCCTCCCGCTTCACGACCCGGGTCGACTTCCCCTCGTACCGCCCGCTCGAACTCACCGCCATCGGCGAGGTGCTCGCGGCGGCGAACGGGGACGGCTGGGACGAGGAGGCGCTGGACGAGCTGCGCTCGATCAGCGGCCATGTCGTGGACCAGGGGTGGATCGACGAGCTGGGCAACGGGCGCTTTCTGCGCACGCTGTACGAGAAGTCGTGCGCGTACCGGGACCTCCGGCTGTCCGGCTACCCGGGCACCCCGACCCGCGAGGACCTGGCCACCTTGCGCCTCGCGGATCTGATGCAGGCGTACGGGGAGGTCCTCTCGGGGCGCCGAGGGCCGCAGGAGCCCGGGGGCCTGTGACGCGCAGGCGGCCGGTCCGGTGGGTGGCGCGGAAGCGGGCCGGGTGCGGCCCGGGGGTGGTTGTGCCCACCCGTCCCGCCCTGCGGGACGATTGCCCACAACCACCCCTGGCGTCAGGCTGTCAGTGCCTGCTCCACCGATGCCGAAGGCACCGGTGCCCTGTGCGCCGGGTCCCGGACCTCGCCCACCAGCATTTCCAGGACGTCCTCCAGGGCCACCAGGCCGAGCACCCGGCCCGAGCCGTCCGCGACCTGGGCGAGGTGGGTCGCTGCGCGGCGCATCACGGTGAGTGCGTCGTCGAGCGGCAGCTCGGCGCGGAGCGTCGCCATGGGGCGCCAGACGTGCTGCGGCACCGCCCGCTCCCGCTCCTCCAGGTCCAGGACGTCCTTGACGTGCACGAACCCCATGAACGTCCCGCCCCCCTCGGCGCACACCGGGAAGCGCGAGTAGCCCGTGCGGACCGTGAGCTCCTCGATCTCCCGGGGCGTCACCGACGGCGTGACCGTCACCAGCGCCGACCGGGCGATGAGGACGTCCGTGACCGTGCGGCTGCCCAGCTCCAGCGCGTCCTCCAGGCGCTCCTGCTCGACCGGGTCGAGCAGTCCGGCCTGGCCCGCGTCCTCCACGAGCCGGCCGAGCTGGGTGCTGGTGAAGACCGCCTCCACCTCGTCCTTCGGCTCGACGCCGAACGCCCGCAGCACCAGCCGGGCGCACGCGCCGAGCGCACGCGTGACCGGCCGGCACAGCCGGGCGAAGCCGACCAGGGCCGGGCTGAGCCAGAGCGCGGTCCGCTCCGGCGCGGCCATCGCCAGGTTCTTCGGGACCATCTCGCCGATGACGAGATGGAGGAAGACGACCGCAGCGAGGGCCACGACGTATCCCAGTGGATGGATGAGCCCGGCCGGCACGCCGACGGCGTGGAAGACCGGTTCGAGGAGGCGCGCCACCGTCGGCTCGGCGACCGCGCCCAGGGTGAGAGAGCAGACCGTGATGCCGAACTGGGCGGCCGCCATCATCTGTGGCAGGTTCTCCAGGCCGTACAGGACCTGTCGCGCCCGCTTGCCACCGAGCGGCTCGATCTGGCTGCGGCGTACGGAGACGAGCGCGAACTCGGCTCCGACGAAGAAGCCGTTGGCCACCACGAGCAGGACGGCGAACAGCAGTTGGAGCAGGCTCATCGGACCGCCTCCGGCACCGGGGGGACCTCGGCGGTCCTGACGATCCGCACGCGCTCGGCGCGATAGCGGTCGACCTGCCGCACCAGGAGCCGCCAGCCGGGCAGTTCGGCCCGGTCGCCGGGGGCCGGGATGCGGCCGAGGAGATCGGCGACGAGTCCGGCGACGGTCTCGTACGGCCCGTCGGGCACGTCGAGTCCTATCCGATGCAGGGTGTGCACCCGGCAGGAGCCGTCGGCCTCCCAGGCGGGGTTGCCGTCCTCGGCGGCCACGGCGGTCAGCTCGGGCCGCTCGTCGGCGGCGGTGTCGTGCTCGTCGCGGACCTCGCCGACGAGTTCCTCCACGATGTCCTCCAGGGTGACGACCCCGGCCGTGCCGCCGTACTCGTCGACGACGACGGCGATCGGCTGCTCGCGCCGCAGCCGCTCCAGGAGCGCCTGGGCCGGCAGGGTCTCGGGGACGAGCAGCGGCGGGACGGCGATGTGGACGACCGTCGTGCGCTGCCGCTCCTCGGGCCGCACGGCGAGCGCGTCCTTGAGGTGGACCATGCCGACGATCTCGTCGATGCGCTCGCGGTAGACGGGGAACCGCGAAAGTCCCGTCGCCCGGGTGAGGTTGAGGACGTCGGCAGCGGTGGCGTCCGACTGCAGTGCGCTCATCCGCACGCGCGGTGTCATGGCCTGCTGCGCGGTGAGTCCGCCGAGCGTCAGGGTCCGTACGAAGAGGTCGGCGGTGTCCTGTTCCAGCGCGCCCGCCCGGGCCGAGTGCCGGGCCAGCGCGACCAGCTCGCCGGGGGTACGGACGGAGTCGAGCTCCTCGGTCGGCTCGACGCCCATGAGCCGGACCAGCCGGTTGGCGACCCGGTTCAGCAGGGCGATGACGGGGCGGAAGAGGGACGAGAAGAGGTGCTGCGGCCCGGCCACGAACCGCGCCACCTGGAGCGGCCGGGAGACCGCCCAGTTCTTGGGGACGAGTTCGCCGACCACCATCTGGACGGCGGAGGCGAGCAGCATCCCGATCGCCACCGCGACGCCGGAGACGGCGCCCTCGGGCAGTCCGGTGGCGGTGAGCGGGCCGTCGAGGAGCTGGGCGAGCGCGGGCTCGGCGAGCATGCCGACGACGAGGGAGGTGATCGTGATGCCGAGCTGGGTGCCGGAGAGCTGGAAGGACAGCTCGCCGAGCGCCTTGACGACCGTGCCGGCGCGCCGGTCTCCGGCGGCCGCGGCCCGTTCGGCCTCGGGGCGTTCCACGGTGACGAGGCCGAATTCGGCCGCCACGAAGAAGCCGTTGGCGAGGATCAGAAGGAAGGCTGCGGCGAGCAGCAGAAGGGGGATGATCATGCCGCCGCCTCCGCGGAGGGGGCGGCGCAGGTACTACCGGACGATCCGTCCATTGCCGGAGGGAGTCACTCCTCGGGTCGCAGGGTGGCCCCGCGGGCCGCGGCAGCGGCCCTGCACATGCGAGGCGGTGGTGCCACGCGGCACCACCGCCTCCAGAGTAGTCACGCGGACCGTGCGTGGGGCAGGGGGTCGGCCCCGTATGGGGGACCAATGGCCCCCATGGGGTTCAGCCCGCGTCCGGTCCGGTGCCGCGGCTGTCCGCCAGGGCGCGCAGGGCGCGGGCGTCGCGGATGGCCTGCTCCTTGGCGATGCCGGGCTGGATGCCGAGCGTGGGCAGGCTGGTGCCGTCGCTCAGGTCCAGGAAGACCCAGGGGTCGCCGGGGCGCAGGTTGACCCGCAGGATCTCCGCCCACTCCAGCCGGCGGGTGCGGGTGATGTTGACGACCGTGACCCCGCTCTCGTCGGCGACGACCTTGGGGCGGCTCAGCATCGCGAGGACGCCGAGGAAGAGCGCCGCGGTGAAGATGAAGCTGATCCGCTCCCCCGTGCCGAGCTTCTCCAGCATCAGCGCGACGGCGGTGATGACGGCGAACATCACCGCCCCGACCGTCAGCAGGACCGCTCGGGTGCGGCCCGGCCGGAAGGTGACCGGGAGGGTGGGCGTCGGGGAGTCGGACATCGGTGTTCCTCGGTACGTCGGAGCGTGCGCGGCCGTCAGAGACGGCAGGCGTGGATGGCCGTCGTCAGGATGGCGCGGGCACCCAGCTCGTACAGGTCGTCCATGATCCGCTGGGCCTCCTTGGCCGGGACCATGGCCCGGACCGCGACCCAGCCCTCGTTGTGGAGGGGCGAGATCGTGGGCGACTCCAGGCCCGGGGTGAGGGCGACGGCCTGCTCCAGGTGTTCGGCGCGGCAGTCGTAGTCCATCATCACGTAGCTGCGGGCCACCAGGACGCCCTGGAGGCGGCGCAGGAACGTCTGGACCTGGGCGTCCTCGGTGTCGGCGCCGTTGCGACGGATGACGACGGCCTCGGACTTGAGGATCGGCTCGCCGATGACCTCCAGGCCGGCGTTGCGCAGGCTGGTGCCGGTCTCGACGACGTCCGCGATGACCTGGGCGACACCGAGCTGGATGGCGGTCTCGACGGCGCCGTCGAGGTGGACGACGGAGGCGTCGATGCCCTGGTCGGCGAGGTGCTTGGCGACGATGCCCTCGTAGGAGGTGGCGATCGTCATGCCGTGGAAGTCCTCGGGGCCCTTCGCGGTGCCGGGCTTGGTGGCGTAGCGGAAGGTCGACCGGCCGAAGTTCAGCGGGAGGATCTCCTCGGCGTTGGCCCCGGAGTCGAGCAGCAGGTCACGGCCGGTGATGCCGATGTCCAGCTTGCCGGAGGCCACGTAGATCGCGATGTCCTTCGGGCGCAGGTAGAAGAACTCGACCTCGTTCTCGGGGTCGATGACCACGAGCTCCTTGGACTCCTTGCGCTGGCGGTAGCCGGCCTCATGGAGCATCGCCGACGCAGGTCCGGACAGTGAACCCTTGTTGGGGACGGCGATGCGCAGCATGGGGAGAGCTTCCTTTGTCTGGGGAGTTTCGGGGAGGGGGGTGGTTCGTGCGCTCAGAGGTGCTCAGAGATGGGCGTAGACGTCGTCGAGCGAGATCCCGCGGGCGACCATCATCACCTGGACGTGGTACAGCAGCTGCGAGATCTCCTCGGCGGCGGCTTCCTTGCCCTCGTACTCGGCGGCCATCCAGACCTCGGCGGCCTCCTCGACGACCTTCTTGCCGATCGCATGGACGCCCTTGTCCACCAGTTCCGCGGTGCGGGAGGTGGCGGGGTCGCCGTTCTCGGCCTTGAGCTTGAGCTCGGCGAAGAGCTCTTCGAAGGTTTTGTTCGCCATGATGGTCCTAAGAGTACGGGGTAAGGGTCGCGTACTTAGCGCCAGGGTTCGCTGACCGTGCGCAGCGTGGTCGCGGTGGCGACAGCGGCGGTGACGGCCTCGTGGCCCTTGTCCTCGCTGGAGCCTTCGAGGCCCGCCCGGTCGAGGGCCTGCTCCTCGTTGTCCACGGTCAGGACGCCGAAGCCGACGGGTACGCCGGTGTCGATCGAGACCTGGGTGAGGCCGTGGGTGACGCCCTGGCACACGTACTCGAAGTGCGGCGTTCCGCCGCGGATGACGACGCCGAGCGCCACGATGGCATCGTAGCCGCGCCCGGCGAGGACCTTCGCCACCACCGGCAGCTCGAAGCTGCCGGGGACGCGCAGCACGGTCGGCTCGTCGATGCCGAGCTCGTGCAGGGCCCGCAGCGCGCCGTCGACGAGTCCGTCCATGATCTTCTCGTGCCACTGTGCCGCGATCACGGCCACCCGCAGGTCGCCGCAGTTCTTCACGCTGAGGACGGGTGCGCCCTTGCCGCTCATGTCTCTCCTTGCTCGGTATTCGATGAACTACTGGTTCGCGCAGGTGGACGCGGTGCTCGCGTCCAGCCACGGCAGGTCGTGGCCCATCCGGTCCCGCTTGGTGCGCAGGTAGTGGAGGTTGTGCTCGCCCGCCTGGACCGGCATGGGTTCGCGGCCCTCGACCTTCAGGCCGTGCCGGGTGAGGGCGTCGATCTTGTCGGGGTTGTTGGTCATCAGCCGGAGGCTGCGGACGCCGAGGTCGACGAGGATCTGCGCGCCGGCCGCGTAGTCGCGGGCGTCGGCGGGCAGGCCCAGCTCCAGGTTGGCGTCCAGGGTGTCGCGGCCGCGCTCCTGGAGTTCGTACGCGCGCAGCTTGGACAGCAGGCCGATGCCCCGGCCCTCGTGGCCGCGGAGGTAGACCACGACGCCGCGGCCCGCCTCGGTGACGCGGTCCATGGAGGCCTCCAGCTGCGGGCCGCAGTCGCAGCGCAGCGAGTGGAAGATGTCGCCGGTCAGGCACTCGGAGTGGACCCGGACGAGGACGTCCTCGCCGTCGCCGATCTCGCCGTGGACGAGGGCGACGTGCTCGACGCCGTCGACCGTGGAGCGGTAGCCGTACGCGGTGAACTCGCCGTGGGCCGTGGGCAGCCGGACCTCGGCCTCGCGGCGGACGGTGGGCTCCCCGGAGCGGCGGTAGGCGATCAGGTCCTCGATGGAGATGATCGTCAGGCCGTGCTTGCGGGCGAACGGGACGAGTTCGGGCAGCCGCAGCATCACGCCGTCCTCGCCCGCGATCTCCACGATCGCGCCGGCCGGGCGCAGGCCCGCGAGGCGGGCGAGGTCGACCGCGGCCTCGGTGTGGCCGTTGCGGGCCAGGACGCCGCCGGGCTTGGCGCGCAGCGGGAAGATGTGGCCGGGGCGGACGAAGTCGGACGGCTCGTGCTCGCCGCTCGCGAGCATCTGCAGGGTGGTGGCGCGGTCGGCGGCGGAGATGCCGGTGGTGACGCCGTGGGCGGGTGCCGCGTCGACGGAGACGGTGAAGGCCGTCCGCATCGACTCGGTGTTGTGCTCGACCATCTGCGGGAGCTGGAGCCGCTCCAGCTCCTCGCCCTCCATGGGCGCGCAGATCAGGCCGCGGCACTCGCTCATCATGAAGGCGACGATCTCGGGGGTGGCCTTCTCGGCGGCGATGACGAGGTCGCCCTCGTTCTCGCGGTCCTCGTCGTCCACGACGACGACGGGGCGGCCCGCGGCGATGTCACGGATGGCCTGCTCGACGGGGTCGAGGGCAAGGTCGGTGACGTCCCAGAGGGCGTTCAGAGGCGTTGCGGGGAGCGCGTCGGGCAGGGCGGTGGCGGGCAGGGCGGTGGCGGGCGACGGGCGGGAGCTCATGCGTGTGCTCCTTCCAGAGCGACGGGAGTCGTACGCGTCCGGAGCCACCAGTCGCGCATGCCCCAGATGACGAGGGCGAAGTAGATGACGTAGACCAGGCCGGAGAAGGCCAGGCCGCTGCTGAAGGCGAGGGGGACGCCGACGAGGTCGACGAGGAGCCAGGCGAACCAGAACTCGATCAGGCCACGGGCCTGGGCGACCATCGCGACGAGCGTGCCGACGAAGATGTACGCGTCGGCCCAGGGGCTCCAGGAGAGCGACGGGTAGAGCGTGAAGAGGCCGCCGACCGCGAGGGTGCCGAGGACGGCGCCGGCCAGGAGCACACCGCGCTCCTTCCAGCTCGCGAAGCGGACGGCGATGGAGCCGTCCTGGGCCTGCTGCTTCCCGCGGTTCCACTGCCACCAGCCCCACGCGGCGACGCCGATGACCAGGAGCTGCTTGCCGACTCCGCCGCTGAGGTGGGCGGAGGCGTAGGCGCCGACGAGGATGACGCCGGAGAGCAGCTGCGCGGGCCAGGTGAGTATGGAGCGGCGCCAGCCGAGCGCGAGGGCGATCAGACCGATCGTGTTGCCGATCATGTCGGACCACATGATGTGCTGGTCGAGGACGGTGAACGCTTCGGAGTTGAGCCAGTTCACTTGACGTTCTCCCGGGCGTTGGGGCCGAGCAGCCGCTCGACGTACTTGGCGATGACGTCCACTTCGAGGTTGACCGGGTCGCCGGCCTGCTTGAGGCCGAGCGTGGTCAGCGCGAGGGTGGTGGGGATGAGGCTGATGGTGAACCAGTCGTCGGCGGCCTCGACGACGGTGAGGCTGACGCCGTCGACCGTGATCGAGCCCTTCTCGACGACGTACCGCGAGAGGTGCGCGGGCAGGGCGACCTTGACGATCTCCCAGTTCTCGGAGGGGGTCCGGTCGAGGATCGTGCCCGTACCGTCGACGTGGCCCTGGACGATATGTCCGCCGAGGCGGTCGCCGACGGCCATGGGCCGCTCCAGGTTGACGCGGGAGCCGACGTCGAGCGCGCCGAGAGAGGACCGCTTGAGGGTTTCGGCCATCACGTCGGCGGTGAACTCGCCGTCGCCATGCTCGACGACCGTGAGACAGACACCGTTGACGGCGATGGAGTCGCCGTGCTTGGCGCCTTCCGTGACCAGGGGGCCACGCAGGCGGAAGCGGGACGCGTCGGCCAGCTTCTCGACGGCGGTGACCTCGCCCAGTTCTTCGACGATTCCGGTGAACACGGTCAGGCTCCCTTGAGGGTCGCGGTGATACGGAGATCGGATCCCATACGCACGGTCTCGGTGACGTCGAGCCGCAACGCTTCGGTGAGGGTGGTGATTCCGGCGTCGGCGAGGGCGTTCGGGCCCGCGCCGAGGAGTACGGGGGCGAGATAGCCGACGACCCGGTCGACGGCTCCCGCGGCGACGAAGGCGCCGGCCAGGGTCGGGCCGCCTTCGAGGAGTACGGAGCGGACGCCGCGCTCGTGCAGCGCGTCCAGGAGCGCCGGGACGGACAGGCCGCGGTCCGCCCTGGGGAGCCGTACGACGTCGGTGAGTGAGGTCTCGGCGTCCTCGGCGATCGCGATCAGGGTGGGCGCGGCGTCGTCCAGGACCCTGGCCCCCGGCTTCACGGCGCTCGCCTCGGTGTCGACGACCACGCGGAGCGGCTGGACGGCGGCAGCGTCTGTGTCTGCGACGACTCGTACCGCCAGATGGGGGTCGTCGGCGCGGGCCGTGCCGGAGCCGACCACGACGGCGTCGGCCTCGGCGCGCAGCCGGTGGACGTCGGCGCGGGACTCGGCGGAGGTGATCCAGCGGGAGGTCCCGTCGGCGGCGGCGATCCGGCCGTCGAGGGTGGCGGCGTACTTCCAGAGCACGAAGGGGCGGCCCAGGCGTACGGAGGTGAGCCAGGCGATGTTGCCCTCTTCGGCCTCGTCCGCGAGCAGGCCCCCGAGAACCTCGATCCCGGCGGCGCGCAGGGTGTCCGCACCGCCCGTGGCCTGCGGGTTCGGGTCGCCGACCGCGTACACGACGCGGCTGACGCCGGCCTCGACGAGCGCCTGGGCGCAGGGGCCGGTGCGGCCGGTGTGGTTGCAGGGTTCGAGAGTGACGTAGGCGGTTCCGCCGCGGGCGAGGACGCCGGCCTCGCGCAGGGCGTGGACCTCGGCGTGCGGTCCGCCGGCGCGCTGGTGGTAGCCGGCGCCCACCTGGTGTCCGGAGGCGTCGAGGACGACGCAGCCGACGACCGGGTTGGGGCTCGTGGAGCCGAGGCCGCGGGCGGCGAGCGCGATGGCGCGTCGCATGGCGGTGATGTCGGCCGGGTCTGCCACCGGGTCCTCCTGCCTCTTCGGGCACGGACTCCGGGGCCTGTCGATGACGACAGGAGCGGGTACGACGCTTCGCACAGGGATGCCGAGGCCGGACACACCGGTCGCCGACGAGGGCGACCAGCGGCGATACGGCCGAAGCTCCCCCTTGAAGGGTCGCCCGCCGCGCACTGCCTCCCATCCGGACTTTCACCGTCGGTCCAGGAATCTCACCTGGTCAACCGGCCGCTGGCTGCGGACGGGTCGCGGACTATACCGCCGGTTCGGAATTACACCGACCCCGGAGTGCGCTGCTGCTGATACAGGGCCAGTGTGCCACGGCCGGTCCTCGGCCATGCGGGCGATGCCCTGTGGGCTGGCTCACAGATTGCCATGAACCCCTCAGGAACTCTTCACTTGGTCCAGACCTATTGACGCACTGGTCTAGTCCTCTTAATCTCCGTGTCACCTCCGAGGTACGGCCCGCCGGTGTGCGCACTCCACGGGCCCAACACGACCCACCCCTTTGTTCGTTGTGTTCTGCCGACCTCCCTTGGAGGAACCGATCGTGTTGTCCCCCACGAAGACGAGGGCCTCCCTGCTCGCGTCCGGCGCGGCCGTCGCCGGGCTGCTGATCAGCTCCCTCGCGGGCGGTGTCTCGCACGCCGCCGACAACGAGAGCTGTCGCCCGGACGGGCTGTTCAAGACCCCGGGCGTCGACGTCCCGTACTGCTCGGTCTACGACACCGAGGGCCGCGAGAAGATGGGCGCGGACCACCAGCGCCGGGTCATCGGCTACTTCACCGGCTGGCGCACCGGCAAGAACGGCGAGCCTGCCTATCTCGCCAACAACATCCCGTGGGACAAGATCACCCACATCAACTACGCCTTCGGACACATCGGTTCCGACAACAGGCTGTCGGTCGGGACGGACGGGCCGGACAACGCGGCCACCGGGATGACCTGGCCCGGTGTCGCGGGCGCGGAGATGGACCCGGCGTACACCTACAAGGGCCACTTCAACCTGCTGAACAAGTTCAAGAAGCAGCATCCGGACGTCAAGACGCTGATCTCGGTCGGCGGCTGGGCGGAGACCGGCGGCTACTTCGACGACAACGGCACCCGGGTGAACTCCGGCGGCTTCTACTCGATGGCCACCAACGCCGACGGGTCGGTCAACCAGGCCGGGATCGACACGTTCGCGGACTCGGCCGTCGCCTTCATCAAGAAGTACGGCTTCAACGGCGTCGACATCGACTACGAGTACCCGACGACGATGAAGGACGCGGGCAACCCGCTGGACTGGCAGCTCTCCAACGCCCGCCGCGCGGGCCTGGTCAAGGCCTACGACGTCCTGATGAAGACGCTGCGCGAGAAGCTCGACCGGGCCGGCGCCGCCGACGGCAGGCACTACCTGCTGACCGTCGCCGCGCCCTCCTCCGGCTACCTGCTGCGCGGCATGGAGACCTTCCAGATGCAGAAGTATCTGGACTACGTCAACATCATGTCCTACGACCTGCACGGGGCCTGGAACGAGTACGTCGGCCCCAACGCCTCGCTCTTCGACGACGGCAAGGACGCCGAGCTGGCCGCCGCAGGCGTCTACGGCTCCTCGCAGTACGGCGGCATCGGCTACCTCAACACCGACTGGGCGTACCACTACTTCCGCGGTTCGATGCCGGCCGGCCGGATCAACATCGGCCTGCCATACTACACCCGCGGCCACAAGAACGTGCAGGGCGGCACCGACGGGCTGTGGGGCAAGGCGTCCGCGACGACCTGCCCGGCGGGCTCGGGCCTGACCAAGTGCGGTGACGGCGCCGTCGGCATCGACAACCTGTGGCACGACAAGGACACCGACGGCGCCGAGTCGCCGGCCGGCTCCAACCCGATGTGGCACGCCAAGAACCTGGAGAAGGGGATCGTCGGCGACTACGTCACGCGGTACGGCTTCCCCGCGAACGCCACGCTGACCGGCACGTACGCCCGCAAGTACGACGCGACGCTGGTCGCCCCGTGGCTGTGGAACGCCGAGAAGAAGGTCTTCCTGTCCACGGAGGACGAGCAGTCGGTGGCCGCCAAGGCCGACTACGTGGTCAGCAAGGGCATCGGCGGCACGATGGTCTGGGAGATGGCCGGTGACTACGCCTGGAACGCCGCCAAGGGCCAGTACGAGATGGGCTCCACGCTCACCTCGCTGATGTACGACAAGTTCAGGTCGGCCAGCCCGTACGGGGCGAAGAAGTCGAACGCCACGCTGCCGACGCAGGCCGTGAACGTGGGCGTGGAGTTCACCGAGTTCAAGCTGGGCGACTCCAACTACCCGATCACGCCCAAGCTGAGGATCACCAACAACACGGCCACCGCGCTTCCGGGCGGCACGGAGTTCCAGTTCGACTACGCGACCGCGGCGCCGGGCAACGCCTCCGACCAGTCCGGCTTCGGTACGAAGGTGATCAGCAGCGACCACACGGGCAGCAACGTGGGCGGGCTGAAAGGCGACTTCCACCGGGTGTCGCTGAAGCTGCCGAGCTGGCAGTCGCTCGCCCCGGGCGCGACGGTGGACCTGGCGTTCAACTACTACCTGCCGGTCTCGACGCCGTCGAACTGGACGGTCACCATCGGCGGCACCACGTACGCGCTCGCCGGTGACCTGGCGCGCGGTACGACGGTGGTGGAGCCGGGCGGCTCGACCCCGACGCCGACGCCGACGCCGACGCCGACGCCGACGCCGACGACCCCCACGCCGACGCCGACCGGCCCGACGCCGACCCCGACTCCCACGCCGACGGGTGGCACCTGCACCGCTCCGGCGTACGTGGCCGGCACGGTCTACACCGGCGGCAGCCTCGTCTCCCACAAGGGCCACACCTGGAAGGCCCAGTGGTGGACCCAGAACGAGGAGCCGGGCACGACCGGCGAGTGGGGCGTCTGGAAGGACCAGGGCGCCTGCTGACGCGCTGACCTCCCTCCGCAGAACGCCCGGCGGCGGAACTCACGGCCCTTGCCGCCGCCGGGTCCTCACCTCCTTCGCCGCGGCCCGCACGTGCGGGCCGCGGCGAAGGCGTTCACGCTGGAGACATGACGACCCTTCTGGTGACCGGAGGCACGGGGACGCTCGGCCACCCCGTCTGCGAGCGGCTGCGCGCGGCCGGACACGAGGTGCGCGTCCTGAGCCGGCACGCCCCGCCCTTCGCGGTCGATCTGCGCCGGGGCGGGCCGCTTCTGGACCGGGCGGTCCGGAACGTGGACGCGATCGTCCACTGCACGAACATCCTGCGGGGCGACGACCAGGCCGTCCGCAACCTCCTCGACGCCGCGCGCCGGGCGGAGGTCCCGCACCTGGTCTACATCTCGATCGTGGGGGTGGACCGGGTCCCGCTGCCCTACTACAAGGCCAAGTACGCGGCGGAGCGGCTGATCCAGCAGTCGGGCATCGACTGGACGCTCCTGCGGACCACGCAGTACCACGACCTGATCCTGCGGCTCCTGGAGGGCCTGGCGAAGCCGCCGGTGATGCTCGTCCCGAAGGACGTACGGGACCAGCCGATGGACGTCACCGAGGCCGCCGCGCGCCTCGCGGAGCTGGCGACGGCCGCCCCGGCGGGCCGGGTGGCGGACATGGGCGGCCCCGAGATCCGGACCTTCGCCGAGCTGGCGGGCGCGTATCTGAAGGCGAGCGGAAAGCGCCGCCGCGTCGTCGAGGTCCCCCTCCCGGGCAAGGCCTACCGCGGCCTGCGCGACGGCGGCCACCTGGCTCCCGAGCAGGCGGTGGGCCGGGTGACGTTCGACGAGTTCCTGACGGCCCGGTTCGGAGCGGGGGCGGAATCGGACGCGTAGGGCTGCTCGGCAGGGGGCCGTCCCGCGACCGGCAGGTGTCGTGGGCGCCCGGGCCGGCGGGGCCGGGCTGCTCGGCGGTCCGGCGCGTGGGCGGCCGGGCGGTTCGGCGGGCCGGCGGCCCGGCGGCCTGGCGGGCAGGCGGCGCGGCGGCCTGGCGGGCAGGCGGGCAGGCGGCCCGGCGGCCAGGCGGGCCGGCGGCCAGGCGGCGCGGCGGTCGCGCAGGCTGGCGGCGCGCAGGCGGGTGGTGGCTACGGGAAGAGCGCGTCCTGGGCCGCGTCGCGGGCGGCCAGCAGGGCGCCGCGGAGGACTGCCGTGTCGCCGAGGGTGGTGGCGCGGACTTCCGTACGGAGCGGGGAGAGCGCGGCGAGTTCGGTCTCGACGCGGGCGGCGAGGGCCGGGCCGCCGAGGTGGCCCGTCTCGCCGCCGAGGACCAGGCAGCCCGGGTCCAGGACCGAGGCCACGGCCGCCGCCCCGACGGCGAGGCGGCGGGCCAGGGTGTCGAGGAAGGGGCCGTGGCCCGAGGCGAGCGCGTCGGCCGGGTCCAGGCCGTGCTCCACGGCGAGGGCCTCCACCGCCGCCGCGCAGGCCAGCTCGTGGAAGCCGCCCTCGCAGCCGTTCGCCGACGGCAGCCCGGAGGTGCCGGGCACCGGCAGGAAGCCGAGTTCGCCCGCCCCGCCCGAGGCCCCTCGGCGCAGCCGGCCGTCCAGGACGACGGCCGCGCCGACGCCCTGGCCCAGCCAGAGCAGTACGAACGTGTCACGGTCGCGGGCCGCGCCGACCCGCTGCTCCGCGACGGCCGCGAGGTTGGTCTCGTTCTCGACGAGCACGGTCGCCGGCAGCCGTTCCTGGAGCGCGGCCATCAGCCGCCGGTGCCACTCGGGCAGCCCCGTCGAGTCCCGCAGCTCCCCCGTGGCCGGGTCGATCAGCCCAGGCGCGCCGACGACGACGCTGTGGAGCCGCTCCGCGCCGGCCGCCTTCGCGGTCCGCTCCAGGAGCGCGACGGCCTGCTCGACGGCGGGTCCGGTCCCGTCCTCCCCGCCGATCGGGGCCGAGGCCTCGGCGAGCGTGGTGCCGAGCAGGTCGGCGACGGTGAGCGAGACGGAGTGCGTGCGGACGTCGAGCGCGGCGAGATGGGCGCGGTCGGCGACGATCCCGTACAGCTTGGCGTTGGGGCCGCGACGCTCCGCGCCGGACTCCCCCACGACCCGGACGAGTCCCGAGCCCTGGAGCCGTTCGACGAGGTCGGCGACGGTGGGGCGGGAGAGTCCGGTCAGCGTCTTCAGCTGAGTCGCCGTCAACGGCCCCTCGTCCTGGAGCAGTCGCAGGGCGAGCCGGTCGTTGATGGCCCGGGCGGTGCTCGGGGATGCGGCCATGCCGGGATCCTCTCAGACGCGTGCCGACGTCAGACGTGTGCCGACGCTCTCGGCCAACCCACCCCACTATTTATCAGGCAGGGTTCCTGATAGTTTACCGCCCACCAGACCGAGGGAGGGCTCATGGCGGGCGAGACCGTCTTCAGTACCGAGCGACTGCGGCGGGCCCGGTTCGCCGTCGCCGCCGTCTTCTGCGTCCACGGCGCCGTCACCGGCAGCTTCGCCACCCGCATCCCGTGGATCCAGGACCACGCGGGCGTGAGCGCGGGCCAGCTCGGCCTCGCCCTCGCGTTCCCCGCCATCGGCGCCTCGCTCGCGATGCCGCTGGCCGGCGCGATCAGCCACCGCTTCGGGGCCCGTACGGCGCTGCGTGCACTGCTCGCACTCTGGACCGTGTCCCTCACGTTGCCGGCCCTCGCCCCGAACATCTACGGGCTGTGCGCGGCGCTCCTCGTCTTCGGCGCCACGGCCGGCATGTCCGACGTGGCGATGAACGCTCTCGGCGTCGAGACCGAGAACCGCCTCGGCAAGTCGATCATGTCGAGCCTGCACGGCATGTGGAGCGCGGGCGCGCTCCTCGGCTCCGCCGCCGGCACCGTCGCCGCCCACCTCGGCGGGGACGCGCGCCTCCACCATCTGATCGCGGCACTGGCCCTGACCGCACTCGGCCTGGTCTTCTGCCAGGGCGTGCTCGATCTGCAGAGCGCCCCCGAGGAGGAGGCGCCGCCGCGCTTCTCGCTGCCGCCGAAGTCGGCTCTGGTCATCGGCGCGATCGGGTTCTGCGGCGTGTTCGCGGAGGGCGCGAGCCTGGACTGGTCGGCGGTCTACCTGCGGGACGAGCTCGGCTCCTCGGCCGGTGTCGCGGCGGCCTCCACCACGGCCTTCGCGCTGACCATGGCCGTCGCCCGGCTGGTCGGCGACCGGGTGGTGGACCGGTTCGGCGCGGTACGGACGGTACGGGTCGGCGGCGTCGCGGCGACCGTCGGCGGCCTGCTCGTGGTCCTCGCCCCGCACGCCGTCGTGGCGATGGCCGGTTTCGGACTCATCGGCCTCGGGGTGGCCGTCGTCGTACCGCTGGCCTTCGCCGCGGCCGGGCGCAGCGGCCCGAACCCGAGCCAGGCCATCGCGGGCGTCGCCACCATCACGTACACCTCGGGGCTCATCGCCCCCTCGGCGATCGGCGGCATCGCCGACGCGACCTCGCTCATGTTCTCCTTCGGCCTGGTCACGCTGCTCGCCTTCGGCCTGGTGATCGGAGCGGGGGTGCTCCGCCCCGGGTCCCGGGCGACGGCTCCGGCCGCGAGCGGAAGCCGTGCGACCAGCTCGGGGCCGGTGGCGTAGACACCAGCAGGAGCGGCAGGAGACGCGTGCAGCACGGAGCAGGAGCCCGCCACCAAGTCGCAGATGGTTCGCCCGTTCTGGGGAAGCCCGGCCGGGGGAGTTCCCTCCCGGGCCCGGCTGCTGGGACGCTGCCCCCATGGCGCAGACCACGCAGATCGGGCAGTTCACCGCGGTCGACCCGGTGGTCGAGCGGATGCGTACCATCCGCTCGGCCTGGCATCCGGCCGACGGTGTCGCCGTCTTCAACAGGGTCTATCTGACCGTGACCGAGGAGATCGGCCACGCCATCGACGCCGGCACCTTCGCCGACCGCCGAGCCGCCGCGACCCTCGACGTCCGGTTCGCCGAGCGCTATCTCGCGGTCGTCGACGCCGTCGCCACCGGCTGCCCCGCCCCGGCCTGCTGGCGGCCGCTGTTCCACTACCGGCGCCACCCCGGCGTACGGCCGTTGCAGTTCGCGCTGGCCGGGATCAACGCGCACATCGGCCACGACCTGGCGCTCGCCGTGGTCGACAGCTGCCGGGCGCTCGACTGCGCGCCGCGGGATCTCGAGGACGAGTTCGACCGGGTCGGCGACATCCTGCTCCTCCTTGAGGAGCGGATCCGCGAGGAACTGATGCCGGGCCCGGACCTCCTGGAGATCGCGGACCCGTTGACGCATCTGCTGGGCTGCTGGAGCCTGGACCGGGCCCGTGACGGGGCCTGGCTCGCGGCCCGCTCGCTCTGGCAGCTTCGTGAACTGCCCGAGCTGGCCGAGGAGTTCACCGAACGCCTCGACCGGTCGGTGGGCCTGGTGGGGCGGATGCTGCTCACCCCGCTCGCCCACCCCTAGGGCTCAGTCCTCCGGGAGCTCCACCGGCGCGATCTCGTCGTACACGTCGCCCGGGCCCGGGTTGGTGGCGTCGGTCGAGCCGCCGAAGTGGTGCATCACGCCCCACACCGCGTTGAGCGCGGTCTGCACGGCGCCCTCGGCCCAGCCGGCCGTCCAGGAGATGTCGTCACCGGCGAGGAAGATGCCCCGCTTGTCCTCGGGCAGCCGGTCCTGCATGAAGTGCGTGAACAGACGGCGCTGGTAGCGGTAGTGGCCCGGCAGGTTCGCCTTGAAGGCGCCCATGAAGTAGGGCTCGTTCTCCCAGGAGACCGTCACCGGGTTGCCGATGATGTGCTTCCGGATGTCGACCTTCGGGTAGATCTCGCCGAGCGACTTCAGCATGACCTCCATCCGCTCGTTCGCGGACAGCGGCAGCCACTTCAGGCTGTCGTCGCACCAGGTGTACGAGAGGCAGATGACGGCCGGCTTGTCCGGGCCGTCATCCAGGAGGTATGTGCCGCGGGTCATCCGGTCGGTCAGCGTCATCGACATGACGTCCCGGCCGGTCTCCTCGTCCTTGTCCAGCCAGAACGGCCGGTCCACCGGCACGAAGAGCTTCGAGCTCTCCATGTAGTGGGTGCGCTCGATCGCCGTCCAGTGGTCGATCGGGAAGAGCGAGTCGTCGCAGGCGATCTTGGAGAGCAGCATCCAGGACTGGGCGGTGAAGATCGCCGCCTGGTACGTACGGATGTCGCCGGAGGCGTCGGTGACAGTGATCCGGTTGCCGGCGGTGCGGTTCAGCCGGGTCACGGCGGGCTTCGGGTCACCCTCGTGCAGGGACTTCAGGGAGGTGCCCTGCGCCCAGTGGACGATCTTCTCCGGCTCGCGCTCCCACAGGCGCAGCGGCAGCTGCTGCGAGCCGCCCACGATGCCGCGGTGGTGGTCGTCGGCCTCGGTGTAGACGACCCGGAGGATCTCCAGGATGGAGTTGGGGAAGTCGGTGTCCCAGCCGCCGGTGCCGAAGCCGACCTGGCCGAAGATCTCGCGGTGCCGGAAGGACTTGAACGCTTCCGACTCGCACAGGAAGCCGTAGAAGGTCTGGTTGTCGAGCTTCTCGACCAGCTTCGACCAGATCTCGCGGATGCGCGGGACGTCGCGCTCACGCATGGCCTGGTTCATGTCGGAGAAGTCGGCGCCCTCGTCCAGGCAGGCGTTCCACGCGTTCATCACGTCGCGGTAGACCTGCGGGAGGTCGTCGACGGTCTGCGCGTAGTGCGACTCGCCCTTGAGGTCGACGACGGTCGACGGGGTGGACTCGGCGAGCGGGTTGGGGAACGGCTGCGTCTCCAGGCCCACCAGGTCGATGTAGTGCTGGAACGCGGTGGAGGAGGGCGGGAAGCGCATCGCGCCCATCTCCGCCGTCAGCCCCTCGGTGCCGGTGCCCTCGAAGCCGACGGTGCGCAGCCGGCCGCCGATCTGGTCGGCCTCGTAGACGACGGGCTTGAGGCCCATCTTCATCAGCTCGTACGCGGCGATGATGCCGGAGAGCCCGCCGCCGATGACGGCGACCTCGGTGCCGTGCTCGGTCGCGGGTATCTGGCCGAGCCCGGCCGGGTGGGCCAGGAAGTCGTCGTACGCGTACGGGAAGTCCGGACCGAACATGGTGATCGGCGGCTGCGCGTCGGTGTGCTGGACGGCGGTGGGCACCGTGGACGTCATGGGGTACGGACTCCTTGCACGGAAAGAACGGGGAGGTTCGGGGAGAGGGGGCGGCTCAGACGAGGGAGCCGTAGAGGCCGGGGCGCCGGTCGCGGAGGTACGGGTTGTCCTTGCGCGAGGCCGCGAGGTGGGCGGGGTCGACGTCGCCGAGGACGAGGTCCTCGCCGCGGCCGGCCCGCGCCCGGGCGGTGCCGTCGGGGCCGGCGAGCGTGGAGAGGCCGACGAACTCGAAGTCGCCCTCGGGCCCGGTCCGGTTGGCGTACGCGATGTAGAGCTGGTTCTCGAAGGCGCGCACGGGGACGACGGCCTCGGCGACGACCTCTGCGGGGTGCATGAGCGCGGTCGGTACGAGGAGGAGGTCCGTACCGGCCAGGGCCTGCGCCCGCACGTTCTCGGGGAACTCGACGTCGTAGCAGATCATCAGGCCGACCGTGAGGCCGCCGAGCTCCGCCTGGACGACGGCGTCCTCGCCGGGCGTGAACCAGTGGTGCTCGAAGTCGCCGTAGAGGTGGGTCTTGCGGTAGCCCGCGAGCGTGGCGCCGTCGGCGCCGATGAGCTGGGCGGAGTTGTACAGGACCCCGTGCCGCTCGGTGTCCCGCTCCGGGTAGCCGTAGCCGATGGCCAGGCCGTGGCGGACGGCGAGGGCCGCGACCGCGCGGGCGGAGGGGCCGTCGGCCGGTTCGGCCAGGCGCGCCATGTCGGCGCCGATCGCGTACCCGGTGAGGAAGAGCTCGGGGGCGAGCAGCAGCCCGGCGCCGGCGGCGGCCGCGCGGGCGGCGGCCTCGTCGAGGACCTTGAGATTGCCGGCCACGTCGCCGAGCTCGCCGGAGCTCTGGAGCAGGGCGGTGCGCAGCGCGGGCATGGGCCATCCTCGGGGGGTCGGACTACAAGGGGAAGACGTAAAAAACGGTACGGTTTCGCGCTCGGCCGGGACAAGACGGGAGCGTTGCGGACCGACCGTCGAACCGTTGCGCGCTCCGAGGCCATGGCGGCGATTCGTTGCATACGGCTCCTACCGGGGTCGTACGGCTCCCCCGCCGCCCGGCGGAGAACGGGACCGTCCCGTGGTCCGACGTCCCGGGGCTGCCCGGACGGAAGAGTGGTGGTCGTCCGGTTGACCTGCCGAAAGGACCGCCATGAACCGCCGTACGAAGATCGTCTCGCTGGCCGCCGCCCTGCTGATCACGGCCGGGGCCGCGGGCTCGGCCGTCGCCTCGGGGGACGGTGAGGGCGGCAGCCGCGAGGCGGCGGCGCTGACCGGCAGCGCGAAGCTCTACCGGCCGGCCGGGGACGACATCACGTTCAGCTTCGACGCCCACCTGGCGAGGGACGTGCCACCGTGGGAGGCGACAGGCACCTTCCGCTTCAGCCACTACAAGGGCGAGTTCGCGGCAGCGGCCGAAGTGAAGGTCGACTGCCTGGTCACGGGCGGCAAGGTCGCCGTGGTGACGGGCGTGATCACGCGCGGGGAGGGGCTGCTCGCCCCGGCGGTCGGCGAGCGCGTCGGCATCTCCGTGCACGACACGGGCAAGGGCCGGGACCGCCTGGGCTACAGCTGGCTGGCCTCCAACAACCCGCTGGAGGACGAGGTGCCGAAGTGCACCAGCGCCGCCCCGTTCGAGCGGACGAAGGAGGGCACCGGCGATCTCACGGTGCTGCCGTGGCAGTTCGCATACCCCACCGAGTAGTCCACAGACCGCCCCACGGGGGTGGGCGGTCGAAGGGCGGTGCGGGAACCACGGCCCGCACCGCCCTTCTGAGTCCTGCCGCCCGCCAGGGCTATGCCGGCGAGCCGGAGGAGAAGCGCCGCAGCAGCGGCGAGAGCACCAGGACGGACTTGGTGCGCTCCACGAACGGCTCGCCCGCGATGCGCTCCAGGACGCGCTCGAAGTGGCGCATGTCGGAGGCGAAGACCTGCACGACGGCGTCCGCGTCGCCGGTGACGGTCGACGCGGACACCACCTCGGGGTACCGCTCCAGGCCTCGCCGGATGTCGTCCGGCGAGGTGTTGTGGCGACAGTAGATCTCGACGAACCCCTCGGTCTCCCAGCCGAGCGCCGCCGGGTCCACCCGTACGGTGAAGCCGGTGATGGCGCCCTCGGCCCGCAGCCGGTCCACGCGCCGCTTGACGGCGGGCGCGGACAGGCCGACGAGCGAGCCGATGTCGGCGTACGAGCGGCGGGCGTCCTCCGCGAGGGCGTGGACGATGCGTTCGTCGAGGTCGTTGAGTCGCACTACGGGTGGATCACTTCTCTGCGTCGGTGGCCACGGCGTCGGTGGCCAGGCGGGAGCGGCGCATGCCGTACAGGAAGTAGAACACGAGGCCCGCGGCCATCCAGCAACCGAAGACCACCCAGGTGACCGAGTCCAGGCTGAACATGTTGTACACGCAGAACAGGAAGCCGAGGATCGGGAAGGTCCAGCCGAGCGGCACGCGGAAGGTGCGGTCCAGCGTCGGGCGGGTGCTGCGCAGCACGATCACCGCGATGTTGACCAGGGCGAAGGCGAACAGGGTGCCGATGCTGGTGGCGTCGACGAGCTTGCCCAGCGGGATGACGGAGGCGAGGGCGCCGCAGAACAGCGACACGATGACGGTGTTCACGCGCGGGGTGCCGGTCTTGCCGCTGACCCTGCCGAAGACCTTGGGCACGAGGCCGTCGCGGGACATCGCGAAGAGCACACGGGTCTGGCCGTAGAGGACGGTCAGCACGACGCTGGCGATCGAGATGACGGCACCGGCGGCGAGCAGGGTGCCCCAGAAGGCCTGGCCGCTGACGTCGTTCATGATCGCGGCGAGAGAGGCCTCGGAGCCCTCGAAGTCCTTCCAGTTCCACGCGCCGACGGCGACGGCCGCGACCAGGACGTAGAGGACGGTGACGATGAGGAGCGACAGCATGATCGCGCGGGGCAGGTCGCGCTTCGGGTCCTTCGCCTCCTCACCGGCGGTGGAGGCGGCGTCGAAGCCGATGTACGAGAAGAAGAGGCTCGCCCCGGCGGCGCTGACGCCGGCCATGCCGAGCGGCATGAAGTCGGCGTAGTTGCCGGACTTGAAGCCCATGAAGCCGATGGCGCAGAAGAGCACGAGCGCGGCGATCTTCACGAACACCATGATGGTGTTGACGAGGGCGGACTCGCGGGCGCCGCCGAGCAGGAAGACCATCGCGAGCAGGACGACGATCAGACCCGGCAGGTTGATGATGCCGCCCTCGCCGGGCGCCGAGGAGAGCACGTCGGGGATGGTGACGCCGATCGTGCCGTCGAGCAGCTCGTTGAGGTACTCGCCCCAGCCGACCGCCACGGCGGCGACGGACACGCCGTACTCCAGGACCAGGCACCAGCCGCAGACCCAGGCGACGAGTTCACCCATCGTTGCGTACGCATACGAGTACGAGGATCCGGCGACCGGTATCGAGCCCGCCAGCTCGGCGTACGAGAGGGCGGAGAAGAGAGCCGTGAGACCGGCGATGACGAAGGCGACCGTGACCGCCGGGCCGGCCTTCGGAACAGCGTCGCCGAGGACGACGAAGATGCCCGTGCCGAGCGTGGCGCCGATGCTGATCATGGTCAGCTGCCACATCGAGAGCGTGCGGCGGAGCGCGCCGCCCTCGCCCTGGCCACCCTCTGCGACCAGGTGTTCTACCGGCTTACGCCGGGTCAGGGCGGAGAGCCCGGAGGACTTGGGGACGGTCGGCTCGGTGGCCGGCGGGGCTGCGCCTTGATCCAGCACTGAGGGGGCTCCTTGATCGCTGCCTGTCGGAATGCTTCGGAACACGACGACCGCGGCGGAGCGCGAGCACAGCAATTGAAGCCCGCGAGGATGGGGGACCGCCGAGCAGGCGGTCGCCGCCACTCCTGGTACGAGGCATGAGCCTAAGCCTTCACGCTTCGCGTCCGTAATGCAGGGTTGTTGCGCACCTGCGGAAGATCATTGCGCACTTGCCGTGCAGACGGGGAAACATTGCGCTCCGCCGCATGAATCGGCACATCGGGGTGTGAAGCACCTCCGGCGCGCGCATGGACTTCTCATGCCGGATGACTCACTCTGCGAGCCCTCTGCGTTCCCTCGACAGGTGGAGGTATCGGTGGGCTGGCTCGACCCGGGACCCTTTCTGCGCGGTACGGCGTGGCTCGACGGGGGACGCGCGGTGCGCGCCGATCCGGCCGATCTGGACCGGCTCCCCTGGGACACCGTCGAGCGGTCCGCCCTGCCCATCGGGGTGAGGGTGGAGTTCACGGCCACGCCGGGCGCGCGGGCGGTCGGGCTGCGCTATCGGACGGCCGTGCCGGGATCCCTGCCGCACTGCTTCGCGCTCTGGCGGGGCGGGCGGTGCGTGGGCGAGAGCTTCACGGCCCCGGCGGAGGAGGCGACGGTCGAGCTCGAACTCCCGCCCGACGGGGGGACGTTCACAGTCCACCTGCCGGAGAGCCAGGCGCCTGTGGTGCTCGGGCTGCGAGCGCGGGGCGGCTCCCTCTCCCCCGCCCCTCGGCGCCCGCGCTGGCTGGTGCACGGCGATTCGATCACCGAAGGCTGGTGGTCGACGCGGCCGGCCCACTCCTGGCCGGCGACGGCAGGCCGGACGCTCGGCCTGGACACCGTCAACCTCGGCTTCGCGGGCGGGGCGCGCGGCGAACTTCCCCTCGCCGAGCAGCTCGCAAGCCTCCCCGGCGAGCTCGTCACTCTCGCCTTCGGCACCAACTGCTGGTCCAGGGCGCCCTGTTCGGCCGGCTGGCTGTACGAGACGGTGCGGGCCTACGTGGGCCTGGTGCGGCGGGGTCATCCGGACGCCCCGCTGCTGATCCTCTCCCCCGTGCTGCGCCCTGAGGCCGAGACCGCCCCCAACGCTCTGGGGGCCACGCTGAAGGACCTGCGCGCGGCCATGGAGCATGCGGGACACGACCTGGCGGCGGAGGGCGACGGGCGGCTTCTGGTGCTCTCGGGCCTCCCCCTGCTCGGCCCCGAGGACCTGGCGGACGGGCTGCACCCCGACGACCGGGGCCACGCCCGGATGGCGGCGGCGGTCGCGGAGGCGCTGCGCCCGTACGTACGCCGGTGAGGACGGCCCGAGTACGGCGAAGGCCCCCGCGAGTCGCCTCGCGGGGGCCTTGGTGGGACAGTGCGCCGGACTAGCTCCAGCTGGCGTGCAGCGGCTTGCCCTCGGCGTAACCGGCGGCGCTCTGGATGCCGACCACGGCCTTCTCCTGGAACTCGGCCAGCGAGGCCGCGCCCGCGTAGGTGCAGGAGGAGCGGACGCCCGCGATGATCGAGTCGATCAGGTCCTCGACGCCCGGGCGGGCCGGGTCGAGGAACATGCGGGAGGTCGAGATGCCCTCCTCGAAGAGACCCTTGCGGGCCCGGTCGTACGCGGACTCCTCGCTCGTGCGGTTCCTGACCGCGCGGGCCGAGGCCATGCCGAAGGACTCCTTGTACGCACGGCCCTGGGCGTCGTGCTGGAGGTCGCCCGGGGACTCGTACGTACCGGCGAACCACGAGCCGATCATGACGTTGGACGCGCCCGCGGCGAGCGCCATGGCGACGTCGCGCGGGTGACGGACACCGCCGTCGGCCCAGACGTGCTTGCCGTACTTCTTCGCCTCGGCGGCGCACTCCAGGACGGCGGAGAACTGCGGGCGGCCGACACCGGTCATCATGCGCGTGGTGCACATGGCGCCGGGGCCCACGCCGACCTTGATGATGTCCGCGCCCGCCTCGACGAGGTCGCGCACACCCTCGGCGGCGACGATGTTGCCGGCGACGATCGGGACCTGCGGGTCGAGGGCGCGCACGGCCTTGATCGCGGCGATCATCGACTCCTGGTGACCGTGCGCCGTGTCGATCACGAGCGTGTCCACGCCCGCGTCGAGGAGCTGCTTGGCCTTGCCCACGAAGTCGCCGTTGATGCCGACCGCGGCCGCGATGCGCAGCTTGCCGTCGGCGTCGGTGGCGGGGGTGTACAGGGTCGCGCGGAGCGCACCCTTGCGGGTCAGGATGCCGACCAGGCGGCCGTCCTTGTCCACGGCCGGCGCGTAGCGGCGGTTGGCGTGGTCGAGCGTGTTGAACGCGTCGCGCGGGTCGATGTCGGCGTCGAGGAGCAGCAGGTCCCTCGACATGACCTCGGAGAGCTGGGTGAAGCGGTCCACGCCGGACAGGTCCGCGTCGGTGACGACACCGATCGGACGGCGGTCCTCGTCGACGACGACACCGGCGTCGTGCGCCCGCTTGGGCAGCAGCGAGAGCGCGTCGGCGACGGTCTGGTGCTCCTCCAGGACGATGGGCGTGTCGAGGACGTGGTGGCGGCTCTTCACCCACGAGATGACGTCGGTGACGACCTCGATCGGAATGTCCTGAGGGATGACGACGAGGCCACCGCGGCGGGCGACCGTCTCGGCCATACGGCGGCCGGCGATCGCGGTCATGTTGGCGACGACCAGCGGGATCGTCGTACCGGAACCGTCCGGCGAGGCGAGGTCCACGGCCTGGCGGGAACCCACGGCCGAGCGGCTCGGCACCATGAAGACATCGTCGTACGTCAGGTCGTAGGGCGGCTTGACGTCATTGAGGAAACGCACGTGCTGACATCCCAGTCGTTCGGATCGGCCCCTAGGCATTTCAGCCAGGGGAAAAAGCACGTAGTTCATTGTCCCACGGCGATACGAATACCAGTCCCAGGCGATTCATCCGAGGCTTGCGGGACCACTCTTGTGGGATCACACGAAGACAGCCTCAGGAGGGGCTATCGAGCGCCACGTCGACGTCCTCGGTCTCCGTCCAGAAGCTGTCGTCCGCGTCCTGGAGCCGCGCGGCCGCGTGCCTCATGTGAAGGAGCGCCGCGTCCCGGGCCGCTTCGGCGTCGCCGGACTCGACGGCGGCCAGGATCGCGTGGTGCTCCTGGCGGACGTCCTCGATGAAGTCGTCGCGGCGCGCCTCGTTGGCGCGCGTGACCCGGATGCCGCTGCGCAGCACCTCGCCGAGGTACCGCACCGTGGAGACCATCACCGCGTTGCCGGTCGACTCGGCGATGGACTGGTGGAAGGAGAGGTCCTCGTCCACGCCGTCGCCGCCGGCCCCGACCGCCGTGTCGATCGCGGCCAGGGCCTCTCGCATCCGGGTGATGTCGGCGGGCGTGGCGCGGGCCGCCGCGAGCGCCGCCGCCTCGCCCTCCATGGCACGGCGCACCTCGACGATCTGGAGCACCTTGGTCTTGGTGGCGGCGGCCTCGGACTCCAGGTCGAGCGGCCGGGTGCGGCGCGGCAGCACGAACACGCCGAGGCCCTGGCGCGGTTCGACGAGCCCGGCGTTGCGCAGCCTGGAGACGGCCTCGCGCACGACCGTGCGACTGACGCCGAGCTGCTTGACCAGCTCGACCTCGGTCGGCAGTTTGCCGCCCTCGGCGATGCGTCCGGACTCGATCTCTTCCGCGAGCACCGCCGCCACTCGGTCCGCGAGCCGGACCGGACCGCTCACCTTGGAAAACATGGTCATCAGTCTATCGGCGCGGAGCCCCGCCCCGCGGCTGAGCGGGTACGCCGGCCGCGATCGCGTCGGCGTGGTCGGCGACGTAGTCCCGGATCACCGACGCGAAGTCGGGGTCGGGCTCGAGGCCGAGCGCCGCGGCGCGCGCGTTGTCGAAGGCGGCGGGCCACGAGCCCACGATGTTCTCGATCGCGGGATCGGGGGCGATCGTCACCAGGTCGGCGACGGCGTCGCCGGCCACCCGGCGCAGCGTGGCCAGCATGTCGGCGACCGTGACGGTGAGCGCCGGGAGGTTGACCGGCAGGAAGCCGTCGAGCCGCCCCGGGCCCGTACCGCGCTCGGCCTGCGCGACGCGGAGGATGCCCTCCACCGTGCGGCGCGGCGAGGCCAGGGCGACCCGCAGCTCGGGGCCGACCGGGCAGATCGCCGGAACTCCCGCGAGCGGCTCGCGGACGATGCCGGACAGGAAGCCGGAGGCGGCCGCGTTCGGCTTGCCCGGCCGGACGGACACGGTCATCAGCCGGGTGACGCGGCCGTCGACGTAGCCCCGGCGGGTGTACTCCGCGACCAGCTGCTCGCACACGAACTTCTGGACCCCGTAGCTGGACCGCGGGGTGGGCAGGGTCGCTTCCGAGACCACCGCCGGCAGCGGCAGCGCCGGATCGGAGCCGTAGACGGCGACGCTGCTGGAGAACACCAGCACGGCCGTCGGCCCGCCTGCCGCCGACTGGGCGCGGGCGGCTTCGAGCAGGGCGCGGGTCGTGTCGACGTTGGCGCCCATGCCGAGGTCGAAGTCGGCCTCGCACTCGGACGAGACGGCGGAGGCGAGATGGACGATCACGTCGACCGGCTTCGCGAACAGCTCGTCGAGGCTGTCGGTGAGGTCGCCCCGCACGACGTCGACGAGGGGGTCGGCCGCCTCCGGCGAGGCGTCGGGCACGAACCGGTCGGCGAGCACGAGCCGCTCGATGGGCGTACCGCGGAAGGTCCGCGTGTCGAGCAGAGCGCGGGCGACCTGCCGGCCGAGGAAGCCGAAGCCACCCGTGATGACGATCCTCATGCGTTGTCTCCTCGGTGGTCGTTTCCGCGGTACTCGTTCAGCCAGCCGAGACCCTCGCTCGTGCCGGCGCGGGGGCGGTACTCGCAGCCGATCCACCCCTCGAAGCCCGACTCGTCGATGACGCCGAACAGATGGCGGATGTCGAGCTCGCCCCGATCGGGTTCGTGGCGGTCGGGGACGCCGGCGATCTGGAGGTGGCCGACCCGGCCGGTGGGCAGGTCGCGGCGCAGGGTGGTGGTCAGGTCGCCCTCGACGATCTGGCAGTGGTACAGGTCGAGTTGGACCTTGAGGTTGGGGGCGCCCACCTCCCGTACCACGGCATGGGCCTCGGCCTGCCGGCTGAGGAAGTAGCCGGGCATGTCACGGCCGTTGATCGGTTCGATCAGGATGTCGACGCCCGACGCGGCGGCCCGTTCGGCGGCCGCGGCGAGGTTGGCGACGTAGGTGTGGTGGTGCTCGGCGAGCTCGGCCGGGGTCGCGTCGGGCCGTACGAGTCCGGCCATGACGTGCACGCGCGGGCAGTCGAGCGCCGCCGCGTACTCCAGCGCCCGGTCGATCCCGGCGAGCGTCTCCTTCTCGCGCCCGGGCAGCGCGGCGGTCCCGCGCTCGCCCGCGTCCCAGTCACCGGGGGGCGCGTTGAAGAGCACCTGCCGCAGACCGTTGTCGTCGAGGCGGCGGCGCAGTTCGCCCGCGTCGTACGCGTACGGGAAGAGGTACTCGACGGCCTCGAAGCCGTCCGCCGAGGCCGCGGCGAAGCGGTCGGGGAAGTCGTGCTCGGTGTACATCATGGACAGGTTCGCGGCGAACCTCGGCATGGTGACTCCTGGGGGTCCTGTGGGGGGCCGGATCCGATCCCGGAGGGGGTGGGACCGGATCCGGCCGGTGGGACGGGCGCGGGCCCGTCAGCGGTTGACGACCTGCTTGTTCGTGGTCAGCACCGCGACGGCGCCGACGACGAGGCTGAGCGCCAGGACGTACATGGGGATCGACGTGGAGCCGGTGGCGTCCTTGAGCGCGCCGATCATGTACGGGCTGACGAAGCCGGCGAGGTTGCCCACCGAGTTGATCACGGCGAGACCTGCCGCGGCGGCGGTGCCGCCGAGGAACGCGGTGGGAAGCGACCAGAAGAGCGGCGCGCAGGTGAGCACACCGGCCGCGGCGAAGGAGAGCGCGACCAGGGACAGGACGGTGGACCCGGACCAGCTCGCGGCGAGCGAGAACCCGACGGCGCCCATGAGGCTCGGGATCACCAGGTGCCAGCGGCGCTCGCGGCGCTTGTCCGCCGAGCGGCCGAAGAGGTTCATCGCGACGAGGGCGGCGAGGAACGGTACGGCGCTGAGGACGCCGATCGCGAGGTTGCCCTTGATGCCGGTCGACTGGACGAAGGTGGGCATCCAGAAGGTCAGCGCGTACTGGCCCATCACGAAGCAGAAGTAGATGAGGCACATGAGCCACACCTTGGGCTCGCGGAAGGCGTCCAGGACCCGGCCGTGCACCGGCTTGTGGGCGGAATCCTCGGCGATCGCCCGCTCGACGATCTGCTTCTCCTCCTCGCTGAGCCACTTCGCGTCGCGCACGCCGTTGTCGAGGTAGAACAGGCAGGCCACGCCGATGACGAGCGCGGGGACGGCCTCCAGGAGGAACATCCACTGCCAGCCCTGCCAGCCGTTGACGCCCTGGAACCGGTCCATGATCCAGCCGGACAGCGGGTTGCCGAAGATGCCGGCGACCGGGATGGCCGACATGAACAGGGCGATGACGCGGGCGCGGCGGTGGGAGGGGAACCAGTACGTGCAGTAGAGGATCACGCCCGGGTAGAAGCCCGCCTCGGCGGCGCCGAGCAGGAAGCGGAGCACGTAGAACGTCGTCTCGTTCGAGACGAACATGAACCCGGCCGAGACCACGCCCCAGGTGATCATGATGCGGGCGATCCAGGTACGGGCGCCGATGCGCTGCAGCATCAGGTTCGAGGGGACCTCGAAGAGGAAGTAGCCGATGAAGAACAGGCCGGCGCCGAGGCCGTACGCGGCCTCGCTGAACCCGAGGTCCTCGGACATCTGCAGCTTCGCGAAGCCGACGTTGACGCGGTCCAGGTAGGAGAAGACGTAGCAGAGGATGAGGAAGGGGACGATGCGGCGCACGACCTTGCGGAAGACGGCGTTCTCGCGGGCGAGGTCGGGGGCCTCTGCCGTCGTCGCGGATATGGACATACGGAATCCTTCGTAAGCGGCTCAGGGGATTCTCTGACGGGGTGGGGCGCTGGTCACCACGCTGCTCGGAACGTGGACTTCAGTTCGTCGATCGCGTGACCGGGCAGTGGCTCAGGGCGACGGTCGGTCAGGAGCCAGAGGCGTGCCGTCTCCTCGAGTTCTTCGAGGACGGCGAGGGCGGTGGCCGCGTCCGGACCCCAGACGACGGGGCCAAGACGGTCGAGCAGTACGGCCCTGATGGGGGTTCCGTGCTCGGCGCGGTCGGCGATGGCGGCGGCCACCAGGTCGGCCACGCGCGGGTCGCCGGGCCGGTGGTAGGGGATGAGCGGGACGTGCCCGACCTTCATCACGTAGTACGGAGTGAGGGGCGGGAGCACGTCGTCCGGGCTCCACACGCCGGCCAGGGTGAGGCCGACGAGGTGCGTGGAGTGGGTGTGGAGGACGAAGCGGGCCGTGGGGTCGGCCGCGTAGATGCGCCGGTGCAGGGTGAGGGTCTTGCTGGCGCGGTCGCCCGCGATCTGCTCCCCGTCGGCGCCGACCAGCGCGAGCCGGTCGGGGTCGAGGAAGCCGAGGGCGGCGTCGGTGGGGGTGATGAGATGGCCGTCGCCGACACGGGCACTGATGTTGCCGGCGCTGGCGTGCACGTAACCACGGGCGAAGAGGCTCGTGCCGACGCGGACGATCTCGGCGCGCGCCGCGTCGACGGCGTCGTCGGTCGGAAGCCCGGTCACGCGGCGTCCTCCCCGTCCAGGAGGGCGAAGGCGTCGGTGAAGAAGCCGGGGCCGCCGAAGTTGCCGGACTTGAGGGTGATGTGGAGCGTGTCCCCGGAGGGGAGGGCGGCGGCGCACCACGGCACACCGGGGTCGATCTGCGGGCCGATGCGCAGCCCGGTGAGGCCGAGGGCCTGGACGACGGCACCGGAAGTCTCGCCGCCGGCCACGACGAGCCGCCGGACACCGCGCTCCACGAGGCCCTGGGCGACCCGGGCCAGGGTCCGCTCCACGAGCTCCCCCGCCTCGGCGGCGCCGAGCCGGCCCTGGACGGTCCGGACGGTGTCGGGTGTCTCGGTGGAGTAGACGAGGACCGGCCCGTCGGCCAGGTGCGCCTCTGCGAAGGCCAGCGCCTGCCCGACGACGTCCTCGTCGGCCGCGATGCGCAGCGGGTCCACGCTGAACGCGGGACGGCCGCTCTTCAGGAACTCCAGGACCTGGCCGTTGGTGGCCTCGGAGACCGATCCGGAGACGACGGCCCGGTGCCCGCTCGACGGCGGGAGCTGTGCGGCGGCGGGCGACGGCCGGAAGCCCCAGTTCGCGGGCAGGCCGATCGCGAGGCCGGACCCGGCGGTCACCAGCGGCAGGTCCTTCACCGCCGCGCCCAGGCGTACCAGGTCGTCGTTGGAGACGGCGTCGACGATCGCCGTGGCGGCGCCGTTCGCGCGCAGCTCGCCGATGCGGGCCCGGATCGCCTCGGCGTCGTCGGCGACGACCGTGTGGTCGATCAGGCCGACCGGCCGGGTGGTCTGCGCGCCGAGCACGGAGACGAGGTCGGAGTCGGTCATCGGGGTGAGCGGGTGGTTCCGCATCCCGCTCGCGCTGAGCAGGACGTCCCCGACGAAGAGGTGGCCCTTGAAGACGGTGCGCCCGTTGTCGGGGAAGGCTGGGGTGGCGACGGTGAAGTCGGTGCCGAGCGCGTCCATCAGGGCCTCGGTGACCGGCCCGATGTTGCCGGCCGGCGTCGAGTCGAAGGTGGAGCAGTACTTGAAGTAGATCTGCTCGGCGCCGGCGGCGCGCAGCCAGGCGAGCGCCCGCAGCGAGGCGTCGACGGCCTCGGCGGCCGGGACCGTCCGCGACTTGAGGGCGATGACGACGGCATCGGCGTCCACGCCGCGAGCGGTTCCGGCGGGCGGTACGTCGATCAGCTGGACGACGCGCATGCCCGCGCGCACCAGGTTGTTGGCCAGGTCCGTGGCGCCGGTGAAGTCGTCGGCGATGCAGCCGAGCCGGATGGTTCGGACGGTCATGTCAGCCCTCCGCCTTCGGCAGGTCGACGCCCGGGAAGATCTTGATGACGGCGCTGTCGTCCTCGCGGCCGAAGCCGGCCGCCGACGCCTGCAGGAACATCTGGTGCGCCGTGGCGGCGAGCGGGAGCGGGAACCGCTCCGGGCGGGCGGCGTCGAGGACGAGCCCGAGGTCCTTGACGAAGATGTCGACCGCGGACAGCGGCGTGTAGTCGCCGGCCAGGACGTGCGCCATGCGGTTCTCGAACATCCACGAGTTGCCCGCGCTGTGCGTGATGACCTCGTAGAGCGCCTCGGCCGGGACGCCCGCCTTGATGCCGAGGGCCATCGCCTCGGCCGCGGCGGCGATGTGCACGCCGGCGAGGAGCTGGTTCACGATCTTGACCTTCGAGCCGAGTCCGGCGCGGTCGCCCAGGCGGTAGACCGTGCTGCTCATGGCCTCCAGGAAGGGGTCGGCGAGCTCGTACGCCGCGGCGGATCCTGAGGTCATCATGGTCAGCTCGCCGGTGGCGGCGCGGGCGGCGCCGCCGGAGATCGGGGCGTCCAGGTAGAGCACCCCCTGCTCGGCGAGGCGTCCCTCGAGCTCCTCGGACCAGCCGGGGTCGACGGTGGAGCACATCACGAACACGGCGCCCGGGCGCAGCCGGTCGGCGGCCCCGTCGGTGCCGAACAGCACCGACTCGACCTGCGCCGCGTTGACCACCACGCCGACGAGGACGTCCACGGCGGCCGCCAGCTCACCGGTGGTCGCGTAGGCCGTTCCGCCGTCCCGGGCGAAGCCCTCGGCCACCTCCGGCCGCAGGTCGTGGACCGCCACGTCGTGGCCCGCCGCCCGCAGGCTGCGGGCCATCCCCAGGCCCATGGCCCCGAGTCCCACCACGCCGACGCGCGGACGTGCCGCCCTGTCCGTGCTGCCCTGGTCGCTCATGCTCTACCTCGTCTCGCTGTGCCTCCGGGGCGCAAACCCGATGGCGTGATCGGGTCATATGATGACCTGAGGACGTGGACGAGTCCACTGTGATACCCGTCACATCATGCGAAGTTCGCCCAGCGGCAACAGAAAAGCGGCGGTACGCCTGCTAGAGGCATACCGCCGCCGAAGTACGGGGCGTCCCGGGTCGAGCGGGGTCGCGGTCGGACGGTCAGATGTGGTCGGACGGTCAGACGGCGAGACGTGGTCAGACGGTCAGACGTGGTCGGACGGTCAGACGTGGTCGGACGGTTCAGATGCCGTCCGGGTCCTTGCGCTCGAGCGCCGGCCGCGGGCCCGGTGCCGACTCGGTGAGGAGGTAGTCCGCCGCCGCCCGGTCGGTCACGAGGCTGGTGACGAGCCCGGAGCGGAGCACCGCGCCGATCGCCGCCGCCTTGCGCTGGCCGCCCGCGATCGCGACCACCTCGGGGATCCGGCGCAGCCGGTCCGCCTCGACCGTGATGCAGCGCTCGCCCAGGTCGCGGCCCACCCGGCGCCCCTCGGCGTCGAAGAGGTGCGCGGACATCTCGGCGGCGACGCCGAGGGAGGCGTAGTGCGCGCGCTCCTCGTCCGTGAGCATGTCGTGCACGGTCGAGATGCCCGGCTCCCAGGAGCCGATGGACACACAGGCGACGGTGACCTTGTCGAAGTACTCGAAGGCGCGCGCGATGCCCGTCTGGTTGCGCAGCGCGGCCGCCGTGGCGGGGTCGGGCAGGAGCATCGGCGCGTAGATGGGGTGCGCCTCACCGCCGGAGACCTGGGCGGCACGCCGTACCGCCTCGACCGAGCCGCGCTCGGCGGTCCCGGCGTCGTACACGCCGGTGAGCTGGACGACCGTGCACGGGGGCAGCCGGTCGAGGGCGGCCGCCATGTGGATGGTCGAGCGGCCCCAGGCCAGGCCCAGGACATCGCCCTCGTTGACCAGCTCGCCGAGCAGGTCGGCCGCGACCTCGCCGAGGTTCTCCGGGTCCGGCGACTCGTCCTCGCCCTCCGCCGGGGACTCGACGACGACGGCGTGGCGGAGCCCGTAGCGGGCGCGGAGCGCGTCCGAGCGCTCGGCGTCCAGCTCGGCCGGGACGCGGATCTCGATCCGTACGAGGTCGCGTTCGAGCGCGGTCTCCAGGACCCGGGCCACCTTGAAGCGGCTCACGCCGAACTCCTCGGCGATCTGGATCTTGGACTTGCCCTCGAGGTAGAAGCGACGCGCCATGGCCGCCGCCTGCACCAGCTCCGCGGGTCCCATCCGCAGGGCTGACCGTCCCGCCGAGATTCCCGCCACCGCGATCTCCTTAGCTCTGTTCACGTACCGCTGCTCATGTGCCGCTGACGTCGTACTGCTGTCGTGCTGCTGTCGTTCACACTCTGGACTCGCTGTTCATCCTGTCAGATCCAGCGGGTCCTGAACGGTCCTGTCGGCGCTCCGACCGACCGCGTTCATCTACTGGAGGTTCAGTGGCCACACGCCCACGCCGCCGTGGCGGTCGCGGACTCGGCCTTGGCGCGGAGGGAGCGGACGGCCTCGGCCGGATCCTGGGCGCCGTAGACCGCCGACCCGGCGACGAAGACGTCGGCGCCGGCCTCGGCGCACCGCTCGATGGTGGATTCGGCCACCCCGCCGTCGACCTGCAGCCACAGCTCCAGACCGTGCTTGGAGATGAGTTCACGGGTGCGGCGGATCTTGGGGAGCATGATGTCGAGGAAGGCCTGCCCGCCGAAGCCCGGCTCGACGGTCATGATCAGCAGCATGTCGAGCTCGGGGAGCAGGTCCTCGTACGGCTCGATGGGCGTCGCAGGCTTCAGCGCCATCGAGGCGCGCGCCCCCTTCGCCCGGATCTCGCGCGCCAGCCGCACGGGGGCAGCGGCCGCCTCGACGTGGAAGGTGACGGACCCGGCGCCGGCCTCCACGTACTGCGGGGCCCAGCGGTCGGGGTCCTCGATCATGAGGTGGCAGTCCAGCGGGGTGTCCGTGGCCCGGGCGAGCGACTCGACGATGGGCACGCCGAGGGTCAGGTTGGGCACGAAGTGGTTGTCCATCACATCGACATGCAGCCAGTCGGCGCCGTCGACGGCCTTCGCCTCCTCGGCGAGGCGGGCGAAGTCTGCGGACAGGATGCTGGGGTTGATCTGCGCCATGAGCCAAGCCTGCCATGTTCTTGGGCACTTCTTTGCCGCGGTCCGGTTTCGGACCGGGATCCGCACGGGTTCGGTACCGATTCGGACCGGATTCGGCCCCGGCCCGGGGTGGTCGCGCGGAGCCGCGGGGTGCCTCCGGCCTGGGGCTCGGCGGCCGGATCGCGCCGGAGCCCGGCCGGACGGCCGGACCCCCGATCCGCTGTCCACATGCCGGACGGTCGGCGGGAGCTCGCCGCGCTGTGGCTCCGGAGGTACGGGGCAGGCTCCGGCTCAGGCTTACGGCGCAGGCTCTGGTTCCCGCCCCGGCTCGGGCCTTACGGCGCAGGCTCTGGTTCCCGCCCCGGCTCGGGCGGTACGGCGCAGGCTCCGGCACCGGCTCCGGCTCCGGCGGTACGGCTCCGGCTCCGGCTCATGACGTGCGGCGCGCGCTCCGACTCAGGACGTGCGGCGCAGGAGGGCCAGGTACATCGCGTCCGTGCCGTGCAGGTGTGGCCACAGCTGGACGTCCGGGCCCTCGCCGAGCGCGGGGACGCCGGGCATCAGCGGGCGGACGTCGATCCACTCCGCCTCGACCGCCGGGCCGCCGCGGCCCTTGAGGACGTCCTCGACGACGATGCGGGTCTCGGCCAGGTGCGGCGAGCAGGTCGCGTACCCGACGACGCCCCCGACGCGGACCGCCGACAGCGCCTCGCGCAGCAGTCCGCGCTGGAGCGGGGCGAAGCCGTCCATGTCTTCGGGGCGGCGGCGCCAGCGGGCCTCGGGGCGGCGGCGCAGCGCGCCGAGGCCCGAGCAGGGCACGTCCATGAGGACCCGGTCGAAGGAGCCGGGCCGCCACGGCGGGCGGGTGCCGTCGGCGGCGATGACCTGGTACGGGCCGGGGTTGCCGGCCAGCGCGCGCTCGACCAGGCGGGCGCGGTGGGGCTGCTTCTCGGAGGCGAGGAGGGCGGCTCCGCGCTCCGCGGCCAGGGCGCCGAGCAGGGCCGCCTTGCCGCCGGGGCCGGCGCAGCCGTCGAGCCAACGCTCGTCGCGGCCCTCCAGGGGCGCGTTGGCGAGCGCGATGGCGACCAGTTGACTGCCCTCGTCCTGGACGCCGGCCCGCCCATCCTTCACGGCCTCGATGGCCCCGGGTTCGCCGCCCTCAGCCATCCGTACCGCGTACGGCGACCAGCGGCCGGGCAGCGTGTCCTCGCCGGTGAGTTCGTCGGTGGTGGCGCGCCCCGGCCAGGCGACGAGCGTGACCTCGGGCCGCTCGTTGTCGGCCTCCAGGAGATCCTCGATCCCGGCCCGGCCGCCGCCGAGGGCGTCCCAGAGCGCCGAGACGACCCAGCGGGGGTGCGAGTGGACGACCGCGAGATGGTCCTCGGCGTCGTCCTCATAGGGCGGGGCGACCTGCTCCACCCACGTGTCGAGGTCGTGCTGCGAGATCTTCCGCAGCACGGCGTTCACGAACTTGGCCCGCCCGTCCCCGAGCACGACCCGCGCCAGCTCGACGCTGGCGGAGACGGCCGCGTGCGTCGGGATGCGCGTGCCGAGGAGCTGGTGCGCGCCGAGCGAGAGCACGTCGAGGACCGGCGGGTCGACCTCGCGCAGCGGCCGGTCGATGCAGGCCGAGACGATGGCGTCGTACGTCCCCTGCCGCCGCAGCGTCCCGTACACGAGCTCGGTCGCGAGCGCCGCGTCGCGGCTGTCGAAGTCGCCCTTCTCCCGGGCCTTCTTGAGCAGCGGCGGCAGCACGAGGTTCGCGTACGCGTCCCGCTCGTCGACCGCCCTGAGCGCCTCGAAGGCGAGGATCCGGACGGGATCCTTCTTGGGGCGCCGGTAGGGCTTGGGGGGACGGCGATGTGCCTGCTCGCTCAAAGGTGCTCCGCGTGAGGAATGAACTGGTGGAGAGAGGTCGAACCCTCTCAGCCTACGTCCGCGGCGCCCGCACGCGGAAAATGCCGCTGGACGAGGGGACCGGCGGGCCACTGCCACCGCCGCCGTCGGCTTCGAAGGCGACGAGCACGGAAGGCTCCTCCCCGAGCAGACGCGTGACCTACGTGCTCTGCTCCGGCGTCGGCGCGCGGAACACGGCGTCCATGAACATCGTCGGACAGCGCAGGCACGCCACGTCAGTACGCGAGGTCGTGCCCGGCCGCGAGGCGGAGCCGGGAGCCGTCGTGGTCGACGACCTCCCCGTCCCACCAGTTGCCCGCCGGGAGCCGGAGCGCGTCGTACGCACGGCCCCCGGCGGAGGGCTCACGCGCCGCCCACCCGCTCACCGGGCGCGATCCGCACGCCCCGGGCCCAGTCGGCGGCCTTCATCGGCTTCTTGCCCTGGGGCTGGACCCAGAGCAGCTCGACGGCGTGCGAGCCGGTGCCGACGTACACGTTGTTCTTGCCCGCCGCGAGCTCGCCGGGCGCGAGGTCCGTACGATCCGGGACGAGCGCCGCCTGGATCAGCTTGAGGCGCTCGCCGCGGAACACGGTCCAGGCGCCGGGGGCGGGCGTGCAGCCGCGCACCACGCGGTCCACGCGCAGCGCCGGGGCCTTCCAGTCCACGTGCGCGTCCTCGACCTGGATCTTGGGCGCCAGGGTGATGCCTTCGGTCGGCTGCGGGACGGCCTTCAGGGTGCCGTCCTCGATGCCGTCCATGGTCGCGGAGAGCAGCCCCGCGCCCGCGAAGGCGAGCCGGGTGAGCAGATCACCGGCGGTGTCGGTGGGACGGACGTCCTCCGTGATCACGCCGTAGACCGGGCCGGAGTCGAGACCCTCCTCGATCTGGAACGTCGACGCGCCCGTCACCTCGTCGCCCGCCATCACGGCGTGCTGCACGGGCGCCGCGCCGCGCCAGGCGGGCAGCAGCGAGAAGTGCAGGTTGACCCAGCCGTGGGTGGGGATGTCGAGGGCGACCTTGGGGATCAGCGCGCCGTAGGCGACGACCGGGCAGCAGTCCGGGGCGATCTCGCGCAGCCGCGCGAGGAACGCCTCGTCACGCGGCCTCGCGGGCTTGAGGATCTCGATGCCGGCCTCCTCCGCCCGCTCGGCGACCGGGCTCGCCACCAGGCGCCGGCCGCGGCCGGCGGGGGCGTCGGGGCGGGTGACGACGGCGGCCACCTCGTGCCGGCCGGAGGCGAGCAGGGCGTCCAGGGCGGGTACGGCGACCTCGGGGGTGCCTGCGAAGACCAGCTTCACTAGGGGAAACCTCGCATCTCGGGGCGGTGGCGGGCAGCGCACCAGTCTAGAGGCCGGGGCACGAGGGGGCGTACGTGAGCATGAGCGCCCCGCGCATATGCGTGTACGCCCCCGCAGCGTGACCCAACCACGGGTAGCGCGTTGGTCAAGAGAGATTGACCGAAACGGGCCCGCCCTCCTCGTCGTGGCCCGACCCTTTTCCACGCCGGTTCGAGAGGCTTTCACATGGCCGACCACGCAACCCACGACGCCCAAGCCCGGGCAAGTCTGCATCTGTTGGTGCGGGACATCGAGCGGGTCCGGCGGCAGGTGGACGCACTGCGCACGCTCACGGCCCAGTTGGGCAATGTCTACCGCCCGCGCCGCTCCGGCCCGTCCACGGGCTTCGTCGTCTACGGGCGGGCGCCCGCCCCGACCGTCCGGCTCGCCCAGGAGCTGCGGGACAGCGTCGAGACGCTGGTGACGGCGGCCGTCGACTTCGACCGCTCGCTCGGGTTCTCGTGGGACGCTGTGGGCTCGGCGCTCGGGGTCACGAAGCAGGCCGTCCACCGCCGCTACGGCGCCCGCCGCGCGCCCCAGCCGGGTGTCGTCGTGGAGCAGGAGCGCGCGGCGGAGCCGGGCACGACCCGGACGCTTCCGGTGGTCCCCCCGGCCCGCACGATGCCGCCACAGCCCACCCCCGCGACCCAGTCCCTCCGCGAGGACCCCCGCCCCGCGGCCCTCCCAGGCCCCCGCAACGGCTGACGCGACGCCGCGGCGACGTTCTGCGGGGACCGGTCCCCCTGTCGGCCGTTCCGCAGGGCGGTACCCCACCCCAACCACCCCGGCTGCGGGCCGCCGGTCCACAGCGCGGTACCCCACCCCAACCACCCCGGTTCCGGGCCGCCGGTCCGCAGGGCGGTACCCCACCCCAACCACCCCGGTTCCGGGCCGCCGGTCCGCAGGGCGGTACCCCACCCCAACCACCCCGGTTGCGGGGCGCCTGGTCCGCAGGGCGGTACCCCACCCCAAACACCCCGGTTGTGGGCAATCGTTCCGCAGGGCGGAACGGGTGGGCACAACCCACGACGGCGCCGCACCCCTGGGCACCGCCAGGCACCGGGAGCCTGGGCCCGGCAAGGGCGCCGTCCCGTGTGCCCACCCGTCCCGCCCCAGCGGGACGAATGCCCACAACGGGGTGGGGTGGGGTGCGGGACGATTGCCCACACGAGGGGGGTGGGGTGCCCCACACGGAGTGCCCACACGAAAAGCGGGGTGCGGGGCGGGCGCCGCCCTGCCGGGCCGGGCGTCCGCGTCGGAGCGGCGGTCAGCCGATGTCCGGGGGGTCCACGCGGACGCGGACCGGGTCTCCCCCGCCCCTGGCCAGCCGCGCCGCCTGGGCCGCCTTCAGAGCCGCGGCCAGCGCCGCGCCGTTGCCCGGCGGGACGCGGACCAGGGCCCGTTCCCACTGCTCGCCCGGCGGGGCGTCCCCCGGCCGCCGCGGCCCGCCCGGCCGTACGACGGGGAGCGGCACCGGCCCCAACACCTCCGCGTCGCCCGGCAGTTCGGCAGCGCCGAGGAACGCCTCGACCGCCTCCGGCGGGCCGGAGACCGCGGCCATCCGGGACACCGGCGGGAAGCCCAGCTCCGCCCGCTCCGCGAGCTCGCGCTGCGCGTGGCCGACCGGGTCCCACCGCACCAGCGCCTGCACCGGCCGCAGTGTGGGTTCGGCGACCACGACGACAACCCCGCCCTCCCCCTGCCCCCGCACCAGCGAGGCCGCGTCTATCCAGCGCCGCAGCGCCTCCTCGCCCGCGCGCAGGTCGGGGCGGCCGAGCATCGCCCAGCCGTCGAGGAGCAGCGCGGCCGCGTAACCGCCCTCCGCGACCGGCTCGGCGCCCGGCGTGGACACGACCAGCGCGGGCCGCCCGGGCACGGTGTCCAGAACGTGGTCCCGCCCCGACGTCCGTACCGGCACCGCCGGAAACGCGCGCCCCAGCTCCTCCGCCGTCCGGCGCGCGCCCACGATCTGGGCCCGCAGCCGCGTGGAACCGCACTCCACGCAGTGCCAGTCCGGCGCGCCCCGCCCGCACCAGCCGCACCGCAGCTCAGCCTGCTCGGGCGCCTCCAGGGGCCCGGCGCAGTGCCGGCAGCGGGCGGGCGTCCGGCAGCGCTCGCACGCCAGCCTCGGTACGTAACCCCGCCTCGGCACCTGGACGAGCACCGGGCCGGTCTTCAGGCCTTCCCGTACGGTCTCCCAGGCCAGCGACGGCAGCCGCGCGGCCCGGGCCGCCTCGTCGCGGGCGAGCAGCTCGTCGCCCACGGTCCGTACGAGCGGGGCGGCGACCCGCACCTGATCGCGGCCGGCCAGCAGGGGCGAGGCCCAGCCCGACTCCACGAGCTGCGCGGCCTCGACCGTGCAGCTCGTCGAACCGAGCAGGAACCCGCACCGGTCGTGCGCGGCACGCAGCAGCAGGACATCGCGCGCGTGCGGCTGCGGGGCGTGCAGCTCGCTGTGGCTGCCGTCGCCGTCGTCCCAGATGGCGACGAGCCCGAGGTCGGCGACGGGCGCGAACATCGCCGCCCGCGTGCCGACGACCGCCCGCACGGAGCCCCGCCGTACCGCAAGCCACTGGGCGTACCGCTTCTCCGGCCCGGCCTCTGCGGTGAGCAGGGCGTGCCGCCCCGGCCCCAGGAGGGCCGTCAGCGCCGCGTCCACGCGCCCGGCGGCCCGCCCGTCGGGTACGACGACCAGCGCGCCGCGCCCGGAGGCGAGCGTGGCGCCCACTGCCCGGGCCAGCTCCTCGGCCCAGTAAGGCCCCGGCAGCGCGTTCCACACCGCCCGCGGCGTCCCGCCCCCGGCCAGGGCCTCCAGGAAGGCCGGCCCCCGCTCGTACCGCGCCCAGCTGCCCGCCTCCGGCACTGGGGGCGGGGGCAGCGGCGCCGGGGACGCCTTCCCCTCCGCCCGCGCGCTGCGGGGCGGAATCGCGAGCTGGAGCACGTCCGCGAGGCTTCCCGCGTACCGGTCGGCCACCGCCCGCGCGAGCCCGAGCAGCTCGGCGCTGAGCACCGGCTCGGGCGAGACGACGTCCGCGAGCGCGGCCAGCGCCCCCTTGTAGTCCGATTCGGCGCGCCGCTCCACGAGGAACCCGTCGATCAGCCGACCGCCCTCGCGCCGCCCGTCCCTGACCTGATGCGCCCCGGCCCCGAACCGCACGCGCACCCGCACCCCGGGCTGCGCGACGGCGTCCAGCTCCTCCGGCACGGCGTAGTCGAAGAACTGGTCGAGATGCAGCACGCCCTTGTTGACCACCACCCGCGCGACCGGCAGCTCCTTGGCCAGCGCGGCCCCCCGCCAGGTCCGCGGCTTGGCCCGCGGCACCTTCGCCTTGCGCACGGACTCCCGAATGAGCGCGAGCTGCTCGTGCGGCTCACCGGCCGCACCCTTGGGCGTCTCGTTCTCGCTGCTCACAGCCCCATACCTACCAGACCGCACTGACAGCCGGACGTGGCCGGGCATACGCGAAAGCCCGGCTCCCCCACAGGGTGCCGGGCTTCGTCGCGTTCAACCGTCGCTTACAGGCCCGCGGCCGTGCGCAGCGCGTCCACGCGGTCCGTGCGCTCCCAGGTGAAGTCGGGGAGCTCGCGGCCGAAGTGGCCGTACGCCGCGGTCTGGGCGTAGATCGGGCGCAGCAGGTCGAGGTCGCGGATGATCGCCGCCGGACGGAGGTCGAAGACCTCGCCGATGGCGTTCTCGATCTTCTCGGTCTCGATCGTGTTCGTGCCGAAGGTCTCCACGAAGAGACCGACCGGCTCCGCCTTGCCGATCGCGTACGCGACCTGGACCTCGCAGCGCGAGGCGAGGCCGGCGGCCACGACGTTCTTGGCGACCCAGCGCATGGCGTAGGCGGCCGAGCGGTCGACCTTCGACGGGTCCTTGCCGGAGAACGCACCGCCGCCGTGGCGGGCCATCCCGCCGTACGTGTCGATGATGATCTTGCGGCCGGTGAGGCCGGCGTCGCCCATCGGGCCGCCGATCTCGAAGCGGCCGGTCGGGTTGACCAGCAGGCGGTAGCCGTCGGTGTCCAGCTTGATGCCGTCCTCGACGAGCTGCTTCAGGACGTGCTCGACGACGAACTCGCGGATGTCGGGCGAGAGCAGCGACTCCAGGTCGATGTCCGAGGCGTGCTGCGAGGAGACCACGACCGTGTCGAGACGGACGGCCTTGTCGCCGTCGTATTCGATGGTGACCTGGGTCTTGCCGTCGGGGCGCAGGTACGGGATGGTCCCGTTCTTGCGGACCTCGGTGAGGCGGCGGGAGAGCCGGTGCGCGAGGTAGATCGGGAGCGGCATGAGCTCCGGGGTCTCGTCCGACGCGTAGCCGAACATCAGGCCCTGGTCGCCGGCGCCCTGCTTGTCCAGCTCGTCGTCATCGCCCTCGACGCGGTTCTCGTACGCCGTGTCGACGCCCTGCGCGATGTCCGGGGACTGCGACCCGATGGAGACCGAGACGCCGCAGGACGCGCCGTCGAAGCCCTTCTTCGAGGAGTCGTACCCGATCTCGAGGATCTTGTTCCGGACGAGGGTGGGGATGTCGGCCCACGCCTTCGTCGTGACCTCACCGGCGACGTGCACGAGGCCGGTGGTGATCAGCGTCTCGACGGCGACGCGGGAGGTGGGGTCCTCGCGGAGGAGTGCGTCGAGAATGGTGTCGCTGATCTGGTCAGCGATCTTGTCGGGGTGACCTTCGGTGACGGACTCCGAAGTGAACAGACGACGGGACACAATGCTCCCTGTGGTTGCAGCGGCTGCTGGCTCAACAATGTCGGACGGTTTGGGGGGCTGCGCCCCGCGTCGTACCAGGGACAGTCTATCGGGCGTGGTCGGCCATTGGACCAGGTGTCTCGCAAGGTGGGAGCCGTACGCTCACCGGATCCGGCCAGGCCCGCCTCTCATTTCCCGGAATCCTCCGTGGCAACGGACCGCAGGCGGGGTGCCACGAGGTCCCAGACCGTCTCGGCGAGGGCTTCCTTCGGTCCGTACGGTACGGGCGTGTCGGCGCCGTCGGCCGCGAGGATCACGGCCTCGTTCTCCTCGGAGCCGAAGGTCTTGCGCTCGCCCACCTCGTTGACCACGAGCAGGTCGCAGCCCTTGCGGCGGAGCTTCTCGCGGCCGTTGGCGATGACGTCGTCCGTCTCCGCGGCGAAGCCCACGATCACCTGGCCGGGCAGGGCCCGGTCGGCAGAGATCTCGGCGAGGATGTCGGGGTTGCGGACCAGTTCGACGACCGGCGCCTCGACGTCGTCCCGCTTCTTGATCTTGCCGCTGGCGTAGACGGCGGGGCGGAAGTCGGCGACGGCGGCGGCCATGACCACGGCGTCGGCGTCGGCCGCGGCCTTGAGGACGGCCTCGCGCAGCTGGACCGCCGTACCGACATGGACGACGTCGACCCCGGCCGGGTCGGGGATGCCGGTGTTGGCCTCGACCAGGGTGACCCGGGCGCCCCGGGCGGCGGCGGCCTTGGCCAGCGCGTAGCCCTGCTTGCCGGAGGAGCGGTTGCCCAGGTAGCGGACCGGGTCGAGGGGCTCGCGGGTGCCGCCCGCGCTGACCACGACATGGCGCCCGACGAGGTCGGGCGCGGCGGTGCCCCTGGCCAGGACGCGGCGGCAGACGTCGAAGATCTCGGCGGGATCCGGCAGCCGGCCCTTGCCGGTGTCGACGCCGGTCAGCCGGCCGACGGCGGGCTCGATGACGACGGCGCCGCGCCGCCGCAGCGTGGCCACGTTCTCCTGGGTGGCCGGGTGCTCCCACATCTCGGTGTGCATCGCCGGGGCGAAGACGACCGGACAGCGGGCGGTGAGCAGGGTGTTCGTGAGGAGGTCGTCGGCGAGGCCGTGGGCGGCCTTGGCGAGCATGTCGGCGGTGGCGGGGGCCACGACGACGAGGTCGGCGCCCTGTCCGATCCGTACGTGCGGGACCTCGTGGACGGACTCCCACACCTCGCTCGAGACGGGGTTGCCGGAGAGGGCCGACCAGGTGGCGGCGCCGACGAAGTTCAGGGCGGAGGCGGTCGGCACGACGCGTACGTCGTGGCCGGACTCGGTCAGCCGCCGGAGCAGCTCACAGGCCTTGTACGCGGCGATGCCGCCGCTGACGCCCAGAACGACCTTCGGCTTGGTCACCACTGCCACTCCCCGCCTCGAATCCGTGCTCGGATGCGTACCTGGATGCGTACTCGGATGCGTACGACTCCATGAGACACCACAGGCCCGGCGGATGTTCCGCCGGGCCTGAGGTGAGAAACGTTACGTGCTGACGTGCTTACTGGGCCGGGCCCTCGATGGCCTCGGAGGTCAGCAGACCCGCGTTGATCTCGCGCAGGGCGATCGAGAGCGGCTTCTCGTGGACGTGGGTGTCGACGAGCGGACCGACGTACTCGAGCAGGCCCTCGCCGAGCTGCGAGTAGTACGCGTTGATCTGACGCGCGCGCTTGGCCGCGTAGATCACGAGGCTGTACTTCGAGTCGGTGGCCTCGAGCAGCTCGTCGATCGGGGGGTTGATGATGCCCTCGGGCGCGGTGATGGAAGAGGACACTCTCTTGCCTTCCGAAGAAACTTCTGGGTGAGCTGATCCGGGTGATCAGATCCAGGCGATCAGAAAATGATCAAACAACGTTCATCAAGGCTAGCAGCTCACGCGCCACGTCCTCGACGGAGGTGTTGACCAGGGTGGTGTCGAACTCCGTCTCGGCGGCCAGTTCGATCTTGGCGGCCTCCAGCCGGCGCTCGATGACCTCGGGCGACTCGGTGCCGCGGCCGGTGAGCCGGCGGACCAGTTCGTCCCAGCTCGGCGGGGCGAGGAAGACCAGCTGGGAGTCCTTCATGGACTCCTTGACCTGCCGGGCGCCCTGGAGGTCGATCTCGAGGAGGACGGGCTCGCCCGCCTCCAGGCGCTCCATGACCTCCCGACGCGGCGTGCCGTAGCGGTTGCCCGCGAACTCGGCCCATTCGAGGAGTTCCCCGTTGGCGATCAGCTTGTCGAACTCGTCGTCCGTGACGAAGAAGTACTGGACGCCGTGCTTCTCGCCGGGCCGCGGCTTTCGTGTCGTGGCCGACACCGAGAGCCAGACCTCGGGGTGGACCTTGCGCATATGAGCGACGACCGTGCTCTTGCCGACCCCGGAGGGGCCGGAGAGCACGGTCAGCCGCGGACGTACCTCTGCTGCCATGCAGCGATTATTCCAGCTTTGCGGGGGTGCCTGGGACGGCAGTCCCGTCTCAGGCGCCGGTGCTGCCGAACTCGCGCTCCAGGGAGGCGATCTGGTTGGAACCGAGCCCGCGCACGCGCCGGCTCTCGGAGATGCCGAGTCGCTCCATGATCTGCTTGGCGCGGACCTTGCCCACGCCGGGCAGGGACTCGAGCAGCGCGGAGACCTTCATCTTGCCGATGACGTCGTTCTCCTGGCCCTGCTTGATGACCTCGTGGAGGGAGGCGCCGGAGTGCTTGAGTCGATTCTTGACCTCGGCCCGCTCCCGGCGAGCCGCGGCGGCCTTTTCGAGCGCGGCTGCGCGCTGTTCAGGGGTAAGGGGCGGAAGAGCCACGCCTACGTCACCTCGGATGTCGAACTGTCGGATACGGACCGGTGGGGACCTGATCGACCCACACCAGTGGAGCAACGACCAGCGTGAGTGACCGCTGAACGCTGACTCTGCCCCGGAGACTAGCGGCCAATGCCTCTCCAGTCAGCGAGAACAAGCGAAAAGTCCTGGTCAGCATCGACCGACCAGGACTTTTCCGGCAAAACGACCAGGATTTGAGTAAGGAACTTGTCAAGGAGTGAGACGGCCCTCACCTGCGGATTGGCCTCGCGGAGCCCCTGCGGACCTCCCGCGGGCCGCCCGCGGGCCGCCCGCGGGCCGTCAGACGGCGACGGCCTCGCGGATTTCGGTCGCGTAGCGCTCCGCCGAGGCGCGCAGGGCGGCGGCGTCCGGACCGTGCTTCAGGACACCCCGGCTGACGTTCGGGACCACGTTGCGCACCGCCGCGCCGAAGACCGCCGGGAGGTCGGCCGGGCTCGCGCCCTGGGCGCCGAGGCCGGGGGCCAGGAGCGGGCCGTTGATGTCCAGGTCGAAGGAGGACAGGTCGCCGAGCGTGGCGCCCACGACCGCGCCGAAGGAGCCCATGGGGGTCTCCCCCGCGTTCTCCTCGGCGAGGTGGGCCAGCATGGTCGCGCCGATCGTCCGGCCGTCCTCGCGGACGGCCCGCTGGACCTCGGCGCCCTCCGGGTTGGAGGTCAGCGCGAGGACGAAGAGGCCCGCGCCGCTCTCCCGGGCCAGGTCGACGGCCGGCTTCAGGGAGCCGTAGCCGAGATACGGCGAGACCGTGAGCGCGTCCGAGAAGAGCGGGGCGTCCTTGCGCAGGAAGGCCTCGGCGTACGCGGCCATGGTGGAGCCGATGTCGCCGCGCTTGGCGTCCATCACCACGAGACCGCCCGCGGCCCGCAGATCGGCGACGGCGCGCTCCAGGACGGCGACACCGCGGGAGCCGAAGCGCTCGAAGAACGCGGACTGCGGCTTGAAGACGGCCACGGTGTCCGCCAGCGCCTCGACGACCGTGTACGTGAAGCGCTCCAGGCCGGCGATGTCGTCGCCGAGGCCCCAGGAGCCGAGCAGGGCGGCGTGCGGGTCGATGCCGACGCAGAGCGGGCCGCGCTCGTCCATCGCTCGGCGCAGGCGCGAGCCGAACGGCTCGGTCGGGTCGGTCATGGATTCCTCCGTTGGGTGTGCGCCCACGCGCGCGGCCGAGGGGTCGCGGGGTCGCGCGCGTGGCGTCGGAAACGTGGGACGGTCAGGCCTCGTGGCTCGTGGCGGCTCCGCCGCCCACGGCCTCGGCGAGGGTGGCGTACGGGGAGGCGGCGAGGCGCGCCGCGAGGCCCTTGTGGATCGCGCGGGCGTAGAACGGGCCCTCGTAGATGAAGGCGCTGTAGCCCTGGATCAGGGTGGCGCCGGCCAGGATGCGCTGCCAGGCGTCCTCGGCGTTCTCGATGCCGCCGACGCCGACGAGGACGAGCCGGTCGCCCACGCGCGCGTGGAGGCGCCTGAGCACCTCCAGGGAGCGCTCCTTGAGGGGCGCGCCGGACAGTCCGCCGGTCTCCTTGACGAGCGCCGGGTCGGACGTCAGGCCGAGGCCCTCGCGGGCGATGGTGGTGTTGGTGGCGATGATCCCGTCGAGGCCGAGCTCCAGGGCGAGGTCGGCGACGGCGTCGACGTCCTCGTCGGCAAGGTCGGGGGCGATCTTGACCAGGAGCGGGACGCGGCGATCGGTGACCGTGCGGTCGGCCGCCTCGCGTACCGCCGTGAGCAGCGGGCGCAGCGACTCGGTGGCCTGGAGGTTGCGCAGGCCCGGAGTGTTCGGGGAGGAGACGTTGACGACCAGGTAGTCGGCGTACCGGGCGAGGCGCTCGGTGGACTTCACGTAGTCGGCGGCGGCCTCGGCCTCGGGGACGACCTTGGTCTTGCCGATGTTGACGCCCACGACGGTCCTGAAGACCGGCACGCGCGCGTGGAGGCGCTCGGCAACGGCGGCGGAGCCCTCGTTGTTGAAGCCCATGCGGTTGATCAGGGCGCGGTCCGGGACCAGCCGGAAGAGCCGCTTCTTGGGGTTGCCGGGCTGTGCCTCGCCGGTGACCGTGCCGATCTCGACGTGGTCGAAGCCGAGCATCGACATGCCGTCGATGGCGACGGCGTTCTTGTCGAAGCCGGCCGCGAGGCCGAAGGGGCCGTGCATCCGCAGGCCGAGGGCCTCGGTGCGCAGCTCCTTGTACCGGGGGGCGAGGACGGCGGCGAGGAGGGTGCGGAGCACCGGGACGCGGGCGGCGAGGCGGATCCAGCGGAAGGCGAGGTGGTGGGCCTGCTCCGGGTCCATCCGCTTGAAGACGAGGTGGAAGAAGAACTTGTACATGTGGGGTGTCCTCAGGCTGTGTTCTCTGGGGTTACCCCCAGACCCCCGAGGGGGACACCGTTTCCGGTGTCCCCCTCGTGGGTTGCTAGTCGCGGGCCGCGGTCAGGTGTTCCGCGTGTTCCTGGAGCGAGCGGACGCCGACGTCGCCGTGGCCGAGCGCCTCGATGCCCTGGACGGCGGCGGCGAGCGCCTGGACCGTGGTGAGGCACGGGACGGAGCGGGCCACCGCCGCCGTACGGATGTCGTAGCCGTCGAGGCGGCCGCCGGTGCCGTACGGGGTGTTGACGATCAGGTCGACCTGACCGTCGTGGATCAGCTGGACGATCGTCTTCTCGCCGTTCGGGCCCTCGCCCTCGGACTGCTTGCGCACGACGGTGGCGTTGATGCCGTTGCGCTTGAGCACCTCGGCCGTGCCGGAGGTGGCCATCAGCTCGAAGCCGTGGGCGACCAGTTCGCGGGCCGGGAAGATCATCGAGCGCTTGTCGCGGTTGGCGACGGAGATGAACGCGCGGCCCTTGGTGGGCAGCGGGCCGTACGCGCCCGCCTGCGACTTGGCGTACGCCGTGCCGAAGACGGAGTCGATGCCCATGACCTCGCCGGTGGAGCGCATCTCCGGGCCGAGGACGGTGTCCACGCCGCGGCCGTGGATGTCACGGAAGCGGGTCCACGGCATCACGGCCTCCTTGACGGAGATCGGCGCGTCGAGCGGCAGGGTGCCGCCGTCGCCGGTCTTCGGCAGCAGGCCCTCCTCGCGGAGCTCGGCGATGGTCGCGCCGAGCGAGATGCGGGCGGCGGCCTTCGCGAGCGGCACGGCGGTCGCCTTCGAGGTGAAGGGAACGGTGCGGGAGGCACGCGGGTTGGCCTCCAGGACGTAGAGGATGTCGCCGGCCATGGCGAACTGGATGTTGATCAGTCCGCGGACACCGACGCCCTTGGCAATGGCCTCGGTGGAGGCCCGCAGGCGCTTGATGTCGAAGCCGCCAAGCGTGATCGGGGGCAGGGCGCAGGCCGAGTCGCCGGAGTGGATGCCGGCCTCCTCGATGTGCTCCATGACGCCGCCGAGGTAGAGCTGCTCGCCGTCGTAGAGGGCGTCGACGTCGATCTCGATGGCGTCGTCGAGGAAGCGGTCGACCAGGACCGGCCGGGTGGGGCTGATCTCGGTGGACTCGGCGATGTACGACTCCAGGCGCGCCTCGTCGTAGACGATCTCCATGCCGCGGCCGCCGAGCACGTACGAGGGGCGTACGAGGACGGGGTAGCCGATCTCGTCGGCGATGGCCTTGGCGCCGGCGAAGGTGGTCGCGGTGCCGTGCTTGGGCGCGGGCAGTCCGGCCTCGGCGAGGACGCGGCCGAAGGCGCCGCGGTCCTCGGCGGCGTGGATGGCCTCCGGGGAGGTGCCGACGACCGGCACGCCGTTGTCCTTGAGCGCCTGGGCGAGGCCCAGCGGGGTCTGGCCGCCGAGCTGGACGACGACACCGGCGACGGGTCCTGCCAGCGTCTCGGCGTGCACGATCTCCAGGACGTCCTCGAGCGTCAGCGGCTCGAAGTACAGGCGGTCGGAGGTGTCGTAGTCCGTGGAGACGGTCTCCGGGTTGCAGTTGACCATCACGGTCTCGTAGCCGGCGTCGCTGAGCGCGAAGGAGGCGTGGACGCAGGAGTAGTCGAACTCGATGCCCTGGCCGATGCGGTTCGGGCCGGAGCCCAGGATGATCACGGCGGGCTTGGTGCGCGGCGCGACCTCGCTCTCCTCGTCGTACGAGGAGTAGAAGTACGGGGTCTTGGCGGCGAACTCGGCGGCGCAGGTGTCGACCGTCTTGTAGACCGGGCGGACACCGAGGGCGTGCCGGACCTCGCGGACGACGTCCTCGCGCAGGTCCCGGATCTCGGCGATCTGGGCGTCGGAGAAGCCGTGGCGCTTGGCCTCGGCGAGCAGCTCGGGGTCGAGCTTCTCGGCGGCGGCCAGCTCGTCGGCGATCTCCTTGATGAGGAAGAGCTGGTCGACGAACCACGGGTCGATCTTCGTGGCCTCGAAGACCTCCTCGGGGGTGGCCCCGGCGCGGATGGCCTGCATGACGGTGTTGATGCGGCCGTCGGTCGGGCGGACCGCCTCGCGCAGCAGCTCGGCCTTGTCGCCGGGCTCGCCGGTGAAGGCGAACTGCGAGCCCTTCTTCTCCAGGGAGCGCAGGGCCTTCTGGAGCGCCTCGGTGAAGTTGCGGCCGATGGCCATGGCCTCGCCGACCGACTTCATGGTGGTGGTGAGCGTGGAGTCGGCCTGCGGGAACTTCTCGAAGGCGAAGCGCGGGGCCTTGACCACGACGTAGTCGAGCGTGGGCTCGAAGGACGCCGGGGTCTTCTCCGTGATGTCGTTGGGGATCTCGTCCAGCGTGTAGCCGACGGCGAGACGGGCCGCGATCTTCGCAATCGGGAAGCCGGTTGCCTTGGAGGCGAGCGCGGAGGACCGGGAGACACGCGGGTTCATCTCGATGACGATGATCCGGCCGTCGTCCGGGTTGACCGCGAACTGGATGTTGCAGCCGCCGGTGTCGACGCCGACCTCGCGGATGATCGCGATGCCGATGTCCCGCAGCCGCTGGTACTCGCGGTCGGTGAGGGTCATCGCCGGGGCGACGGTGATCGAGTCACCGGTGTGGACGCCCATCGGGTCGAAGTTCTCGATGGAGCAGACGACCACGACGTTGTCGTGCTTGTCGCGCATCAGCTCCAGCTCGTACTCCTTCCAGCCGAGGATGGACTCCTCCAGGAGCACCTCGGTGGTCGGCGAGAGGGTCAGGCCCTGGCCGGCGATACGGCGCAGCTCCTCCTCGTCGTGGGCGAAGCCGGAGCCGGCGCCGCCCATGGTGAAGGAGGGGCGGACGACGACGGGGTAACCGCCGAGCGTCTCGACGCCCTGGATGACGTCGTCCATGGAGTGGCAGATCACGGACCGGGCCGACTCGCCATGGCCGATCTTGGCGTTGACGGCCTCGACGACGCCCTTGAAGAGGTCGCGGTCCTCGCCCTTGTGGATGGCCTCCACGTTGGCGCCGATCAGCTCGACGCCGTACTTCTCCAGGACACCCTGCTCGTGCATGGAGATCGCGGTGTTGAGCGCGGTCTGGCCGCCGAGCGTGGGCAGGAGGGCGTCGGGGCGCTCCTTGGCGATGATCTTCTCGACGAACTCGGGGGTGATCGGCTCGACGTACGTGGCGTCGGCGATCTCCGGGTCGGTCATGATCGTGGCCGGGTTGGAGTTGACCAGGATCACCCGCAGGCCCTCGGCCTTGAGGACGCGGCAGGCCTGGGTGCCGGAGTAGTCGAACTCGGCGGCCTGGCCGATGACGATCGGGCCGGAGCCGATGACCAGGACGGACTGGATATCGGTGCGCTTAGGCACGCTCGGCCTCCATCAGGGATACGAAGCGGTCGAAGAGGTACGCGGCGTCGTGCGGGCCCGCGGCCGCCTCGGGGTGGTACTGGACGGAGAAGGCCGGCTGGTCGAGCAGCTGGAGGCCTTCCACCACGTTGTCGTTCAGGCAGACGTGCGAGACCTCGGCACGCCCGTAGGGGGTCTCGGAGACCTTGTCGAGGGGCGCGTCGACGGCGAAGCCGTGGTTGTGCGCGGTGACCTCGACCTTGCCGGTCGTACGGTCCTGGACCGGCTGGTTGATGCCTCGGTGGCCGTACTTCAGCTTGTAGGTGCCGAAGCCGAGGGCGCGGCCGAGGATCTGGTTGCCGAAGCAGATGCCGAAGAGCGGCGTCCTGCGCTCCAGGACGGCCTGCATGAGGGCGACGGGACCGTCGGCGGTGGCCGGGTCGCCCGGCCCGTTGGAGAAGAACACACCGTCGGGGTTGACGGCGTACACGTCCTCGGCGGTCGCGGTGGCGGGGAGCACGTGCACCTCGATGCCACGCTCGGCCATGCGGTGCGGGGTCATGCCCTTGATGCCGAGGTCGACGGCGGCGACGGTGAACTTCTTCTCGCCGATCGCGGGGACGATGTACGGCTCCTTCGTGGCGACCTCGGCGGAGAGGTTCGCGCCCTTCATCTCGGGCTGCTGGCGGACCTCGGCGAGCATCACGCCCTCGTCCGGCAGCGCACTGCCGGAGAAGATGCCGACACGCATGGCGCCGCTCTCGCGCAGGTGGCGGGTGAGGGCGCGGGTGTCGATGCCCTGGATGCCGACGACGCCCTGGTGGCGCAGCTCCTCCTCGAGGGAGCGCTTGGCGCGCCAGTTGGAGGAGACGCGGGCGGGGTCGCGGACGACGTAGCCGGAGACCCAGATACGGGAGGACTCGGGGTCCTCGTCGTTGACGCCGGTGTTGCCGACGTGCGGGGCGGTCATCACGACGACCTGGCGGTGGTACGACGGGTCGGTGAGGGTCTCCTGGTAGCCGGTCATGCCGGTGGAGAACACGGCCTCGCCGAAGGTCTCCCCCACGGCCCCGTAGGCGCGGCCGCGGAAGATGCGGCCGTCCTCCAGGACGAGTACGGCGGGAACCTTGCTGGTTCCCCTTGTGGAGGTCGTCATCGTGCGGTGCCTTCCGTCGTCTTGATCATGCTGTTCAGGGTCTCGACCCAGGTGGCGTGCTCCGCCGCCCGGTCGGACCGGAAGCCGGAGTCCAGGAGCTTCTCGCCGTGCGCCCAGGTGACGATCAGCAGCCCGCCCTCGGCGAGGACCTTGCCGGCGATGCCCTTGTCGAGGCGGGCCTCGCGCAGCTGGGCGGCCGGGATGAAGAAGTCGGTGGCGCCGGGGCGTACGACCTCGATCCCCGCGTCGGTGAGCGTGAGCTCGACGCGGCTGCGGGTGCCCAGACCGTGGGCGACGATCCGGTCGAGCCACTGCCCGGCCGTGGTCGAGCCGTGGTAGCGCCCGCTCAGAGTCAGTCTCGCCTCACCGCCCGTCTCCGGCGCGCTGGGCAGCTCGGGCAGGTCCGACTGGAGGCTGCCGCGCCACTTCCATCCCTGGCGCATCAGCCAGTAGACGAAGGCGATGAAGAGCAGGAGACCCGCGACCCAGCCGAGCCGTCCGGCCCAGTCGGTCACCTCCGCCGACTTCTGTTCCGCGGCCAATTCGATGAGTGTCACGCCAGCTTCCCGTCCACGAGCGTCGCCCGGCCCCGCAGGAAGGTGTGGGTGATACGTCCCGGCAGCTCGCGGCCCTCGTAGGGGGTGTTGCGGCTGCGGGAGGCGAAGCCCGCGGGGTCCACGAGACCACGGTATGCCGGATCGACCAGGGTCAGGTTCGCGGGCTCACCTGCCGAGACGGGGCGTCCGTGGTCCTTCGCCTGCCCGATCTGCGCCGGCTTGACGGACATGCGGTCGGCGACGCCGGCCCAGTCGAGGAGTCCGGTCTCGACCATCGTCTGCTGGACGACGGAGAGCGCGGTCTCCAGGCCGACCATGCCCATGGCGGCCGCGGCCCACTCGCAGTCCTTGTCCTCGTGCGGGTGCGGGGCGTGGTCGGTGGCGACGATGTCGATGGTGCCGTCGGCCAGGGCCTCGCGGAGGGCCATCACGTCGCGCTCGGTGCGCAGCGGCGGGTTGACCTTGTAGACCGGGTTGTAGCTCCGTACCAGCTCGTCCGTGAGGAGGAGGTGGTGCGGGGTGACCTCGGCGGTGACGTCGATGCCACGGGACTTGGCCCAGCGGACGATCTCGACCGAGCCGGCGGTGGAGAGGTGGCAGATGTGGACGCGGGAGCCGACGTGCTCGGCGAGGAGCACGTCGCGGGCGATGATCGACTCCTCGGCGACGGCCGGCCAGCCGCCGAGGCCCAGCTCGGCGGAGACGACGCCCTCGTTCATCTGGGCGCCCTCGGTGAGGCGGGGCTCCTGGGCGTGCTGGGCGACGACGCCGCCGAAAGCCTTCACGTACTCCAGGGCGCGGCGCATGATCACGGCGTCGTCGACGCACTTGCCGTCGTCGGAGAAGACCGTGACACCGGCGGCGGAGTCGTGCATCGCGCCGAGCTCGGCGAGCTTCTTGCCCTCCAGGCCGACGGTGACGGCGCCGATGGGCTGCACGTCGCAGTAGCCGGACTCCTTGCCGAGCCGGTAGACCTGCTCGACCACGCCGGCGGTGTCGGCGACCGGGAAGGTGTTGGCCATGGCGAAGACGGCGGTGTAGCCGCCGGAGGCGGCCGCCCGGGTGCCGGTGAGGACGGTCTCGGAGTCCTCACGGCCGGGCTCGCGCAGATGGGTGTGGAGGTCGACCAGGCCCGGGAGCAGGATCTGCCCCTCGGCCTCGATCACGGTCGCGTCCTCGGCGATGAGGCCCGTACCGACCTGGGCGATGGTCTCGCCGTCGATCAGGACGTCCTGCGCCTCGCCGCCCAGCACCTTCGCACCGCGGATAAGGATCTTGCTCATGGTTCTTACTTCTCCTCGGTACGGGGGTGGGTGACGGACTCGTTGCCGCCGAGCAGCAGGTACAGGACGGCCATCCGGATCGAGACGCCGTTGGCGACCTGCTCGACGACCGTGCAGCGGTCGGAGTCGGCGACCTCGGCGGTGATCTCCATGCCGCGGACCATCGGGCCGGGGTGCATGACGATGGCGTGCTCGGGCATCTTCGCCATCCGCTCGCCGTCGAGCCCGTACCGCCGCGAGTACTCGCGCTCGGTCGGGAAGAAGGCCGCGTTCATCCGCTCACGCTGCACACGCAGCATCATCACCGCGTCGGACTTCGGCAGCACGCTGTCGAGGTCGTAGCTGACGGCGCAGGGCCAGGTCTCGACGCCGACCGGGACCAGGGTGGGCGGGGCCACCAGCGTGACCTCGGCGCCGAGGGTGTGCAGCAGGTCGACGTTCGAGCGGGCGACCCGGCTGTGCAGGACGTCGCCCACCAGGGTGATGCGCTTGCCGGCGAGGTCCTGGCCGAGACCGGCGTCGCGGCCGACGAGGCGGCGGCGCATGGTGAAGGCGTCGAGCAGGGCCTGGGTGGGGTGCTGGTGGGTGCCGTCGCCGGCGTTGATGACGGGGGCGTCGATCCAGCCGGAGGTGGCGAGCCGGTACGGGGCGCCGGAGGCGCTGTGCCGGATGACGACGGCGTCGACGCCCATCGCCTCCAGGGTCTGCGCGGTGTCCTTGAGGGACTCGCCCTTGGAGACGCTGGAGCCCTTGGCCGCGAAGTTGATCACGTCGGCGGAGAGGCGCTTCTCGGCGGCCTCGAAGGAGATCCGGGTGCGGGTGGAGTCCTCGAAGAACAGGTTGCAGATGGTCCGGCCGCGCAGGGTGGGCAGCTTCTTGATCGGCCGGTCGGCCACCCGGGCCATCTCCTCGGCGGTGTCGAGGATGAGGACGGCGTCGTCGCGGGTGAGGTCGGCGGCCGAGATGAGGTGACGCATCATCGGGGGTGTGCTCCGTGGTCGGGAGGTGGGGGGTCTGGGGTGTCCCCAGGGCCCGTGGGGGTGCGGGCGCGCAGGAGTGTGCCCTGGACCCGTCGGGGAAGCCGGACCGGCTAGGCAGTGGTCTTGCTGCCGAGCAGCACGGTGTCGCGACCGTCCTCCTCGGCGAGCTGGACCTTGACCGTCTCCCGCAGCGACGTGGGGAGGTTCTTGCCGACGTAGTCGGCGCGGATCGGGAGTTCGCGGTGACCGCGGTCGACGAGGACCGCGAGCTGGACGGCGCGGGGGCGGCCGATGTCGCCGAGCGCGTCGAGCGCGGCGCGGATGGTACGGCCGGAGAAGAGCACGTCGTCGACGAGGACGACCAGCCGGCCGTCGACCCCGTCACCGGGGATCTCGGTGCGGCCGATGGCGCGGGCGGGCTTCATCCGCAGGTCGTCGCGGTACATGGTGATGTCGAGCGAGCCGACCGGGATCGTGCGTCCGGTGATCTCAGCGAGTTTGTCGGCCAGCCGGCGGGCGAGGAAGACGCCACGCGTCGGGATGCCGAGGAGGACCACGTCGTCGGCGCCCTTGGCGCGCTCGACGATCTCGTGGGCGATGCGGGTCAGTACCCGCGCGATGTCGGGGCCCTCGAGAACAGGGCGTGCCGCATCGGAATGCTGCTGTGCGTCCATATGAAACGGACCTCCTTCTCCGCCTCACGGGACGGACCTTAAAGGACGTCGGATGTGCGCCATCGACTCTACCAGGGGCGGGCGACTCCCCTGCTCACCACCCTGCCGCCACTCCGGGCGCCGTCCCCCGAGAGGGGGCGGTATGGACCATTCGGCTTGACGGAGGAGAGTAACGCTGCGTAACCTCACAGTGAGTTACCAGCCAGGCGGCGGAGCCGCACGTTGTCTACAGCGTCCAGCGTCCGGGGAGCTATATGTCCAGCGAATACGCAAAGCAGCTCGGGGCCAAGCTCCGTGCCATCCGCACCCAGCAGGGCCTTTCCCTCCACGGTGTGGAAGAGAAGTCCCAGGGCCGCTGGAAGGCCGTCGTGGTCGGCTCGTACGAGCGCGGTGACCGCGCCGTGACGGTGCAGCGCCTCGCCGAGCTGGCGGACTTCTACGGCGTCCCGGTGCAGGAGCTCCTGCCCGGTACGACCCCCGGCGGGGCCGCCGAGCCGCCGCCGAAGCTCGTCCTCGACCTGGAGCGCCTGGCCCACGTCCCGCAGGAGAAGGCCGGCCCGCTGCAGCGCTACGCGGCGACGATCCAGTCGCAGCGCGGCGACTACAACGGCAAGGTGCTGTCGATCCGTCAGGACGACCTGCGCACGCTCGCGGTGATCTACGACCAGTCGCCCTCGGTGCTGACCGAGCAGCTGATCAGCTGGGGCGTCCTCGACGCGGACGCGCGACGCGCGGTCGCCCACGAGGAGAACTGAGCAGAAACGTTGCCGCCGGGGCGGGGCGGGCCTGAGGGCCTTCCCCGCCCCGGCGGTTTCATCGGTGCCGGTCGATTCCGGTGGTACGCCGAAGGGGCCCGCAGCACGTGTGCTGCGGGCCCCTTCGACTGCCGGAGGCTGCCTCTCAGGCGTCCCGGCGCAGGCGCGGCTTCAGGTCCTTGAAGCGGGCCAGCAGGCCGTTGACGAAGGTCGGCGACTCGTCCGTGGAGAACTCCTTGGCGAGCTGCACCGCCTCGTCGATCGCCACGGCGTCCGGGGTCTCGTCCAGCCAGATCAGCTCGTACGCACCGAGGCGCACGATGTTCCGGTCGGCGGCCGGCATCCGGTCCAGGTCCCAGTCCACCGCGTAGGTGGCGATGAGCTCGTCGATCCGGTTCGCGTGGTCCGCGTACCCCTCGACCAGCAGCATCGTGAACTCGTTGACGGGCGGCTGACGGTCGTCGGACCGCGCGTGCCGGACCCAGTCCGCGAGGACCTGCTGCACGGACGCACCACGCTGGTCGGCCTCGAAGAGGATCTGGAAGGCGCGCTTACGGGCCTTGCTGCGGGCGGCCACGGTTAGTCGTTCACCCGGCCGAGGTAGTCGCTCGTGCGCGTGTCGACCTTGATCTTCTCACCGGTGGTGATGAAGAGCGGGACCTGGATCTCGTGACCGGTCTCCAGGGTGGCCGGCTTGGTGCCACCGGTGGAGCGGTCGCCCTGCACGCCCGGGTCGGTGTGCTGGATGGTCAGCGTGACGGCGGCCGGGAGCTCGACGTAGAGCACCTCGCCCTCGTGCTGCGCGACCGAGGCGGTGAAGCCCTCGATCAGGAAGTTGGCGGCGTCGCCGACGGCCTTGCGGTCGACGTGCAGCTGGTCGTAGGTCTCCAGGTCCATGAAGACGAAGTAGTCGCCGTCCATGTAGGAGAACTGCATGTCGCGGCGGTCGATGGTGGCCGTCTCGACCTTCACTCCGGCGTTGAAGGTCTTGTCGACGACCTTGCCGGACAGCACGTTCTTGAGCTTGGTGCGCACGAAGGCCGGGCCCTTGCCGGGCTTGACGTGCTGGAACTCGACGACGGACCAGAGCTGGCCGCCTTCGAGCTTGAGCACCATGCCGTTCTTGAGGTCGTTCGTGGAAGCCACGGTTGCGGAATCTCCTGGACTGACGTGGGACCACGGAGGCGTACGCGCTACAGCGCGAGCAGCTCCTTGGTCGTGATGGTGAGTAGCTCGGGTCCGCCGTCCGCCTCCTGGCGCACGACGAGCGTGTCATCGATCCGGACCCCGCCCCGGCCCGGAAGGTGGACCCCCGGTTCGACGGTGACCGGCACACAAGCGTCCAGTTTACCCATGGCCGCGGGTGCGAGCTGCGGGTCCTCGTCGATTTCGAGGCCGACGCCGTGGCCGGTGGCCGGCGGAACTGCCTCGCCGTGGCCCGCCGCGTCCAGGATCTGCCGAGCGGCGCGGTCCACATCGCGGTACTCGGTGCCGGGGGCGAGCGACTCGCGGCCGGCCCGCTGAGCGGCGAAAACGAGGTCGTACAGCTCGATCTGCCAGTCCGCGGGGGTCGTGCCGATGACGAACGTGCGGCCGATCTCGCAACGGTAGCCGCGGTAGTTGGCGCCGAGGCATACGGAGAGGAAATCTCCCTCCTCGACCCGGCGGTCCGAGGGCTTGTGTCCGCCGCGCCCGGAGTTCGGGCCGGTGCCCACGGAGGTGGGGAAGGCGGCGCCGTCCGCGCCGTGGTCGACGAGCCGCCGCTCCAGCTCCAGCGCGAGGTGCCGCTCGGTCCGGCCGACCAGGATGGATTCGAGAAGCTCCCCGAGCGCCTGGTCGGCGATCTCGGCGGCGATCCGCAGACAGGCGATCTCGTCCTCGTCCTTCACGATCCTCAGCTGCTCGACGGCTCCGCCGAGATCGGCGAGCTGGAGCTGGGGCGCGACCGAGCCCATCGCCCGGTGGCGGGCCACGGTCAGATGGTGTTCCTCGACGGCGAGGGCCTCCGCGCCCGCCTTGCGGGCTACGTCGACGGCCGCGACCGCCGGATCGCCGCCGGCCGCGGGCAGCACGGACTGGCGGAGCAGCTCGTCGAGCCGCCCGTCGGCCGGATCGCCGCCGGGCGCGGTGGGGCAGAGCAGCACGTCCTCGTCCGGGCCGAGCAGAAGGACGGCTCCGGGAGGCGAACCGCCCGCGAGATAGCGGACGTTGGCGGGGCGGGAGACCAGGGCCGCCGGGCTGCCGACTGCCGCGCACCGGTCGCGCAGCCGCACACGGCGGTCCGCATACACCTCTGACATGTTCCGAGCCTACGAGGGGCCGGGCGTCCCGGCCTGCTCAGCACGGCCGACCGGGCCACGGGCGGCCGCTTCAGGCCACCGGGGCCCTCGGGCCGTCGGGGCCGTCACCAGGCGGGCGGGCTGGCTATGGAGCGGGCCAGGACCTCGTCGAGGACCCGGGCCGTGGTCTCGACGTCGTACGTGGAGTTGTCGATGATCGGCAGGCCGGAGCCGTACCACCCGGCCATCCGGCCGTGGATGGACGCGACCTCCTCGTCCGAGAGCCGCCGGTTGCCGCTGCGTTCGGCGTTCCGCTCCAGGACGATCTCCAGACCGGGCAGCAGAACGACCGGAAGCAGCCCCGGGCCGACGTGCCGCTTCCAGCCGCCGAGGCCGACGACGGGCCGGTCCGGGAAGACGGCGTCGTCGACGATGCAGGAGATGCCGTTGGCCAGGAAGTTCCGGGCGGCGAAGCCGCAGGTGCGGCGGGCGAGGCGGTACTGGGCCTCGGAGTGCTCGTTCCAGCCCGACTGGGGGTCGGCGAAACCGGAACAGACCCATTCGCGGACGTCGTCGAGGCTGATGTGCGCGGTGGGCACGCGCCGGCGCGTGGCCCAGTGGCGGGCGACGGTCGTCTTGCCGGCGCCGGCGGGGCCGATGAGCAGCACAGCCAGGGTCGCCGCGCCGGTGCCGGGCTCGGCGGGCGGCGGTGCGGGGACGGCGACGGGCGGCAGCGGTATGTGTCCGGTGACGTCGCGCGGCGGGGAACCGGCCTGTCCCGCGTGCGTCGGCACACCCGCCGAGCCCCAGCCGGGGGCCTGCGGCGCGGAGTACGGGGCGGCGGCGCCGGGGGCCTGCGGGGCGGGGGGCGGGGGCGGTCCCGGCGGGACGGGGTGCGGATGGGGGTGGTGTCCGCCCTGCGGCACGGGGGGTCGTCCGGCGCCGGGCGTCCAGCCCGAGGGATCGGGCGGCAACGGAGCCCCCATCGCGTGCTGCATCCGGTGCCACTCCGTCTCGTACGGCCGATACTTCCCCGGAACGTTACCGTCCCCGGCCCCCACAGGGGGAAACGGCCGGGGACGGACGAGAGTGCCCCCTCTTTTGGGCTCGTTCACCTCCGGGGCGCTCTATGCGTGCGTCGACGGTCGACCGTGCTCGGTCCTTCGTTCCTCAGGACCTGCGCGCGCTCTCCCTTTCGACGCCCGCGCGCCCCTACGGCTCACTCGCTGTCAGTCAGTCAGTTCCTCGGCGAGCGCCCGCAGAGCGAGCCGGTAGGAGCCGATGCCGAAGCCGGCGACGGTCCCGGTGGCCACCGCGGCGACGACCGAGGTGTGCCGGAACTCCTCCCGGGTGTACGGGTTCGAGATGTGCACCTCGATCAGCGGCGCGGTCCGCTGGGCGGCCGCGTCACGCATCCCGTACGAGTAGTGGGTGAACGCTCCCGGGTTGATCACGACCGGGACCGATCCGTCCGCGGCCTCGTGGAGCCAGCGGATCATCTCGCCCTCGTCGTTGGTCTCCCGGACCTCCACGTCGAAGCCGAGCTCCTCGCCGAGGGCCCGGCAGGACTCCACCAGGCCCTTGTACGACGTGGCGCCGTAGATGTCGGGCTCGCGCGAGCCCAGCCGGCCGAGGTTCGGGCCGTTGAGCACGAGGACGCGGCGGCGGTCGCTCACGCGGACACCTCACCGTAGGCGGCGACGAGGACCGCGGGGTCGGGGCCCTCGAGGACGGTGGGCTTGCCGAGGCCGTCGAGGACGATGAAGCGGAGCAGGTCGCCGCGGGACTTCTTGTCGACCTTCATGGTCTCCAGGAGCTTGGGCCACTGGTCACCGCGGTAGCTGAGCGGCAGACCGACCGACTCCAGGACCGTGCGGTGCCGGTCGGCGGTCGCGTCGTCCAGCCGGCCGGCGAGCCGGCCCAGCTCGGCGGCGAACACCATGCCGACCGAGACGGCGGCCCCGTGGCGCCACTTGTAGCGCTCGTTCTTCTCGATCGCGTGGGCCAGGGTGTGACCGTAGTTGAGGATCTCCCGCCGGCCCGACTCCTTCAGGTCACCGGAGACCACCTCGGCCTTGACCCGGATCGAGCGGACAAGCAGCTCGGCGGTGTGGGGTCCGGCGGGGGTGCGGGCGGCCTGCGGGTCCTCCTCGATGAGGTCGAGGATCACCGGGTCGACGATGAAGCCGGCCTTGATGATCTCCGCGAGCCCGCTCACGTAGTCGTTGACCGGCAGCGAGTCCAGGGCCGCCAGGTCGCAGAGCACCCCGGCGGGCGGGTGGAACGCGCCGACGAGGTTCTTGCCCTCGGCGGTGTTGATGCCCGTCTTCCCGCCGACCGCCGCGTCCACCATCGCGAGGACGGTGGTGGGTACGGCGATCCAGCGCACGCCCCGCAGCCAGGTCGCGGCCACGAAGCCGGCCAGGTCGGTCGTCGCGCCGCCGCCGACGCCGACGATGACGTCGGTACGGGTGAAGCCGGTCTGGCCCAGCGCCTTCCAGCAGTACGACGCGACCTCGGCCGTCTTGGCCTCCTCCGCGTTCGGCACCTGGATGGCCACGGCCTCGAAGCCCTGCTCCGCCAGATCCGCGCGCAGCGCCTCGCCGGTCTCGGCGAGCGCCTCGGGGTGGATCACGGCGACGCGCTTGGCCTTGGTGCCGATCAGGGCGGGCAGCTCGCCAAGGAGCTGCCGCCCGACCAGTACCTCGTACGGATCCGTACCCGCCGAACCGCCGACCTGGATCCGGGTCACTTCCTGGTCCGTCATACGTCCTTCTTCAGCTCCAGAGCGTCGAGGACCGCGTCCGCGACCTCTTCGGGTGTGCGGCCTTCGGTGGCCACGACCACCCGGGCGACTTCGGTGTAGAGGTGGCGGCGCGCCTCCATCATCTCGCGCCACTGGCGGCGCGGGTTGATGGCGAGCAGCGGCCGCGCGGTGTTGAGGCCGACGCGCCGGACGGCCTCGTCGACGTCCATCGAGAGATAGGCGACGGGCAGTCCGCCGAGCAGTTCGCGGGTGCCGGCGTCGAGGATCGCGCCGCCCCCGAGGGCGAGGACGCCCTCGTGCTCGGCGACCGCGGTCCGTACGGCTTCCCGTTCCAGGGCGCGGAAGTGCTCCTCGCCCTCCTCGACGAAGATGTCCGCGATCTCCCGGCCCTCGGCGGCGACGATGTCGGCGTCGGTGTCCCGGTAGGGCACGCCGAGCAGCTCGGCCAGGAGCGCGCCCACCGTGGACTTGCCGGAGCCCATCGGTCCGACGAGGACGACCAGGGGACCGGTCACCGGATCTGGAGGTTGTCGAGGTACGACTGGACGTTGCGGCGGGTCTCCGGGACGCTGTCGCCGCCGAACTTCTCGACGACGGCGTCCGCGAGGACCAGCGCGACCATGGCCTCGGCCACGATGCCGGCGGCCGGGACGGCGCACACGTCGGAGCGCTGGTGGTGGGCCTGTGCGGCCTCACCCGTGACGACGTCGACGGTGGCCAGCGCGCGCGGCACGGTGGCGATCGGCTTCATCGCGGCCCGCACGCGGAGAAGTTCGCCCGTGGTCAGACCGCCCTCGGTGCCACCGGAGCGGCCGGACGTGCGCTTGATGCCGTCCTCGGTCCGCACGATCTCGTCGTGGGCCTGCGAGCCGGGTACGCGGGCGAGTTCGAAGCCGTCGCCGACCTCGACGCCCTTGATCGCCTGGATGCCCATCAGCGCGGCGGCGAGCCGTGCGTCGAGACGGCGGTCCCAGTGCACGTGCGAGCCGAGCCCGACCGGAACGCCGTAGGCGAGGACCTCGACCACACCGCCGAGGGTGTCGCCGTCCTTGTGTGCCTGGTCGATCTCCGCGACCATCGCCTTCGACGCGTCGGCGTCGAGGCAGCGCACCGGGTCGGCGTCGAGCTTCTCGACGTCGGCGGGGGTCGGGTAGACGCCGTACGGGGCCTTGGCCGCGGCCAGCTCGATGACGTGGGAGACGATCTCGATGCCCGCGGCCTCCTTCAGGAAGGACCGGGCGACGGCTCCGAGTGCGACACGGGCGGCGGTCTCGCGGGCGCTGGCGCGCTCCAGGATCGGCCGGGCCTCGTCGAAGCCGTACTTCTGCATGCCGGCGAGGTCGGCGTGACCGGGACGCGGCCGGGTCAGCGGCGCGTTGCGGCCCGTCTCCTTCAGCTCCGCGGGGTCGACGGGGTCGGCCGACATGACCTTCTCCCACTTCGGCCACTCCGTGTTGCCGACCATCACGGCGATCGGGGAACCGAGGGAGAGACCGTGCCGGACACCGCCCAGGAACGTGACCTCGTCCTGCTCGAACTTCATCCGCGCGCCGCGCCCATAGCCGAGGCGCCGCCGCGCAAGATGGTCCGCCACCAGCTCAGTCGTGACCGGAACGCCGGCGGGAAGACCCTCCAGCGTCGCGACCAGCGCGGGTCCGTGGGACTCCCCAGCGGTCAGCCAACGCAACCTGCTCAACGATGCTCCTCATGCTCGCGCCTGGAACTGCTGCGGCGCGACCGGGTGCGCGGCCCTGGCCCGCCATGTCCGATCCTCCCACGTCCGGGTGGAGAACCTGGCCGCCGGTCCAGCTGTCGGACGCGAAGAATGTCATCTCCAGCGGCCGAGGGCTCAGCGCGCGGGTCCGGCGGCCCGGACGGCACGCCAGAGCCGACGCCCGCCCGCGGCCACGAGAAGGGTCAGCCCGACGGCCACGACGACGTTCTCCAGCCAGTCGGGCAGCAGATGCACGAGCAGCCTGAGGAGGTCGCTCCCCCAGTTCGCTGCCAGGGTCTCCGTACCGGTCACGCGGCTGCCAGTGCCTTCTCACCCGCGTCGCGCATCGCCGCCAGCGGAGCCTCGGCAACGCCGGTCATCTGCTCGACCTGCAGAACGGCCTGGTGGACGAGGAGGTCGAGACCGCCGAGCACCGCGCCACCGCGCTCCGACCACGCGGCGGCGAGCCGTGTCGGCCACGGGTGGTACAGCACGTCGAAGAGGGTGCCGGGGGCGTCCGGGACCTCAGCCGCGAGCGCGTCGGTCGCGCCGGCCGGGGTGGTGGCGATGACCAGGGGGGCGGAGAACGCCCGGTTCGCGTCCGCCCAGTCGGCGGTACGGAGGTCCACGCCGAGCCGTTCGCCCCAGCCCCGCATCTCCTCGGCCCGCGCCTCGCTCCGTACGTACGCGGTGACCGGGCCCGCGCAGATCCGGGCGAGCGCGGCGAGCGCGGAGGAGGCGGTGGCGCCGGCGCCGAGGATCGCCGCGGACTCGACCTTCTCGACGCCCCGCTCGCGCAGGGCCGCGACCAGGCCCGGGATGTCGGTGTTGTCGCCGACGCGGCGGCCGTCCGCCGTGAAGACGACCGTGTTCACGGCCTCGACGGACGCGGCCGTGTCGCTGATCTCGTCGAGCAGCGGGATGATCGCCCGCTTCAGCGGCATGGTCAGCGAAAGACCGGCCCAGGAGTCGTCGAGCCCGGCGACGAATCCGGGCAGCCCGGCCTCGTCGACCTCGAACCGGTCGTACGACCAGTTGTCGAGCCCGAGCGCGGCGTAGGCCGCCCGGTGCAGGACCGGGGAGAGCGAGTGGGCGATGGGCGAGCCGAGCACGGCCGCCCGCCGATGTGACCGCATCAGTTGTTCCTGGACTTGTTGAACTCTTCGACCAACTTCTGATGGTCGGCATTGGTCTTCGTGAACTGGGACGTCTTGCCGTCGATCGAGATGAAGTAGTACCAGCCGTCCTTCGTCGGGTTGACCACGCCCCGGAGCGCCTCGGCACCCGGGTTGCCGATCGGTCCCGGCGGCAGGCCCTTGTAGAAGTACGTGTTGTAGCGGTTGTCGTACTTCCGCAGCTCTTCAAGAGTGAGGTCGATCTTGTTCTGACCCTTGATGTAGTTGTAGGTCGAGTCGAACTCGAGCTTGCCGTACGTCTGCGGGTTGCTGGGCTTGAGCCGGTTGTAGACGACTTCGGCCATCTTGCGGAAGTCGTCGTGCGAGGTGCCCTCCGCCTGGACGAGGCTCGCGATCGTGATCAGTTCCCACGGGTTGTCCACGCCGAGCTGCTTCGACTTGGCCTCCAGGTCGAACTTGCCGTACTCCTCATTCGAGCGCGCGACCATCTTGCGCAGCACGTCCTCGGGCTTCTGCCCCTTGGCCACGGGGTAGCTCGCCGGGAAGAGGAAGCCCTCCAGCGGATCCTTGACGTTGGAGTGACCGGTCGCCCAGTCGGGCAGGCCGAGGTTCTTGGCCTCTGCCTTGGCCACGCCCTGCGTCGTGCCCGCCTTGAGGTCGAGCTTCTTGTCGATCTGCTCGTAGACCCAGACGTTCCGCTTGCCCTCGGGGATGACGAAGTTCGCCTGGCTCGCCGGGCTCAGCAGCAGCGAGACCGCGCTCTCCGCCGACATCTCCTTCTTCAGCGTGTAGACGCCGGCCTGGATGGACAGGCCCCTGGGGTTCTGCTGCTGCGCCGACACGAAGGCGTCGACGCTCTTGACGACCCCGGCCTTCTTCAGGATGTTGCCGATCTCCGTGCCGCCGGCGCCCTTGGGGATCTCGACCTGGACCGAGCCGCTACCCTCGCCCGCGTAGTCGGGTGCCGCGCCGAACTGGCCCTGCCAGAACTGGTAGCCGAAGTAGCCGATGCCGCCGACGCCGCCCGCGAGGACGAGCGCGACGACCAGGCAGGCGACGCCGTTCTTGCTCTTCCTGCCCTTGCCGCCCCGGCGATCGCGACCGCCCCGCGACGAGCGCCTGTCGCCCGGCTCGTCGTCGTACTCGTCGTCGGCGTCGTCCTCACCGGTGAAGAAGGGGTGCCGCTCCTCTTCGCGAGCCTCGGCCTCCCAGTCGGTCACCGGCTCAGGCGGGGCCTGCCGGCGGCCCGGGGGCTGCGGCGGCGGGTACGCCTCGGGCGTGCCGTAGAGGTCCGGGTTCTGGCCGCCGTACGGATCGGCGGGGGGCGTGCCGTACGGCATGGCCGCCTGGCCCGTCTCCCAGCTCGGGTCGTACTGCTGTGCGGGGTACCCGGGCGTGTCGTAGCCCTGCGCCGACTGCTGCTGGTGTGGCTGCTGGTACTGGTGCTGCTGCCTCTGGGGCTGCTGCTGGTATCCGTCGTACGCCGCCGGGTCGACGTACTGCTGCGGATGCTGCGCCTGGTGCGGCTGCTGGTACTGCGGGTCGTAGCCCTGCGCCTGGCCCTGGCCGTACGGGTCCTGGGGGTCGTACTGCTGCGCCTGCTGCGGGTACTGCTGCTGGCCTCCCCATCCCTGGTCCCCGTACAACGGGTCCGCGGGATGCCACGGTTCGGAGCCAGAGCCCCGGCCATACTCAGTCATCGATCCCCAAAACAGCCGCGAGGCTTCCGGACGATCCGCCTCTACGTTGTGCGGCAGCTGTTCGAACACGCCGCATCGCGCGGAACGTTACCGTATCGCGATCAGATGACCACTTCGACGCCCTCGCCGGGCGGATTACCTGATACCCGTTCGGACTCAAGAGCAGCCTGAAGGATGATCACAGCGGCGGCCTGGTCGATGACGGACCGCCCCTTCTTCGACTTCACTCCCGAGGCCCGCAGCCCCTGGGTGGCCGTCACGGTCGTCATCCGTTCGTCGACCAGCCGGACCGGCACCGGGGCGATGCCCTTGGCCAGCTCGCCCGCGAAGCGCCGGACCTTGGCCGCGGCCGGGCCCTCGCCCCCGGAGAGGGAGCGAGGGAGGCCGACCACGACCTCGATCGGTTCGTACTCCTCGACGATCTGCCGCAGCCGCCGGTGGGCGGCCGGGACGTCACGTCCCGGCACGGTCTCCACCGGCGTGGCGAGGACCCCGTCGGGGTCGCACGAGGCGACCCCGATCCGGGCGTCCCCGACGTCGATCGCGAGTCGACGGCCTCGGCGCATCGTCACGCCGTCTCCACGACCAGACGCTCGACGGCGTCGATGGCCTCGCCGATCGCCTCGGGGTTCTGGCCGCCGCCCTGGGCGACGTCCGGCTTGCCGCCACCGCCGCCGCCGAGGGTCTTGGCGGCCGTACGGACCAGCTCGCCGGCCTTGAGACCGCGCTCGCGGGCGGCCTCGTTGGTGGCGATGACCGTCAGCGGACGGCCGTTGGCGGTGGTGAACAGGGCCACGACGGCCGGGCGGTCCGACGGGATGCGGCCGCGGACGTCGAGGACCAGCTTGCGCAGGTCGTCGGCGGAGGTGCCGTCGGGGACCTGGCCGGTGACGAGGGCGACGCCGCGGACGTCCTTGGCACCCTCGACCAGACCGGCGGCGGCCTGGAGCACCTTCTCGGCGCGGAACTTCTCGATCTCCTTCTCGGCGTCCTTCAGCTTGCCGAGCATGGAGGAGATCTTCTCCGGGAGCTCGTCGGGGCGGCCCTTGACCAGCTCCTGGAGCTGGGCGACGACCGTGTGCTCACGGGCGAGGAAGTTGTACGCGTCGACACCCACGAGGGCCTCGACCCGGCGCACGCCGGAGCCGATCGACGACTCGCCGAGGAGCTTCACCAGACCCAGCTGGGCGGTGTTGTGGACGTGCGTACCGCCGCACAGCTCCTTGGAGAAGTCGCCGATGGTGACGACGCGGACCTTCTCGCCGTACTTCTCGCCGAACTCGGCGATGGCGCCCTGGCGCTTGGCCTCGTCGATCGGCATGACCTCGGCGTGCACGTCGAGCTCGCGGGCGAGGACCTCGTTGATCTTCTGCTCGACGTCCATGAGGACCGTGCCGGGCACCGCGTTGGGCGAGCCGAAGTCGAAGCGGAAGCGGCCGGGCGAGTTCTCGGAACCGGCCTGGGCGGCCGTCGGGCCGAGGGCGTCACGCAGGGCCTGGTGCGTGAGGTGCGTGGCGGAGTGGGCGCGGGCGATGGCGCGGCGGCGGCGGACGTCGATGGCGGCGTAGGCGGTGGATCCGACCGTCACCTCGCCGACCTGGACGGAGCCCTTGTGCACGGAGACACCCGGGACCGGCTGCTGGACGTCGCGGACCTCGATGACGGCGCCGCTGTGCAGCCTGATGCGGCCCTGGTCGGCGAGCTGGCCGCCGCCCTCGGCGTAGAAAGGGGTGCGGTCGAGGACGACCTCGACCTCGTCGCCCTCGGAGGCGGCGGGCGACGGGACGCCGTTGACCAGCAGACCGACGACCGTGGACTCGCCCTCGGTGTTGGTGTAGCCGGTGAACTCGGTGGCGCCGCTGCCGTCCGCGATCTCGCGGTAGGCGGCGACGTCGGCGTGGCCGGTCTTCTTGGCCTTGGCGTCGGCCTTGGCCTTGTCCCGCTGCTCCTGCATGAGGCGGCGGAAGCCGGACTCGTCCACGGAGAGCCCCTGCTCGGCGGCGATCTCCAGGGTGAGGTCGATCGGGAAGCCCCAGGTGTCGTGGAGCAGGAACGCCTTGTCGCCGGGCAGGACGGTGCCGCCGGCGGCCTTGGTCTCGGTGACGGCGCCGTCGAGGACGTTCGAGCCGGCGTTGAGCGTCTTGAGGAAGCGGGCCTCCTCGGCCAGGGCGACGGTCTCGATCCGCTTGCGGTCGGTGACCAGCTCCGGGTACTGCTCGCCCATCGTGTCGATGACGACGTCGACGAGGTCCTTGACGACCGGGCCGGTGGCGCCGAGCAGGCGCATGTTGCGGATGGCGCGGCGCATGATGCGGCGCAGCACATAGCCGCGGCCCTCGTTGCCGGGGGTGACACCGTCGCCGATGAGCATCACGGACGTCCGCATGTGGTCGGCGACCACGCGCAGCGAGACGTCGCTCCCGTGGTCCTTGCCGTAGGCGACGCCGGTGAGTTCGGTGGCCTTGTCGATGACGACCTGGAGGGTGTCGGTCTCGTACATGTTCTGTACGCCCTGCAGGATCATCGCGAGGCGCTCGAGTCCGAGGCCGGTGTCGATGTTCTTCGACGGCAGGTCGCCGAGGATCGGGAAGTCCTCCTTGCCGGTGCCCTCGCCGCGCTCGTACTGCATGAAGACCAGGTTCCAGATCTCCACGTACCGCTCGTCGTTGACGGCCGGGCCGCCCTCGACGCCGAACTCGGGGCCGCGGTCGTAGTTGATCTCGGAGCACGGACCGCAGGGGCCGGGGACGCCCATCGACCAGAAGTTGTCCTTCTTGCCGAGGCGCTGGATGCGCTCGGCGGGGACGCCGACGACGTCGCGCCAGATCTGCTCGGCCTCGTCGTCCTCCTGGTAGACGGTGATCCAGAGCTTCTCCGGCTCGAGCCCGTAGCCGCCGTGCTCCACCGGGGTGGTCAGCAGCTCCCAGGCGAGCTTGATGGCGCCTTCCTTGAAGTAGTCGCCGAAGGAGAAGTTGCCGCACATCTGGAAGAACGTGCCGTGGCGGGTGGTCTTGCCGACCTCTTCGATGTCGGGCGTACGGACGCACTTCTGCACGCTGGAGGCGCGCATGTACGGCGGCTTCTCCTCGCCGAGGAAGTACGGCTTGAACGGCACCATGCCCGCGTTGACCAGCAGCAGAGTCGGGTCGTCCGCGATGAGCGACGCCGAAGGCACGACGGTGTGCCCGCGCTCCTCGAAGAAGCTCAGCCAGCGGCGGCGGATTTCAGCCGACTCCATCAGTGGTCCTCATTCCGGTTGTACGAAATCGTTCGGTACGAATGCGTGGTCGTGGTGGTGTTCGGGGTGGGGTCGAGCGCGGACCTGCGGCGCTGCCCGGGGAGTTCACGCTCGGCGGGTGCGTCCACGGGGGCCTCCAGGCCGAGCGCCTCGCCCAGTTCGGCCTCGCGCTGGACCATGCCCGCCCTGACGTCGAGGGCGAAGTCCTTGAGCCGGTGGCCGGTCTCGATCGCCTTGTTCGCCGCCTGCGCGGCGAGGCTCTCCGGGGTCAGCTGCTTCAGCTTGCGGTTGACCTTGGTGGTGGCCCACACGCCTGCTGCGGCGCCTGCGGTGAACCAGAACGTACGGCGGAACATCGCGGCTCAGCCCTTCTGCTTCCGGCGCCGCGCGGACGGCACGGTGCGGCCGACGACGGTGCGGCGTTCGGGCGCCGCGGGTGCCTCGTCCCGGCCGCGGCCGAGGGCCTTGCGCACTCCGTAGCCGAAGGCGGCGACCTTGACGAGCGGGCCGCCGAAGGTGGAGGCGACGGTGGAGGAGAGCGCCGAGGCGTTGGAGGTGACCTCCTGGACGTCCGAGGCGATGGCGTCGACCCGGTCGAGCTGGGTCTGCGCGGACCGCACGGTGGCCGAGGCGTCGCTCAGCAGCGGGACGGCCTGTTCGGTCACGTCCGCCACGAGCTTGGTGGTCGCCTTGAGCGTCTGCGCCAGCCTCACCAGAACCACGGCGAGGAAGGAGACGAGAATCGCCCAGAACACGGCCACCAGAATCCCGGCAACCTCTCCACCGGTCACTCCGCACCGCTCTCTGCTGTCGTCGGGCCCCTTGCGGCCCTGCGAAAAGTCGTCCTCCGACCCTATCGCGCCCGGGGTCTTTCCCCGTACCGCATTAGGGGCCGTATCGGCGCCGGCGGGAGCGGACTTGCCCGGTCCGATTGTACGGAGTGCACGTGGATGAGTACGCTCCGTGTCCCATGCGAAGGAGCAACCTCCCGGCGGAGCTGAACCGGTTCGTCGGGCGGACCGGCGAACAGGACGAACTGACCCGGCTCCTGGGGGAATCCCGCCTGGTCACGGTCGTCGGGGTGGGCGGCGTCGGCAAGACCCGGCTCGCTCTGCGGACCGCCTCGAGGGTGGAGAAACGCTACGCCGACGGGGTGTGGCTGGCCGACCTCTCGGTGCTGCCCGACCCGGATCTCGTGGCGCTCGCGCTGGCCGAGGCGCTCGGACTGACCGATCACACGATGCGTGCCCCCGAGGAGACGCTGGCCGACCATCTCGCGGAGCGCCGTCTGCTGCTGGTGCTGGACGGCTTCGAGCACCTCGTCGAGGAGTGCGCCCCGCTGGTACGGCGGCTTCTTCAGCACTCCCCCGGCCTCACCGTGCTCGCGGTGGGCCGCCGCCCGCTCCGGGTGGACGGGGAGGCCGTGTTCACGCTGGCGCCGATGGGCGAGGCGGACGCGGTGAGCCTCTTCGCGGAGCGGGCGAAGGCGGCTGGAGCGCCCGGTGCGCCTGGCGACTGGGATCCCGTCGTCGTACACGAGCTGTGCCGGCGGCTCGACGGGATTCCGCTGGCCCTGGAGCTGGCGGCCGCCCGGATGCCGCTGCTCTCGGCGGAGCAGGTGCTGCACCGGCTCGACGACCGCTTCCGGCTGCTCTGCGACGGGGCGCGCGGCGCGCTGCCGCGCCATCAGACGCTGCGTACGGCGATCGGCTGGAGCCATGAGCTGTGCACACCGGAGGAGCGGCTGCTGTGGGCACGCCTTTCGGTCTTCGCCGGTCCGTTCGACCTGGAGGCGGTGGAGTACGTCTGCGGCGGTGCCGATCTGCCCGCCGAAGGGGTCCTGGAGGTGCTCGGCGGACTGCTCGCCCAGTCGCTGGTGACGCGGGAGGACACCCCCGCGGGTCCGAGGTACCGGCTGCTCGACACCGTGTCCGCGTACGGGGCGGAGTGGCTGGCGGCGCTCGGGGACACGGAGCGGCTGCGCCGGCGGCACCGCGACTGGTACATGGGTCTGGCCACCTGGTGCGAGCTGGAGTGGTTCAGCCCGCGTCAGGCCGAGGTCGCCGCCTGTATGGACGCGGCGCTCCCCAATCTGCGGGCGGCCCTGGAGCTCTGTCTGGAGCAGCCGGAGGAGGCGCATCTGGCGCAGCATCTCGCGGGCACGCTCTGGTTCGGCTGGGTGGGATGCGGACGGCTGTCGGAGGGACGGCACTGGCTCGACCGGGCGCTGGCGCTCGGCTCGGAGCATGACGACGCCCGGCTGAAGGCGCTGTGGGTGCTCGGCTATGTGGCGATCCTGCAGGGCGACAACACGGCGGCGGTGGCGGCGCTCCACGAGTGCGGGGAGCGGGCCCGGTCCGTCGGGAACCCCCTGGCGGAGGCGTACGCGACCCATCGGATGGGCTGTCTGGCGCTGCTCTCGGACGACATGCCGCGGGCGGAGGAGCTGATCGGCCGGGCCCTGACGGCGTACCGGGAGCTCGGCGAGCTGAACAGCAATGTGCTGATGGGGCAGGTCGAGCTGGCTCTGGCGCAGGTCTTCCAGGGTGATCTGGAGGGCGCGGTCGCGCTGTGCGCCGAGGTGCGGGATATCTGCGAGGAGCGTGGCGAGCGCTGGACCAGGGCGTACGCGCTTTATGTGCTGGCGTACGCGGCGTGGGCGGGGGGCGATCACGGCGAGGCGCGGGCGCTGCTCACGGAGTGCGTCACGATCAACCACACGTTCCACGATCTGGTCGGTCTGGTCCTCGCGATCGAGTTGCTCGCGCTGGTGACGGCGAGCGAGGGTGATCCCTCGGAGGCTGCGGTGCTGCAGGGTGCCGCGCTGCCGGTGTGGGACTCGGTGGGCCTGCCGCTGTTCGGCTCGGGCCATTTCAACGGGGCGCGGGCGCTGTGCGCGCGTGAGGCGGGCGAGTTGCTGGGCGCGGAGCGCTACGGGGCGTCGGTGCGGGAGGGGCAGGAGCTCTCGCTGGACGCGGTGGTGGACCGGGCGCTCAGCGTGCGCCGGGATCCGGCCACGCGCATCGCCGGTCCGCAGGTGCCACGCCCGTTCCGTACGGCGGTCCCGGAGAACGCGGAAGCCCGCCGGCTCCCCCACCGGTAAGGGCGGGGAAGCGGCGGGCTGAACACCGCGGGGGTGGTACTAGGCGCGCTGGATCAGCGGGCGTAGTACTCGACGACCAGCTGCTCGTCGCAGATGACCGGGATTTCCTTGCGGTTCGGGTCGCGGTCGAGGCGGAAGGCCAGGGCCTTCAGGTTGACCTGCAGGTAGCGCGGGGTCTCACCGTCGGGGGCGAAGCCACCCTCGCGGGCCACCTGGAACAGGGGCTTCTCGCGGGAGCGCTCGCGGACCATCACGACGTCGTCGGGACGGACACGGAACGACGGCTTGTCGACCTTCTGGCCGTTGACCTGGATGTGACCGTGCACGACCATCTGGCGGGCCTGGTAGATGGTGCGGGCGATGCCCGAACGCAGGACCAGGGCGTCGAGGCGACGCTCGAGCTCGACGACCAGCGCCTCGCCCGTCTTGCCTTCGGCCTTCTTGGCGCGGTCGTAGGCGCGCGCCATCTGGCGCTCGCTGATGTCGTACTGGGCGCGCAGGCGCTGCTTCTCGAGCAGACGGACCTTGTAGTCCGAGTTCTGCTTGCGGCCACGGCCGTGCTCGCCCGGCGGGTAGGGGCGGGCCTCGAAGTACTTGACGGCCTTCGGGGTCAGCGCGATGCCGAGGGCACGCGACTTCTTGACCTTGGGGCGGGACTGGTTCGGCATGAACCAACCTCTCTGTTCTCAGTGAATCGGCTTCACCAGTGGTTAGGGGAGGTCGCATCCGCAGCCTGGGAAACCTCATGAGCCATGGGCTCGAGAGGCAGCCGCTCCCTGGTCTGGGCACTATGTGCAGCACGCGAGTGGCCCACCGACCGCCATTTCTGGGGTGATGGGCTGCCCGCGACACCTTCGACGGTGCGCGACGCTCCTGGATCCCTGGTGCCTTACGGCGCCGGGGTTCCGGCTGGATGTCCCGTTCTGGTGGTGCCGGTACGAGACCGGACACGGGACGCAGCGCTTCAGGTAAGTGTACCGGGTGGCCGGGAGTGCCTCAGCCACAGGATGGTCAGCCGCCGTCGCCTCTCAGCCGCTCCCGTACCTTCTCCACCACGTCCGCGTACCGCGCCTCCGCGCCGTAGCGGGTCGGTTCGTAGTAGCGCCTGCCGTGGATCTCGTCCGGGGCGTACTGCTGGGCCGCGATGCCGCCCGGGACGTCGTGCGGGTAGACGTACCCCTGGGCGTGGCCGAGCTTGGCCGCGCCCTTGTAGTGCCCGTCGCGCAGGTGCGGCGGGACCGGGCCCGCGAGTCCGTTCCGTACATCCGCCTGGGCCGCGAAGATCGCGGTGGTCGCCGCGTTCGACTTGGGGGCCAGGGCCAGGGCGATCGTGGCGTGGCTCAGGGTCAGCGCGGCCTCCGGGAAGCCGATCATGGCGACAGCCTGCGCGGCCGCCACGGCCGTCGGCAGGGCCGTCGGGTCGGCCAGGCCGATGTCCTCGCTGGCGGAGATCATCAGGCGGCGGGCGATGAACCGGGGGTCCTCCCCCGCCTCGATCATCCGCGCCAGATAGTGCAGCGCCGCGTCCACGTCCGAGCCGCGGATGGACTTGATGAGCGCGCTGGCCACGTCGTAGTGCTGGTCGCCGTCCCGGTCGTACTTCACCGCTGCCCGGTCGACGGTCTCCTCGACCGTCTGGAGGGTGATCTCCGGCTCGCCCTTGGCGATGGCCGCGCCCGCGGCGGCCTCCAGGGCCGTGAGCGCGCGCCGCGCGTCGCCGCCGGCGATCCGCAGCAGGTGCGCCTCGGCGTCCTCGGGCAGCGTGACCGCCCCGCCGAGCCCCCGGTCCTCGGTGAGGGCCCGCTTCAGCAGATCGCGCAGATCGCCGTCGGTGAGCGGTTCGAGCGTGAGCAGCAGGGAGCGGGAGAGCAGCGGCGAGATGATCGAGAAGTACGGGTTCTCGGTCGTCGCCGCGATCAGCGTCACCCAGCGGTTCTCCACCGCCGGGAGCAGCGAGTCCTGCTGGGCCTTGGAGAAGCGGTGGATCTCGTCGAGGAAGAGGACGGTCTCCCTGCCGAAGCCGCCGGCCGCCCGCCGGGCCCCTTCGATGACGGCCCGGACCTCCTTGACGCCCGCGGTGATCGCGGACAGCTCCACGAAGCGCTTGTTGGTCGCCTTGGAGACGACGTACGCCAGAGTCGTCTTCCCGATACCCGGCGGCCCCCAGAGGATCACGGACGAGGCGCCCGCCGGACCGCCGCCGCCCTCGCCGACGAGCCGCCGCAGCGGCGACCCCGGCTTGAGCAGGTGCTGCTGGCCCAGGACCTCGTCCAGGGTGCGCGGACGCATCCGTACGGCCAGGGGGCTGCTGGACGGGTCCTGCTCCTGGCGTTCTTCGGCGGCTGCGGTAAAGAGGTCGGGCTCCACGGTCATGAAGCCTAGGTCACGCCACTGACAACGCGGTCCGCAGCCGTCAGCCGGTCCAGAAGTCCCACCAGCGCGTGAGGATCAGCATGCCGATGATCCCGATGTGCAGGACGGGCAGCACCCAGGTGAACTCGTCGAAGAAGGTCCGCAGGCCGCGCGGGGCGGGGATGACGCCCTTGCGGACGTTGTGCGAGGTCACGTACCAGAACATGACGATCGTCGCGATCCAGGCCAGGCAGCACCACAGGCAGAGCGCGTTGATCTCGTACAGCGACTGCTGCATGAGCCAGGTGCAGAACCCGACGCCGAACAACGTGCCCGCGTTCAGGCCGAGCCAGTACCAGCGGCGGTAGCGGGCGCCCGCGAGAAGGGCCACGCCGATCGCGATCACCATCGCGTACGTCACGAGACCGAGCATCGGGTTCGGGAACCCGAAGGCCGAGGCCTGGTCGCTCTTCATGATGTTGCCGCAGGAGACGATCGGGTTGAGGCTGCAGCCCGGGGTGAAGTTCGGGTCCTCGAGGAGTTTGAACTTGTCGAGGGTGATCACCCATGAGGCGAGCAGGCCGGCGGCGCCGGTGATCACCAGCAGCCAGGCGAGGGCGCGGCTCGCGCCTATCGTGCCGCGCGCCGACTCGTCAACCGCTGCGTTCGTCATATCCCCGATCCATCGCTCGCGGGCTTGTGGGCACGGTCATTGTGCCGCACAACGCCGGCCGTCCACCGTTCGGTGGACATAAGGGCGGGCCCGGACCACAGCGTGGCCCGGGCCCTGCTGTACGTGACGTCCGGTCAGGCCAGCTTCGACCGGACGGTGTCGACCACGGCGTCCAGGGCCACCGGCTCCTGCTCGCCGGACTCCATGTCCTTCAGCTGGACGACGCCCTCGGCCAGGTCGCGCTCGCCCGCGACCAGGGTGAAGCGCGCGCCCGAGCGGTTCGCGTCCTTCATCGCGCCCTTGAGGCCCTTGCCGCCGAACGCGAAGTCCGCCGCGACGCCCGCCCTGCGGAGCTCGGTGACCTTCGCGAACAACAGCCGGCGTGCCTCCTCGCCGATGGCGACGGCGAAGACGCTCGTCGTCGCCGGGATCTCCAGCTCGACACCCTCCGCCTCCAGGGCAAGCACCGTACGGTCCACGCCGAGCGCCCAGCCGACCGACGGGAGCGCCGGGCCGCCGATCATCTCGGAGAGGCCGTCGTACCGGCCGCCGCCGCCGACCGCGGACTGCGAGCCCAGGCCGTCGTGGACGAACTCGAAGGTCGTCCGCGTGTAGTAGTCAAGGCCGCGCACCAGCTTGGGGTCGTCCTCGAAGGCCACGCCCGCCGCGGTGATCAGCGCGCGTACCTCCTCGTGGTACGCCTTGCACGCGTCGCACAGGTAGTCCCGCAGCAGCGGCGCGCCGCCGAGCTGCTTCTGTACGGCCTCGCGCTTGTCGTCGAGGACGCGCAGCGGGTTGATCTCGGCCCGGCGGAGGGTGTCCTCGTCGAGGTCGAGGCCGCGCAGGAAGCCCTGCAGCGCCTCGCGGTAGACGGGGCGGCACTCCTTGTCGCCGAGCGAGTTCAGCAGGATGCGGAAGTTCCGCAGGCCGAGCGAGCGGTATGCCTGGTCGGCCAGGATGATGAGCTCGGCGTCGAGCGCCGGGTCCTCGGCGCCAATGGCCTCGGCACCGACCTGCGAGAAGTGGCGGTAGCGGCCCTTCTGCGGACGCTCGTAGCGGTAGTACGAGCCGGAGTACCAGAGCTTCACCGGCAGGTTGCCCTGCTTGTGCAGGCTCGCCTCCAGGGCCGCGCGCAGCACGGAGGCGGTGCCCTCGGGGCGCAGGGCGAGCTCGGAGCCGCCCTTCGTGGTGAGGGTGTACATCTCCTTCGTCACGATGTCGGTGGACTCGCCGACGCCGCGCGCGAAGAGGTTCACGTCCTCGAAGCCGGGGGTCTCGATGTAGCCGTAGCCGGACGTCCGCAGCGGTCCGGAGATGGCGTCCCGCACCGCCAGGTACTTCGCGGAGTACGGCGGAATCAGGTCGTACGTGCCCTTGGGGGCCTTGAAGGTGCTCACGGAGTTCTCGTCACATTCCTCGTCGGGGAGCCGTCGCGCTCCCGAGGCCGGCGGCCACGTCCCGCAGATAGGGGTTCGTCGCGCGCTCCTGGCCGATGGTCGTCTGGGGACCGTGTCCCGACAGCACCACGGTCGAGTTGTCGAGCGGCAGGCACACGCGGGCCAGCGATTCGAGCATCTCGTCCATGTCACCGCCGGGCAGGTCGGTGCGTCCGATGGAGCCGGCGAAGAGCAGATCGCCCGAGAAGAACACGGAGGGGATCTCCGTGGTCTGCGGCATCTGGAAGGTCACCGACCCCTTGGTATGACCGGGCGCGTGGGCGACGGAGAACTCCAGTCCGGCGAGGTCCAGCTTCGCGCCGTCGGTGAGCTCGTGCACGTCGTCCGGCTCGCCCACGGTCAGCTCGCCCATGAGCGGCATCCCGATGGAGCGGCCGAGGGCCTTCTCCGGGTCGCTCATCATGTACCGGTCGGAGGGGTGGATCCACGCGGGTACGTCATGGGCGCCGCAGACCGGGACGACGGAGGCGACGTGGTCGATGTGGCCATGGGTGAGGACCACCGCGACGGGCTTGAGCCGATGCTTCTTGAGCGTCTCCTCGACTCCCTGGGCGGCCTGGTGGCCCGGGTCGATGATCACGCACTCCTCGCCTGCGGCGGGGGCGACCAGATAGCAGTTGGTCCCCCAGGCCCCGGCGGGGAACCCGGCAATCAGCACGATCGTCCTTAAATGTCGTCCGGCGCGAAGGTGCGGCGGAGCGGAAGCGGCAGATCAGAGCCTACCGGCGCTGCGTATTCCACAGCCAACCCGTATACGGTACGGGCACACCCGGCCAGGGCAGGAACAGACGACCGACAAGGAGCAGACCCGGTGGTCAGCAGCGATCAGCGGCGGCGGCAGCTCGCCAGGGAGAAGTACGAGCGTCAGCAGCAGCGGCGGCAGGAGCAGCGGAAGGCGAGGCGCCGCTACGCCGTCATCGCCGCCTCGCTCGCCGTGGTGCTGGCCGCGGGCGGAGCGGTGTACGCCTCGGTCGCGCTGACCGACGGCGGCGGCAAGGGTTCGGATAACGCGAGCGACACTCCGACGCCGACGCCTTCCGCGAGCGAGTCGACCGCGCCCGAGCCGGCGATGGCCGTCGACACGAAGGCCGCGTACACGATGTCCCTGAAGACGAACGAGGGTGACATCGCGATCGCCATGGAGGCGGCGAAGACGCCGCACACGGTGAACTCGTTCAAGCACCTCGCGGACAAGAAGTACTTCGACGGCACCAAGTGCCACCGGCTCACCACCGAAGGCATCTTCGTCCTCCAGTGCGGTGACCCGAAGGGCGACGGCACCGGCGGCCCCGGCTACACGATCCCGGACGAGAACCTGGACTCGCTGGGCAAGGCCGGCGCGGACGGCACGGTGACCTTCCCGGCCGGAACGGTGGCGATGGCCAACACCGGCCAGCCGGGCAGCGGCGGCAGCCAGTTCTTCCTGGTCTACAAGGACACCAAGCTGCCGCCGAGCTACACGCCCTTCGGCAAGATCGACGCGGCCGGTCTGAAGGTCGTCCAGGAGGTCGCGAAGGCCGGGGTCGAGGGCGGTGCCACGGACGGCGCGCCCAAGACGGCCGTCACGATCGAGAAGGCCACCGTCGCCAAGAAGTGACACGCGGCGTGACCGTTGAATTTCGGTCGCGCGGAGAGCGGACAGCCGGGCGGCCGGTCGCCTAGATTGGCGTTGTGCAGCGCGGTCCTGTATCCGCGTTGTTGAGGGCGGGCGAGGCCCGCCGGGAAACTGTGGACGATGCCCAGGGGGCGAGAGCCCCCTCGTCGGCATCATGTGGAGGAGGCGCTGTGAGCAGCGACCCGTGGGGCCGCGTCGACGAGACGGGCACCGTGTACGTGCGTACTGCCGAGGGCGAGAAGGTCGTCGGATCGTGGCAGGCCGGCACTCCCGAGGAGGCACTGGCCTACTTCGAGCGCAAGTACGAGGGCTTGGTTGTCGAGATCGGCCTCCTCGAGAAGAGGGTGAAGACCACCGACCTCTCGGCGAAGGACGCCATCGCCGCGATCGACCACATCCGGCACCAGGTCGACGAGCACCACGCCGTGGGTGACCTCGCCGCGCTGTCGGCCCGGCTCGACAAGCTGGTCGAGACGGTGGAGTCGCGCCGCGAGGAGCGCAAGGTCCAGAAGGCCAAGCAGGCCGACGAGGCGCGCGGCGCCAAGGAGGCGCTGGTCAAGGAGGCCGAGGAGCTGGCGCAGAGCGAGCAGTGGCGGGCGGCCGGTGAGCGGCTGCGTGCCCTCGTGGACACCTGGAAGGGCCTGCCGCGGCTCGACCGGAAGTCTGACGACGAGCTGTGGCACCGCTTCTCGCACGCCCGCTCGGCGTTCTCCAAGCGTCGCAAGGCCCACTTCGCCTCGCTGGACGCCCAGCGCGAGGAGGCCCGCAAGGCCAAGGAGAAGCTGGTCGCGGAGGCCGAGTCGCTCTCGAGCTCCACCGACTGGGGTGGCACGGCCGCCCGCTACCGCGAGCTGATGGCGGAGTGGAAGACCGTGGGCCGCGCCCAGCGCGAGCACGAGGACGACCTGTGGAACCGCTTCCGCGGCGCCCAGGACGTGTTCTTCGCCGCGCGGGGCGAGGTCTTCGCCGAGCGGGACGCGGAGCAGACCGAGAACCTCAAGCTGAAGGAGGAGCTCGCGGTCGAGGCCGAGAAGCTGCTGCCGGTGACGGATCTGAAGGCGGCGCGTGCGGCCTTCCGTTCCATCAACGAGCGCTGGGAGGCCATCGGCCACGTGCCGCGCGACGCCCGGCCCAAGGTCGAGGGCCGGATGCACGCGGTGGAGCGGGCGATCCAGGAGGCCGAGGAGTCGGAGTGGCGCCGGACGAACCCGGAGGCACGCGCGCGTGCCGCGGGTCTGACGGGCCAGCTGCAGGACGCGGTCGACAAGCTCCAGAAGCAGATCGACGCGGCCCGCGCGGCCGGCAACGACGCCAAGGCCGACAAGCTGGCGCGTGAGCTGGAGGGCCGCCAGGCGCTGCTCGACCAGGCGCTGAAGGGCCTGGAGGAGTTCGGCGGCTGAGAGAGGTCGTACGTACGAGAAGGGCCCCGGTACCTCGCACAGGTACCGGGGCCCTTCTCGTATGCGCTGTTACGGGCGCCGGGCCGAGGTGACCCGGTAGACGTCGTAGACGCCCTCGACGCCCCGTACGGCCTTCAGGACGTGGCCGAGGTGCTTCGGGTCGCCCATCTCGAAGGTGAAGCGCGAGGTGGCCACCCGGTCGCGGGAGGTCTGGACGGCCGCCGACAGGATGTTGACGTGCTGGTCGGACAGGACGCGGGTGACGTCCGAGAGCAGCCGGGAGCGGTCGAGGGCCTCGACCTGGATGGCGACCAGGAAGACCGAGGACTGGGTGGGCGCCCACTCGACCTCGAGGATGCGCTCGGGCTCGCGCGAGAGCGATTCGACGTTGACGCAGTCGCTGCGGTGCACCGAGACGCCGCTGCCGCGCGTGACGAAGCCGATGATCGGGTCGCCGGGTACGGGCGTGCAGCAGCGGGCCAGCTTGACCCAGACGTCCTCGACGCCCTTGACGACGACACCGGGGTCGGCGCTGGAGCGGCGCTTGGCGCGGCCGCGGGTGGGCGGGGCGGTCTCGGCGATGTCCTCGGTGGCGGCCTCCTCGCCGCCGAGCGCCTGCACGAGCTTCTGGACGATGGACTGGGCCGTGACATGGCCCTCGCCGATCGCCGCGTACAGCGAGGAGATGTCGCTGTAGCGCATCTCGTGCGCGAGCGTGACGAGCGAGTCGCCGGTCAGGATCCGCTGGATCGGCAGGTTCTGCTTGCGCATGGCCCGCGCGATGGCGTCCTTGCCCTGCTCGATCGCCTCGTCGCGGCGCTCCTTGGAGAACCAGGCGCGGATCTTGTTGCGGGCGCGCGGGGACTTGACGAAGCCCAGCCAGTCCCGGGACGGCCCGGCGCCGGCGGCCTTGGAGGTGAAGACCTCGACCAAGTCCCCGTTGTCGAGGGTCGATTCGAGCGGGACGAGCCGCCCGTTGACCCGCGCTCCTATGGTGCGGTGGCCGACCTCGGTGTGGACGGCGTAGGCGAAGTCGACGGGGGTGGCGCCGGCGGGCAGCGCTATGACGTCGCCCTTGGGGGTGAAGACGAAGACCTCGTTGCGCGACAGGTCGAAGCGGAGGGACTCCAGGAACTCGCTGGGGTCCTCGGTCTCCTTCTGCCAGTCGAGCAGCTGGCGCAGCCACGCCATGTCGTTGATGTGGTCGTCCTTGCCGGCCTTCTTCGGCACGTCGGTGCGCACCTTGGAGGCACCGGCGGAGGGATCCTGCTTGTACTTCCAGTGCGCGGCGATGCCGTACTCGGCGCGGCGGTGCATGTCGAACGTACGGATCTGGAGCTCGACGGGCTTGCCGTTGGGGCCGATGACCGTGGTGTGCAGCGACTGGTACATGTTGAACTTCGGCATCGCGATGTAGTCCTTGAACCGGCCGGGGACCGGGTTCCATCGCGCGTGGACGGTGCCGAGGGCCGCGTAGCAGTCGCGGACGGTGTCCACGAGGACGCGGATGCCGACCAGGTCGTAGATCTCCGCGAAGTCACGGCCGCGGACGATCATCTTCTGGTAGACGCTGTAGTAGTGCTTCGGCCGGCCGGTGACGGTGGCCTTGATGCGGGCGGCGCGCAGGTCGGACTGGACCTCGTCGGTCACTATGGCGAGGTACTCGTCGCGCTTGGGGGCGCGCTCGGCGACGAGCCGGACGATCTCGTCGTACATCTTGGGGTAGAGGATCGCGAAGGCGAGGTCCTCCAGCTCCCACTTGATGGTGTTCATGCCCAGGCGGTGGGCGAGGGGCGCGTAGATCTCGAGGGTCTCGCGCGCCTTCTTCTCCTGCTTCTCGCGCTTGAGGTAGCGCATGGTGCGCATGTTGTGCAGGCGGTCGGCGAGCTTGATGACCAGGACGCGCGGGTCCTTGGCCATGGCGACGACCATCTTGCGGACGGTCTCGGCCTGCGCGGCCTCGCCGAACTTGACCTTGTCCAGCTTGGTGACGCCGTCGACGAGCAGGGCGACCTGGTCGCCGAAGTCGCGGCGCAGGGTGTCCAGGCCGTACTCGGTGTCCTCGACGGTGTCGTGCAGCAAGCCGGCCATCAGCGTCGCCGGGTCCATGCCGAGCTCGGCGAGGATGGTGGTGACGGCGAGCGGGTGGGTGATGTACGGGTCGCCGCTCTTGCGCTTCTGCCCGCGGTGCCAGCGCTCGGCGACCTGGTAGGCCCGCTCGACCTGGCGGAGCGTCGCGGTCTCGATCTTCGGGTCGTTGGAGCGGACGATCCGGAGCAGGGGTTCGAGGACGGGGTTGTACGGGGAGGAGCGCTGGACGCCGAGCCGGGCGAGCCGGGCGCGCACGCGGTTGGACGACCCGCCGGAGCGGGTCGCGGGGGTGGGCGCGGGCTTGGGCGTGGAGGCCGGGGCCGGGGACGGGGCGGCGGGTGCCGGGGCGGCGGGTGCCGGGGCGGGGGCCACGGGCGCGGGCCTGCTCTCCGCTGGCTTGTTCTGGGGCGTCGCGGGTCCCGCCGCGGCCTTCTCGGCCTGCGGGTCGGGCTGCGCGGCGGAGAGTGGCTGGGCCTCGTCTGGCAAGAGCGCTCCTCATGCGGATCCGGGTCCCCCGGTCAGGCCCGGAATCCCATGGTATCGAGCCGCCCGCCGCGACGCGCACGCGTCCGCCCCCTGAGCGCCCACGCAAGGATCCGGCCACGACGGGCGCGAGGGCGCACGGGCATGGTCCGAGCCAGGCCGAGGGCGGCTCCGTGGCGGCCGCACGGGGCGGGCCGAGGCCCGGGACCGCACCGTCCGCGCTGCGCGCACCGTGCGGGCGCGCAGCGCGAAGGGGCGCCCCGGGAGCGCGGGGCGGGCCAAGGCCCGGGCCGCCCCCGGCCCTCGCCGCGGGCAGTTCCATGGCGGCCGCGCGGGACGAACCAAGGGCCGGGCCCGCCCGGTCGCGCTGCGCGCACGGTGCGTGCGGGCAGCGCTAAGGGGCGCCCCGAGAGCGCGGGCGCGCGGGGCGGGCCAAGGCCCGGGCCGCCCCGGCCCTCGCCGAGGGCGGTTCCGTGACGGCCGCGCGGGAAGGGCCGAGGCCCGGGCCCGCACGGTCGCGCTGCGCGCACCGTGCGGGCGCGCAGCGCGAAGGGGCGCCCCGGGAGGTTCCGGGGCGCCCCTGCCGTGCACGGCGAGTGGTCAGACCGTGATCAGTGCCTCCAGCGGAGCGCCGCGCAGGGCGGGCTCCAGGCGGGCCCGGCCGGGCAGGAAGCCGAGCTCCATGAGGACCGCGACGCCCGCGACCTCGGCACCGGCGCGCCGGATGAGCTCGATGGACGCCTCGGCGGTGCCACCGGTGGCGAGGACGTCGTCGATGACCATGACGCGGTCGCCCGCAGCCAGGTCCTCGGCGTGCACCTCGATCTCGGCGGTGCCGTACTCCAGCTCGTACGCCTGCTTCAGCGTCGCGCCGGGCAGCTTGCCGGCCTTGCGGACCGGGACGAAGCCCAGGCCCGCGCGGACGGCGACCGGCGCGGCGAGGATGAAGCCGCGCGCCTCCAGGCCGACGATCTTCGTCGCGCCGTGCGTGACGCACAGCGTGGCGAGGCTGTCGGTCAGGGCCGTGAACGCCACCGGGTCGGCCAGCAGCGGGGTGATGTCCTTGAACAGCACGCCCGGCTTCGGGTAGTCGGGGACGTCCCGGATCCGGCTGAGGAGCAGGGCCGTGGTGTCCTGTGCCTCGGCAGTCATCCGCGGTTCTCCGACGGCCGGCCGCGACGGCCGCGCTGGCCGACGACGGCGGTCCGGTCCTCGTCCTCGAAGCCCTCGCCGTGGCCGGCGTGGTCGTCGGAGTCCGGCCCGTCCAGGGACTCGCCCTTGGCGGCCGCGGCCGCGCGCTTGGCGAGCACCCGCTTCTTCAGGGCCTTCATCGCCGGCTCGCGTTCCTTGAGGTCGGCGACGATCGGGGTGGCGATGAAGATCGAGGAGTACGCACCGGCGGCGAGGCCGACGAAGAGCGACAGCGAGATGTCGTTCAGCATGCCGGCGCCCAGGACACCGCCACCGATGAAGAGCAGGCCGGCGACCGGCAGCAGCGCCACCACGGTGGTGTTGATCGAACGGACCAGGGTGCCGTTGATCGAGCGGTTGGCCATATCGCTGTAGGTGTAGCGGGTCTGCTTGGTGAGGTCCTTCGTCTGCTCCTTGAGGGAGTCGAAGACGACGACGGTGTCGTACAGCGAGTAGCCGAGGATCGTCAGCAGACCGATGACCGTACCGACCGTGACCTCGAAGCCGACGAGCGAGTAGATGCCGACGGTGATGGTCAGGTCGTGGATCAGGGCGACGAGCGCCGCCGCCGCCATTCTCCACTCGAAGGCGATGGCCAGATAGATCACCACGAGGATCATGAAGACCCCGAGGCCGGTCCATGCCTTGGTGGCGATCTGCTCGCCCCAGCTGGGACCGACCAGCTCCGCCGCGATCTTGTTCTCGGCGACGTTCAGGTCCTTGGCGAGCTCCGCGCGGACCTGGTCGGACTTCTCGGTGTCGAGACCGCCGACCTGGATGCGCAGCGCGCCGCTGCCGAGCTTCTGGACTACCGCGTCGTGGCCGGAGGCCTCCTCGGCGTACTCCTGGGCCTGCGAGACGGAGACGTCCGACTTCGGGGTGGTGAAGACGGCGCCGCCCTGGAACTCGATGCCCATGTTCAGCCCGCGCACCGCGAGGGCCACGATCGCCGTGATGGTGATCAGGATCGAGATGCCGTACCAGAGCTTGCGGTTGCCGATGAAGTCGTAGACGACCTCACCGCGGTTGAGCCGGGCGCCGAGGCTGTCGTGCTTCTTCGCCATCTCACGCCTCCTTCGGGTCGACGGGGGCGGAGACACGGCGGGAGCGGCGCAGCGGCGGCTTGGCGCCGAGGCGCTTGGGGTCAAGACCGGACCAGGCGTGGCCCTCGCCGTAGAACTTGCTGCGCGCGAGCAGCGTCATCAGCGGCTTGGTGAAGAGGAACACCACGACCACGTCGAGCAGGGTGGTCAGGCCGAGGGTGAACGCGAAGCCCTGCACCTTGCCGACGGTGACGAGGAACAGCACCGCGGCGGCGAGGAACGACACGAAGTCGGAGACGAGGATCGTGCGGCGGGCGCGCGGCCAGGCGCGCTCGACGGCCGGGCGCAGCGTGCGGCCCTCGCGGACCTCGTCGCGGATGCGTTCGAAGTAGACGATGAACGAGTCCGCGGTGATACCGATGGCGACGATGGCACCGCAGACGGCCGGCAGGTTCAGCGCGAAGCCGATGGCCGGGCCGAGCAGGGCCATGATCACGTACGTGAGGAGTGCCGAGGCCGCCAGGCTGAGCAGGGCGATCAGGGACAGGCCGCGGTAGTAGACGACCAGGTAGAGCACCACGAGCGCGAGACCGATGGCGCCGGCGATCAGGCCGGCCTCCAGCTGCTCGCCGCCGAGGGCGGCGGTGACGGTGTCGACGCTCTGGGTGTCGAAGGAGAGCGGCAGGGCGCCGTAGGACAGGATGTTGCCGAGGTCCTGGGCGGACTGCTGGTTGAAGCTGCCGGAGATCTCCGCGTTGGCGCTCAGCGTGGTGCGCACCGACGGGGCCGAGACGACTTCGCCGTCCAGGACGATCGCGAACTGGTTCTGCGGCTCCTGCTGCTGCGACAGCTTGCTGGTGATCTTCGCGAACTTCTTGGCGCCCTCGCTCGTGAACTCCATGTTCACGATCCACATGCCGCGCTGCTGGTCGAAGACGCCCTTGGCGTCGTCGACGTCCTTGCCGTCCACCTCGGCCGGGCCGAGGAGGTACTTCTCCCACTGGCCGATGGCGTTCTTGCCACAGGCGACCGCGGAGTCGGCCGGCTTGACGCCCTGGCCTGCGGCGGCGCGCTGCTTCGGGTCGAGGCAGTTCAGCGTGGCGAACTTCTGCTCCAGGGCAGAGGTCGCGGGGTCCGTGCTGGGGGTGCCGGAGGGCTTGGGGCTCTCCGTGCCCTTCGGCGTGGCGGAGCCGCTCGCGGTGGGCGTCGGGCTCGGGGCCTTCAGGGCCTCGGAGACCGCGCGGCCCTGGGTGGAGGAGCTCGCCGTCGGCGTGGCCGACTTCTCGTCCTTGCCCTTGCCCTTGTCCGCGGTCGCGCCGGAGGCCGAGGGCTTCGGCGAGGCCGAGGAGCTGGGAGTCGGCGCCGGCTGCTCGGAGGGCGCGTAGGTCAGGACGGGCCGGAAGTAGAGCTGGGCGGTGGTGCCGACCTGCTCACGGGCCTGCTTCTCGTTCACACCCCGCGGGATGTTGACGATGATGTTCTCTTGGCCCTGCGTCTGGACCTCGGCCTCGGAGACACCCAGACCGTTGACACGACGCTCGATGATGCCGACCGCGGTGTTCATGTTGGTCTCGTTGACGGCGTCTTCCTGGCCGGGCTCGGCCTTCGCCTTCAGCGTGATCGACGTACCACCGGCGAGGTCGATGCCGAGCCGGGGCGTGGTGTGCCCCGACCAGAACATTCCGCCCGTGAGCGCGACCATGGCGATGAGGATCAGAGCCAGGGCACGCCCCGGCCTGCTCTGGCCCCCCGGGCCCCCCGCCGGCCTTCGGCCCTTCTTCGGTGCTGCCACCTTGTCGTTTCTCCCTGTCCAACCGTCCCGCGCCGGGTGTGCGCGGTGCGGCCACGAAGTGTGTGTGGGGACCTGCCCCCGCAGACGTGGAATCGTGCCGGGGACCGCGGACGCCGGTGGGCGTTCCGCGGTCCCCGGTCGCGACTACTTCGCCTCGGTCTCGCCGTCGGCCTTGCCGTCCTTCTCGACCTCGACCTCGGCGTCGGCCTCGACGGCCTCGGCCTTCTTGGTCAGATCGGGCTTGGTGTCCTCGACGACCTCGTCCGAAGCCTCGGCCTCGGCCGGCTCGGTCAGCGAGGAGGCGTCGTCCGGGACGACGGTCTCGGCGTCCGGCTCGTCACCGTGGACGATGCGGTTGTACTCGTCGTCCGGGAGGACCGCGCCGATCGCGTTCTTCGCGTAGACGGCGTGGACGCCGGGCGCGACCTCGAGGAGGACGGTCTCGTCGGCGATCTCCTTGACGGTGGCGTACATCCCCCCGATCGTGCGCACGCCGGTGCCGGGCTGCATCTCGTCGCGCATCTGCGCGGCCGCCTGCTGCTTCTTCTTCGCAGAGCGGGTCATCAGGAACATGGCCCCGATGAGGACGATGAAGGGGAGGAGGGTCACGATACTCACGGGACGGGTTTCCTTCGCACGGACGCGGAGAACCCGCGGCCTGATCTTCGGGGGTGGGCGTGCCGACCAGAAAGGTCGGCATCGGCGGAGTCTAGGCGAGTCCGCATCGATGGAACAACGTCCAGCATCGCACCCTGGTTCCGCGTCCGACGAGTCTCCGCGCCGTCACGACACGGTCACGCCCCGAAGAGCCCTTGTTGTCCGCTTCCTGGCGCGCCCGGGGCCGCTGCCTGCGGCGGAACGAGTCCGAGGTGGGTCCATGCGGCGGGCGTGGCGACGCGACCACGGGGCGTACGCGCCAGGAGTCCTTCTCGTACGAGGAAGGGTTCGGCGACCTCCTCGACGGTCTCCCGCTCCTCCCCCACCGCGACCGCGAGGGTCGACAGGCCGACGGGCCCGCCGCCGAAGAGCTTGAGCAGGGCCTCCAGGACGGCCCGGTCGAGCCTGTCGAGGCCGCGACTGTCCACCTCGTACACCCTGAGGGCGGCGGCGGAGATCTCGCGGTTGATCACGCCGTCGGCCCTGACCTGGGCGTAGTCGCGCACGCGGCGCAGGAGGCGGTTGGCGATGCGGGGGGTGCCGCGGGAGCGGCCGGCGATCTCGGCGGCTCCGGCGGTGTCGATCTCGACGTCGAGGAGCCCGGCCGAGCGGTGGATGACCCGCTGGAGCTCGGCGGGGTCGTAGAACTCCATGTGGCCGGTGAAGCCGAAGCGGTCGCGCAGCGGGGGCGGCAGGAGTCCGGCCCGGGTGGTGGCGCCGACCAGAGTGAAGGGCGGCAGCTCCAGGGGGATGGCGGTGGCGCCGGGGCCCTTGCCGACGATGACGTCGACGCGGAAGTCCTCCATCGCCATGTAGAGCATCTCCTCGGCGGGGCGGGACATCCGGTGGATCTCGTCGAGGAAGAGGATCTCGCCCTCCTGGAGGGAGGAGAGGATCGCGGCCAGGTCGCCGGCGTGCTGGATGGCGGGGCCGGAGGTGATCCGGATCGGGGCGTTCATCTCGGCCGCGATGATCATCGAGAGGGTGGTCTTGCCGAGGCCGGGCGCGCCGGAGAGCAGGACGTGGTCGGCGGTGGCACCGCGCTGGCGGGCGGCCTTGAGGACGAGGTCGAGCTGCTGGCGGACCTTCTCCTGGCCGACGAACTCGCTGAGGTCCTTGGGGCGGAGGGCCGCTTCGACGGCCTGATCGTCGCCGTCGGCGGCCGAGCCGACGATGCGGTCATCGGCTGCCGGTGCGGTTTCGTCGTCCCAGTTCACGGTGTTCTGCCTTCTGGTGTGGTGCGGTGCGGTGCGAAGCGGAGCGGTGCGGGTCGGGGGCGCCTGCGGCGGGCCCTTTCCCCACCCCGCCCCTTCCCGAACTGGGGGCAAGCCCCCAGGCCCCCGTACGGCCTTCGGCCGTGTCCTCAATCGCCGGACGGGCTGAAGTTCCGCCCGGCGGGCGGAACTTCAGCCTCGCCGGCGATTGAGGCGCGGGGTCTGGGGCGGAGCCCCAGTTCGGGAAGGGGCGGGGTGGGGAACAAGCCCCGCAGGGCTATCTGGCTCGGTTCAGGGTCTGGAGCGCGGCGCGCAGGAGCTGAGGCACCGGGGCCGCCCCGCCGGAGGCGATCGCGGCCTCGGCCTGGGGCGCGACCGCCGAGACCGCCTCCTCCGCCTCCCGCGACGCGTACCCCAGCCCGATCAGCGCCGCGGACAGCTGCTCCGTCCACGGCGCCGGGCCGGAGGCCACCGTGCGCTGGGCGCCCACGAGACCGCTGCTGCCCAGAGGCGCGCCCAGCTTGTCCTTCAGTTCGAGGAGGAGCTTCTGCGCGCCCTTCTTGCCAATGCCCGGAACGGCGGTCAGCGCCTTCTCGTCACCCGTGGAGACGGCGAGGCGCAGCGCGTCCGGGGAGTGCACGCCGAGCATGGCCTGGGCCAGCCTCGGGCCGACGCCGCTCGCGGTCTGGAGCAGCTCGAAGACCTGGCGCTCGTCGTCGTCGGCGAAGCCGTACAGGGTCAGGGAGTCCTCACGGACCACCAGGGACGTGGCCAGGCGCGCCTCCTGACCGATCCTCAGCCCTGCGATGGTGTGGGGCGTGCACTGGACGGCCATGCCGACGCCGCCGACCTCGACGACCGCGGTGGTGGGGGCGAGCGCGGCGACCGGGCCGCTGACGAAGGCGATCATGCGGAACGGCCTTTCGATGCGTGAGTTGCGTGATGCGCGGCAACGGCCTGCTGGAGGCGGTTCTGGGCCGGGGCCCGCCAGATGTGACAGATGGCCAGGGCGAGGGCGTCCGCGGCGTCGGCCGGCTTGGGCGGGGCGGAGAGCCGGAGCAGCCGGGTCACCATGGCTCCGACCTGGTCCTTGTCGGCCCGTCCGCTGCCGGTGACGGCGGCCTTGACCTCGCTGGGGGTGTGCAGGGCGACGGGGATGCCGCGGCGTGAGGCGCAGAGCATGGCGACGGCACTGGCCTGCGCGGTGCCCATGACCGTACGTACGTTGTGCTGGCTGAACACCCGCTCCACGGCGACGAGTTCGGGTGAGAAGCGGTCGAGCCACTCCTCTATGCCGCGCTCGATGCCGACCAGGCGCATGCCGATGTCCGCATCGGCGGCGGTGCGGACCACGCCGACGCCAAGCATGGTCAGCGGCCGGCCGGCCACCCCGTCCACGACGCCGACACCGCACCGGGTCAGCCCCGGGTCCACCCCGAGAACGCGCACACCCACCCCTCCCCTCTTTGCGGCTAAACCGCCGCCGCTCTCGCGGACGTGGTACTCGCCATCGTGGTTCCTCAATTGATGGTTGCGGCCTCAGGCTAAACGGGACCGCTGACAACGACGGCGGGCCGACGGGGTGTGTCCCCGTCGACCCGCCGTGGAAACGACCGCGATCAGGCGTCGACCTTCTCCATGACCTCGTCGCTGACGTCGAAGTTGGCGAAGACGTTCTGCACGTCGTCGCTGTCCTCCAGCGCGTCGATCAGCTTGAAGATCTTGCGCGCGCCCTCCTCGTCCAGCTCGACCTGCATGGTCGGGACGAAGCTGGCCTCGGCCGAGTCGTAGTCGATGCCGGCCTCCTGGAGGGCGGTGCGGACCGCGACCAGGTCGGTGGCCTCGCTGATGACCTCGAAGTTCTCGCCGAGGTCGTTGACCTCCTCGGCGCCCGCGTCGAGGACGGCGCCGAGGACGTCGTCCTCGGAGAGCCCGCCCTTGGGCAGCACGACGACGCCCTTGCGGTTGAACAGGTACGAGACCGAGCCCGGGTCGGCCATGGAGCCGCCGTTACGGGTCATGGCGACGCGCACGTCGGAGGCGGCGCGGTTGCGGTTGTCGGTGAGGCACTCGATGAGCACCGCGACGCCGTTCGGGCCGTAGCCCTCGTACATGATCGTGTCGTAGTCGACGCCGCCGGCCTCGAGGCCGCCGCCGCGCTTGATCGCCGAGTCGATGTTCTTGTTCGGGACCGAGCTCTTCTTCGCCTTCTGCACGGCGTCGAAGAGGGTCGGGTTACCGTCCAGGTCGGCGCCGCCGGTCCGGGCGGCGACCTCGATGTTCTTGATCAGCTTCGCGAAGAGCTTGCCGCGCTTGGCGTCGATCACGGCCTTCTTGTGCTTCGTCGTAGCCCATTTAGAGTGGCCGGACATCTGCCTGTCTCCTTCGCGTAACCAATTTCTGAACGAACCCCAGAGATCCTACCGGGACGTCGTCACCGCGCGTCGCGCACCATGTCGACGAACAGGGCGTGGATACGGTGATCGCCGGTGAGCTCGGGATGGAACGAGGTCGCCAGGGCCTGACCCTGCCGTACGGCCACGATGTGGCCCCCGTGCTCGGCGAGGACCTCGACCTCGGCGCCGACGGACTCGACCCAGGGGGCGCGGATGAAGACGCCCTCGACGGATCCGTCCTCGATGCCGCGGACCGTGACACCGGCCTCGAAGGACTCGTTCTGCCGCCCGAAGGCGTTGCGGCGGACGATCATGTCGATGCCGCCGAAGGTCTCCTGGCCCGAGCGCGGGTCGAGGATCTTGTCGGCGAGCATGATCAGGCCGGCGCAGGTGCCGTAGACCGGAAGGCCCGCGGCGATGCGCTCGCGCAGCGGCTGCATCAGGCCGAAGAGCTCGGCCAGCTTGGAGATGGTGGTGGACTCTCCGCCGGGTATGACGAGACCGTCGACCTCGGCGAGTTCCTCGGGGCGCCGGACCGGCCTGGCCACGGCGTCAGCCGCGGCCAGGGCGATCAGGTGCTCCCGTACGTCGCCCTGGAGAGCCAGGACACCGATCACGGGTGTGGTCATGGGTGCTTACCAGCCGCGGTTGGCGTAGCGCTCGGACTCGGGGAGGGTGTCGCAGTTGATGCCGACCATGGCCTCGCCGAGGTTGCGGGAGGCGTCCGCGATGATCTTCGGGTCGTCGTAGAAGGTGGTGGCCTTCACGATGGCGGCGGCGCGCTTGGCCGGGTCGCCCGACTTGAAGATGCCGGAGCCGACGAAGACGCCCTCGGCGCCGAGCTGGCGCATCAGCGCGGCGTCGGCGGGGGTGGCGACACCACCGGCGGAGAACAGCACGACCGGCAGCTTGCCGAGCTCGGCGACCTCCTTGACGAGCTCGTACGGGGCGCGCAGCTCCTTGGCGGCGGCGAACAGCTCGTTGTTGTCGTAGCCGCGCAGGCGGGCGATCTCGTTCTTGATCTGGCGCAGGTGGCGGACCGCCTCCACGACGTTGCCGGTGCCGGCCTCGCCCTTGGAACGGATCATGGCCGCGCCCTCGGCGATGCGGCGCAGGGCCTCGCCCAGGTTGGTGGCGCCACAGACGAAGGGGGTGGTGAAGGCCCACTTGTCGGAGTGGTTGACCTCGTCGGCCGGGGTGAGGACCTCGGACTCGTCGATGTAGTCGACGCCGAGGGACTGCAGGACCTGGGCCTCGACGAAGTGGCCGATGCGGGACTTGGCCATGACCGGGATGGAGACCGCGCCGATGATCTCCTCGATCATGTTCGGGTCGGACATCCGGGCCACGCCGCCGTCCTTGCGGATGTCGGCGGGGACCCGCTCCAGCGCCATGACGGCGACGGCGCCGGCATCCTCGGCGATCTTCGCCTGCTCGGCGTTGACCACGTCCATGATCACGCCGCCCTTGAGCTGCTCGGCCATGCCGCGCTTGACGCGCGCGGTGCCGGTCTCGGGGGACTGGTTGCTGTTGGGAAGCGTGGTGGACACAGAGACCTCACTCGTGAAAGCGGTGTTGAGACAACAGTGAGGAAACAGGCCACCACCAGTCCACAGCAAGGGCCAATGTGTAGCCGGTGGATCGTTTTCGTTGTTTTCGCAGGCTACGAGGGTCAGACCGGTCGATCGGCAAGGGCGACGGGCGGTTCGTCGTCCATTTCGAAGGCCAGGGGGAACGGGGCGTGGCCCGCGAGGCGGAACCAGCGGACCGTGCGGTGGCGGCGGAGCGCCCGTGCGGCGCGTACGGCGTCGTTGTGGAACCTGCGGGCCATCGGTACGCGGCGGACGGCCGCCGCGAGCTCGCCCGCGGCCTCCTCGCCGCCGGGGGCCTCCCGTACCGCCCCGACCTGCTCGGGTTCGCCGAAGACGGCCCGCAGCGCCTGGCTCAGCTCGCTCTCGGCGACCTCGCGGTGGTCCTCCTCGGCCTGCCGGGCGGCGTGCGCGGCCTCGTAGAGCACGATCGAGGCGGCCGGGTCGAGCACTCCGGACGTGGCCAGCTCCTGGGCGACCGAGGCGCGGCGCAGCAGCTGGGCGTCGAGGGCGGCGCGGGCCGCGTCGATCCGCGAGTGCAGCCGGTCGAGCCGGCCGGCGGTCCAGCTGAGGTACAGGCCGATCGCGATCAGCGCGACGACGGTCCAGATCAGGGTTACGGTCACGGGCGCACAGGCTACCGTCGCGGCGGCAGGCCCCTCCCCCACGGGCGCCGGGGGTGCCCCCAGGGGCCGCGCGGTACGGGCCCCCAAGCCTACGGCTTGAACGACCTTGACGGGCACCCCCCGTGGGTTGTGCCCACCCGTCGGAGCCCGGGCCGCCGCCCGTCCGAGGGCCCGTCAGTCCCGGGACGCCAGGCCCAACCTCGCGCGCAGGCCCACGCGTTCGTCCGTGGCGACCGAGGCCGCGCCGTCCGTCACCGTTTCGTAGACCGCGAGGATGTCCGCGCCCACCGTCGACCAGTCGAAGCGCCGCACATGCGCGCTGCCGCGCCTGCGCAGCTCCTTGCGCCTGACCTCGTCCCCGAGGAGACGGATCGCCGCGTCCGCCAGGGCGTCCGCGTCCTCGTTGGCGAAGAGCTCGCCCGCCGCGCCCTGGTCGAGGACCTGGGCGAAGGCGTCGAGGTCCGCGGCGAGGACCGGCGCGCCCGCCGACAGCGCCTCGACCAGGATGATGCCGAAGCTCTCGCCGCCCGTGTTCGGCGCCACGTAGAGGTCGACGCTGCGCAGCAGCCGCGCCTTGTCCTCGTCGCTGACCATCCCGAGGAACTCGACCCGCTCCCGCATCTCGCGCGGCAGGGAGGCGACGGCCTCCTCCTCGTCGCCGCGCCCGGCGACGAGGAGCCGCGTCTCCGGCCGCTCCGCGAGGATCTTCGGCAGGGCCTTCATCAGGACCGGGAGGCCCTTCCGCGGCTCGTCGATCCGTCCGATGAAGCCGAGGGTCTGCCCCTGCCACTCCTTCCGCGGCTCGGCCCGCGCGAAGAAGTCGACGTCGACACCGTTGGGGATGACGACCGCGTCGCCGCCCAGGTGCTCGACCAGGGTCCGCCGCGCGTACTCGCTCACCGCGATCCGCGCGCTGATCTTCTCCAGCGCGGGCTGCAGGATCGGGTACGCGGCGATCATCGCCCGCGAGCGCGGGTTCGAGGTGTGGAAGGTCGCGACGATCGGCCCCTGCGCCGCCCAGCAGCTCAGCAGGCCCAGCGAGGGCGAGGCCGGCTCGTGGATGTGGATGACGTCGAAGGTGCCGTCGTGCAGCCAGCGCCGTACCCGGGCCGCCGAGAGGAAGCCGAAGTTCAGCCGGGCCACGGAGCCGTTGTACGGCACCGGCACGGCGCGCCCCGCCGAGACGACGTACGGCGGCAGCGGCGTCTCGTCGTCGGCCGGGGCCAGGACGGACACCGAGTGCCCGAGCCTGATCAGATGCTCGGCCAGGTCCCGGATGTGGAACTGGACGCCGCCCGGCACGTCCCAGGAGTACGGGCAGACGATCCCGATTCTCACGACGGCCGCTCCTCGCCGAGCGGCTCGCGCTCCTCCAGGTCCTTCAGCCACAGTCGCTGCAGCATGTGCCAGTCCTCCGGGTGCTCCGCGATACCGCCGGCGAAGGCATCGGCCAGCGCCTGTGTCATCACGGACGTCTTCTCGGCCCGCGTACCTGACTCGGGTACGTCGATGGGCGGGTGCACCCGCCCCTTCATCACCGGGGTGTCGTCGTACCAGAGCGTCACCGGCAGCAGCAGCGCGCCCGTCTGCTGGGCGAGCAGCGCGGGACCGGCCGGCATCCGGGCCGTCTCCCCGAAGAAGGCGACCTCGGTGCCGGAGGCCGACAGATCGCGGTCGGCGACCAGACAGATCAGGCCACCGTCGCGCAGCCGCCGCGCGAGCGTCCCGAAGGCGGTGCCTCCGGAGTGCGGCAGGACCTCCATGCCCAGCGACTCGCGGTAGGCGACGAAGCGGTCGTACAGCGTCTCCGGCTTGAGCCGCTCCGCGACCGTGGTGAACGGCACGCCCAGCGAGCGGGTCACCCACACGCCCGCGAGGTCCCAGTTGGCCAGGTGCGGCAGCGCGAGTATGACGCCGCGGCCGGAGGCGAGCCCGTCCGTCAGAAGGTGGATGTCCTTGATGTCGAAGCCGCTTTCGACCCGTTCCTTGCTCCAGGTCGGCAGCCGGAAGGACTCCATCCAGTACCGCATGTACGAGCGCATGCCGGCCTTCGACAGCTCTGCGAGCCGCGCCGGCGTGGCATCGGGCACCACGCGCGCGAGGTTGGACTCAAGACGCAGCACGCTCTTGCCGCGCCGCTTCCAGGCGGTGTCGGCGATCCGTCGCCCGAGCCCGGCGGCCACCGGCTCCGGCAGTTTCTTGACCGTCGCCCAGCCGAGCCCGTACAGCGTGTCGGTCAGCCGGTCCCTCATCCCGCTCATGACGTCGCCTCGTTCCCCCGCGCGCCGGATGTGTCCGCGTCCGCGTCGGCCTCCGCCGATTCCCGTCGTACCGTGACCACCCGCTGGCCGAGGGTCACCGCGCTGCCCACCGCCACGATCCACAGCGCGATCGGCAGCAGGACGTCGATGCCCGGCACACCGAAGGCGTGGAGTCCGGCGAGGCCCGCCGCGACCAGCGAGATCACGAGCCGCTCGGCCCGTTCCACCAGGCCGTTGACGGCGACCGGCAGGCCGATCGATTCACCGCGCGCCTTGGTGTACGAGACGACCTGACCGCTGGCCAGGCAGAAGATCGAGACCGCGCACAGCACGTTGTCGTTGCCAGTACCCGCGTACCAGAGCGCGAAGCCACCGAAGATGGCGCCGTCGGCGACCCGGTCGAGGGTCGAGTCGAGGAACGCTCCCCAGCGGCTGGAGATCCCCGCCTGCCGGGCCATGTTGCCGTCGACGAGGTCGGAGAAGACGAAGAGGGTGATGACGATCGTGCCCCAGAAGAACTCTCCCCGGGGGAAGAAGACCAGGGCTCCCGCCATCACTCCGGCCGTGCCGACGAGCGTGACCGCGTCGGGGCTGACACCCCGGCGGAGCAGAAACGCGGCGAACGGTGTGAGGACACGCGTAAAAAATGCACGCGCGTACTTGTTCAGCATGGCCTTCCCGAGGTTCGGTGCGCCGGGCGGCCCCTACGACCACCGGCCAGCCCATCGTAGCCAGGCAGGATCCCGCCGGACCGACGGGCACCCGCCCGCCGCGTCGCGTACGACGTATGGACGCACCATGACGTCGGTGCAAAGCTCGAAGGACAACCGCGGGCACCTCCGGAGCTGCCCAGCGTCTCCCCCTGCGCCCGCGTCCCGCCGCACCGTGCGAGCCGGCGGTGCAAGCGATCGGGAGGACCATCATGGGCGACAAGGCGAATGCACACTCCGGAGCCGCCGGCAGGGCTCCAACGGCCGACCGGCCCTCGGCCGTACGGAACGTGGTGCTGGTCGGCCACAGCGGATCGGGAAAGACGACACTCGTCGAGGCTCTGGCGCTGGCCGCCGGGGCGATCAACCGGGCCGGGCGCGTCGAGGACGGCGCGACGCTCTCCGACTACGACGAGATCGAGCACCGCCAGCAGCGTTCCGTACAGCTCTCCCTCGTCCCGCTCGAATGGGACGGGTACAAGATCAATCTCCTCGACACACCCGGATACGCCGACTTCGTCGGGGAGCTGAGGGCCGGTCTGCGCGCTGCGGACGCGGCCCTCTTCGTCGTCTCGGCCGCCCAGGAGGCCGACGCCATCGCCGGGTCGACCCGCATGGTGTGGGAGGAGTGCGCGGCCGTCGGCATGCCCCGCGCCATCGTCGTCACCCACCTGGACACCGCCCGCACCGGCTTCGAGGAGCTGACCGCCGTCTGCTCCTCGATGTTCGGCGGCGACGACCCCGACGCCGTACTCCCCCTCTACCTGCCGCTGTACGGCCCCGAGGCGCCGGACGGGCACGCGCAGGCCACCGGTCTGGTCGGGCTGCTCTCGGAGCGGATCTTCGACTACTCCGCGGGGGTACGGCGGGAGAATCCGCCGGACGACGCCCAGCGGCCGCTGATCGCCGAGGCCCGCAGCCGGCTGATCGAGGGGATCATCGCCGAGAGCGAGGACGAGACCCTCATGGACCGCTATCTCGGCGGAGAGGACATCGACATCAAGTCTCTGATCGACGATCTGGAGACCGCCGTCGCCCGCGGCGCCTTCCATCCGGTGCTCGCCGCGGCGCCCGCCACGGACGGCGGGAAGGAGGGGCTCGGCACCGTGGAGCTCCTGGAGCTGATCACCCGCGGGTTCCCGACCCCGCTGGAGCGCGAGGCCCCCGCGGTGACCACGCCCGACGGCGTCCCGCGGCCCGCGGTCACCTGCGACCCCGAGGGGCCGCTCGTCGCCGAGGTCGTCAAGACCGCCTCCGACCCCTATGTCGGCCGGATCTCGCTGGTCCGGGTCTTCTCCGGCACCCTGCGACCGGACGAGACCGTCCATGTCTCGGGGCACGGGCTGACCGACCGGGGCCACGAGGACCACGATGTCGACGAGCGGGTCGGCGCGCTGACCGCCCCCTTCGGCAAACAGCAGCGCCAGCTGAACCAGTGCATCGCGGGCGACCTCGCCTGTGTCGCCAAGCTCGCCCGGGCGGAGACCGGCGACACCCTCTCCAGCAAGGACGACCCGCTCCTGATGGAGCCCTGGACGATGCCCGACCCGCTGCTCCCGCTCGCGATCGAGGCGCACAGCAAGGCCGACGAGGACCGTCTCTCGCAGGGTCTGGCCCGCCTCGTCGCCGAGGACCCGACGATGCGCCTGGAGCAGAACCAGGACACCCACCAGGTCGTCCTGTGGTGTCTGGGTGAGGCCCATATGGATGTGGCGCTGGAACGGCTGCGCAGCCGGTACGGGGTGCAGGTCGACGCGGTCCCGCACAAGGTGGCGCTCCGCGAGACCTTCGGCGAGCCGTCGGGCGGGCGGGGCCGGCACGTCAAACAGTCCGGTGGCCACGGCCAGTACGCGATCTGCGAGATCGACGTCGAGCCCCTGCCGCCGGGCAGCGGGGTCGAGTTCGTCGACAAGGTGGTCGGCGGGGCGGTTCCGCGCCAGTTCATCCCCTCCGTGGAGAAGGGTGTACGGGCGCAGGCGGCGCGCGGGGTCGCCGCCGGATATCCGCTGGTCGACGTCCGGATCACGCTGCGGGACGGCAAGGCCCACTCGGTCGACTCCTCCGACGCCGCCTTCCAGACCGCGGGCGCCCTGGCCCTGCGCGAGGCGGCGGCCGAGGCGAGCATCCGGCTCCTGGAGCCGGTCGCGGACGTCCAGGTCCTTGTCCCCGACGAGTACGTGGGTCCGGTGATGAGCGATCTGTCCGGGCGCCGCGGCCGGGTCGTCGGCACCGAACAGGCCGGTCCTGGACGGACGTTGGTGCGCGCCGAAGTCCCGGAGATCGAGATCGGCCGGTACGCGGTCGACCTCCGCCAGGTCTCGCACGGAACGGGCCGCTTCGACCGCTCGTACGCCCGTCACGAACCGATGCCGCCTCAACTCGCCGACAAGATCCGGGAGCAGGCGGAGAAGGGTTCCTAGCCGCTCCCGGTCGCGCCACGACGGCCGAATGCCGCCCGTCCAACTCCCCTCCGGCGGGCGGCATTCGGCCGACCCGTGACGCATCCGCCGGTACCCGGTTACGCTGTGGTGCCCAGCTCAGCAGGTGTGCGGGGCGCGGTAGTCGGGAACAGGCCGCAGAGGGATACGCGGTGAACCACGCGGCACGCGGCGATGGGGGCATCAGTGACGATCGGCAGTTTCGGACCCGGGGCGCAGGTTCCCCTGCAGGGCTCGGACGGACAGACGGCGGCGACGCACGCCCTGGCCTCCGCCGCGTACCGCGACAGCCCGGTGGAAGCGATCCTGGACGCCAACAACGACTTGCACACGTCCAAGGTGACCGACGGCAGATGGGCGAAGCTGTTCCGGCCCGACCTGGGCGAGGCGTTCTCCCGTGCCGTCCAGGTGCGGATGCTCGGCGGCGCCCGCAAGGCGCTCATCCAGTCCTTCGGCACCGAGCCGCAGCCCGTGGTCGAGCACTGCCTGGCCGCCACCCGCATCCGCAGGCAGCGCGACATCAGGCTGACCCTGGTCACGTTCGTCTTCGGTGTGCTCTTCCTGCCCGGCCTGCTGCTCTGGCTCGGCGTCATCCAGCTGCGCCGCCTGGTCGCCGGCACGGAGAACAAGCGCACGAGCGCCGTGGGCACGGCGATCCTGGTCGGCGCGGGCCTGCTCGCGGTCGTCGTCCTGATCAAGCTGCCGATCGACGGTGTCCTGTCGGTCTATCTGCGGGCCATGATCGTCGCACCGGTCGTCGGCTGGTTCCTCGCCAAGCGGATCTGCGAGTCCACGGCCAAGGACCTGCGGGAGCGCTGGACCGCGCTCCTGAGCGGCGGGGGCATCGGGGCCAAGATTCCCGAGGCGGTCCCCCAGGACCCGGCCGAGAAGTCCGCCGAGGACCTGCGCCAGAACCTGGAGAAGCTCAGCGCGGAGCAGCAGTCCAACATCGTCTTCTACGCGGGACCCAAGGGAATACTGGGCATGGGCACCCGCTGGGGCAGCTGGACACTCGCCGAGGAGCTCGTCCCCCAGGAGGGGCGCGAGATCCACGACTTCCGCGCCTGGGACGTCGTACGGAAGATCCATGACCAGCTCGCGATGCTGGAACGGGGCTCCCTGAAGACCGGCTTCCCCAAGCCGACCGTCAAGCACTGGATCGTCTCCCCGGTCGGCGAGGGCGCCGACGAGGTCGCCAGGCCCGAGGGCGACAACATCGTCCACTTCCAGGTCAAGCCGCACGAGATACAGCGCATCTGCAACAGCCAGCAGTTCGGCAGCGGCAACCGGCACTACCTCGGTGTGCAGTTCACGCTCTGGGACGGGCAGCTCGTCCTCACGATGATGATCACGGTGACCTCGCTGCACCACACGCTGCGCGTGGAGGTCACCGGGCACGCGCTCGGCCCGGTCCACTCGCTCTTCACCACCAAGCCCAAGGCGAAGACGAAGGAGGTCTCCAAGACGGTCCGCTTCTGGGAGACCCGGGAGATCCAGCTGCCGCTCCTGGACACGGACGAGATCGTCCGCAAGGCCGTCCGCGCCCCGCTGACCTGGTTCCCGCCGATCCTGGACTTCCTCGGCGGCAAGCTCGTCCTGCCCGAGCCGTTCGGCCTGCGTCACGCCTGGGCCGCACAGCCCTGGCGGCACCGCTTCATGGCCGACGACGCGATCCGCGCCGCGACGCCGGTGATGCGCGCGGTCCACGCGGCGACGATCAAGGTGCTCGACGAGCACGGCGTGGACACGGAGCGCTTCACCAACCGCTCGCTGATCCTGAGCGGGACCATCCAGGAACCGGGCCCGAAGAAGGCCGACGTCTACGACGCGTAGGGGTCTCTTCGATCAGGCTCTAGGCGATCAGGCTCTAGGCGAGCTCGGAGGTGGCCGGCCAGGCGTCGGCGAGCATCGCGCGGGTGGCGGCGAGGAGCTGCGGCAGCACCTTGGTGTGGCCGACGACCGGCATGAAGTTGGTGTCGCCGCCCCAGCGGGGAACGATGTGCTGGTGCAGATGGGCGGCGATGCCGGCGCCCGCGACCGTGCCCTGGTTCATGCCGATGTTGAACCCGTGCGCGCCGGACGCGGTCCGCAGCGCGATCATCGCCCGCTTGGTGAACTCACCGAGCTCGGCCGTCTCCGGCACGTCCAGATCCGTGTAGTCGGCGACATGGCGGTAGGGGACCACCATCAGGTGCCCGCCGTTGTACGGGTAGAGATTGAGCACGGCGTACACCTTCTCGCCCCGCGCTATCACCAGGCCGTCCTCGTCCGACTTCGTCGGAATCGTGCAGAACGGACAGCCGTCCTCGGCCCCCGGCCCCGTCGGCTTGTTCTCGCCCTGGATGTACGCCATACGGTGAGGCGTCCACAGGCGCTGGAACGCGTCCTGCGTCCCGACTCCGATCTGCTGCTCCGGCTCAATCGTCATGCTGTGCAGCATATTGCTTCGCCCGTTCGGAACGTGTCGCCGGGGCGAGGATCCCCGAGGCCAGCGATGCTGATCGGATGAGCGAACGACCGGAGAGTCGGCAGCAGCGCTGGGACCTTCTGATGGAGGTACCGCTCGGGGTGGCCTCGGTGGTCTTCCTCGCCGCCTACGCGGTCCATGTCCTCGCCCGTGGCCTTCCTCAGGTCTGGCACAGCGTCCTGCTGGCGGTGACCGCCGCCGCCTGGGCGGTCTTCGCCGCCGACTACGCGGTACGGCTGCGCCTGAGCGGCCTGGGACTCCTGCGCTTCGTGCGCTCCCACCTGCTGGACACGGTGGTCCTGGTGCTGCCGCTACTGCGCCCGCTCCGGATGGTGGACGTCTACGAGCGGGTGCAGCGCCGCCGCGACGAGCCGCGGCTCGGCCTGTACGCCCGGGTCATGGCCTACTCCTCGCTCACCGCGGGCCTGCTCGGCTTCGCGGGCGCGCTCACCGTCTACCACCACGAGTACGGGGCCCCGGGCTCCTCGATCCGTACCTTCGGCGACGCGGTCTGGTGGGCCTGCTCGACGCTGTCCACGGTGGGGTACGGAGACGTGTCCCCGGTGACCCCTGTCGGCCGGGTGACGGCGGTGGGTCTGATGGCGTGCGGGCTGGCGCTCCTGGGCGCGGTGACGGGTTCCTTCTCGTCCTGGCTGATCCAGACCTTCACGCGGGAGGACGAGAAGAGGCCCCCGGGGGATTCCCCGGGGGCCTCCTGAGCACATCCGGTCAGACCTGGACGCGCTCCTCGACGACCTTGGCGATCTTGGCGATGGCCTCGTCGACGGGGATGCCGTTCTCCTGCGAACCGTCGCGGTAGCGGAAGGAGACGGCGCCGTTGGCCATGTCCTCGTCACCCGCGATGATCATGAACGGGACCTTCTGCTTCTGCGCGTTGCGGATCTTCTTCTGCATCCGGTCCGAGGAGGCGTCGACCTCGACCCGCAGCCCCTGCTTCTTCGCCTTGGCGGCGAACTCCTGGAGGTACGGGATGTGGGCGTCGCCGATCGGGATGCCGGTCGCCTGGACGGGGGCCAGCCACGGCGGCATGGCGCCCGCGTAGTGCTCCAGGAGGACGGCGAAGAAGCGCTCGATGGAGCCGAACAGCGCGCGGTGGATCATGACCGGACGCTGCTTGGTGCCGTCGGGGCCGGTGTACTCCAGGTCGAAGCGCTCCGGCAGGTTGAAGTCCAGCTGCACGGTCGACATCTGCCAGGTGCGGCCGATGGCGTCGCGCGCCTGCACGGAGATCTTCGGGCCGTAGAACGCGGCGCCGCCCGGGTCGGGGGTGAGCGGGAGGCCCTGCTTCTCGGCCACCTGCTGGAGGACGGCGGTGGCCTCCTCCCACACCTCGTCCGAGCCGACGAACTTCTCCGGGTCCTTGGTGGACAGCTCCAGATAGAAGTCGGTCAGACCGTAGTCGCGCAGCAGGTTGAGGACGAAGGTGAGGGTCTTGTCGAGCTCGTCCGCCATCTGCTCGCGGGTGCAGTAGATGTGCGCGTCGTCCTGGGTGAAGCCGCGGGCCCGGGTCAGGCCGTGCACGACGCCGGACTTCTCGTACCGGTACACGGTGCCGAACTCGAAGAGGCGCAGCGGCAGTTCACGGTAGGAACGGCCCCGCGCGTCGAAGATCAGGTTGTGCATCGGGCAGTTCATGGGCTTGAGGTAGTAGTCCACGCCCTCGTCGAGCTGCATGGGGGGGTACATGCCCTCGGCGTACCAGTCGAGGTGGCCCGACTTCTCGAACAGCTTGCCCTTGGTGGCGTGCGGCGAGTAGACGAACTCGTAGCCCTCCTCCTCGTGCCGCTTGCGCGAGTAGTCCTCCATGACCCGGCGGATGATGCCGCCCTTGGGGTGGAAGACGGCAAGGCCGGAGCCGATCTCGTCCGGGACGGAGAAGAGGTCCAGCTCGTTGCCGAGCTTGCGGTGGTCGCGCTTCTCGGCCTCGGCGAGGAAGTCGAGGTGGGCCTTCAGCTCGTCCTTCGACGGCCAGGCGGTGCCGTAGATGCGCTGGAGCATCGGGTTCTTCTCGCTGCCGCGCCAGTAGGCGGCGGCGTTGCGCATCAGCTTGAACGCCGGGATGTTCCGGGTGGTGGGCAGGTGGGGGCCTCGGCAGAGGTCCTTCCAGCACAGCTCGCCGGTCTTGGCGTCCAGGTTGTCGTAGATGGTCAGCTCGCCGCCGCCCACCTCGACGTTCGCACCGTCGTCGGTCGACGCGGAGCCCTTGATGCCGATGAGCTCCAGCTTGTACGGCTCGTCCGCCAGCTCCTCGCGGGCGGCCTCGTCGGTCACCACCCGGCGGGAGAAGCGCTGGCCGCGCTTCTGGATCTCCTGCATCTTCTTCTCGATGGACTTGAGATCCTCGGGGGTGAACGGCTTCTCGACGTCGAAGTCGTAGTAGAAGCCGTCCCGGACCGGCGGGCCGATGCCCAGCTTGGCCTCGGGGAAGAGCTCCTGCACGGCCTGGGCCATGACGTGCGCGGTGGAGTGGCGCAGGATGTCGAGACCGTCCGGGGAGGAGATCTCGACGGGCTCGACGACGTCGCCCTCGGCGACGACGTAGGTGAGGTCCTTCAGCTCGCCGCCGACGCGGGCGGCGATCACGGCCCGGTCGTCGGAGAACAGCGCGCCGGCGGTCGTGCCCGCGCTCACCGCCCGCTCCTCGGCTCCTGAGGCGGACTGGACGGTCACACGGACATCAGACACGGGTGCTCTTTCCATAGGGGCGTGGGCAGACACGAAGTGCCGACGCCGACGGTCGCGCGGCAGAGACGAGGTGCCGCGTCGGGCCAATCTTAAAGGGCTCGGTTCGCCTCCGGGCGCTTCGAGCCGGGCTCACAGCCCCGTACGTGCTCGCCCCCTCGTTCCTCGGGGGCTGCGCGCGCTCGGGGCTGTTCCCCCGGCCGCGCCCTTCGGCTCACTCGCCGGGCCCATCAGGGCACCGTTGCCGACGGGGCACCGGGGGCACCGGTCATGCCATCGGTCACTCCCCCGGGCCGCAGGCCTCCTCGAAGAAGTCGAGGTTCTCGTGGAGCGACTTCATCAGGCGGTCGCGTTCCGCCTCGTCCACCTGGACCGGTACGACCCCCGACGCGTCCGTCAGGCGCCGGAAGCCGCCCCGGCTCTCCAGGCGGCCCACGACCCGGATCGGCAGCCCGACCAGATGCGCGTGGCCTGCCGTGCGGTACGACTCCTCGTCCAGGGTCACCCGGACGTGCGGCACCTCCGCCCCGCCCAGGACCCGCAGCCGTACGGTTCCCTCGCCGCGCGGGCCCGAGCGGCGCATGCGGACCACGGCGCCCGTGATCCGTACCGGTACGGACGGCTCGTCGGTCAGATAGCGCGCACCGGCCTCGCGCAGGGCCGGCAGGTCGCCCGCGGAGAACTCGACGGGTTCAGGACGGGGCGCGCACCCCGCCGGCGTCCCGGCGGCGGGCGCCCACTCCAGCGCGATCCGCGCACCCTCGGTGCCCCGCACCAGGGCGACCAGCGCCTCGGTCAGCTCGCGGCTCACCCCCGCCTCGACCGCCGCGTCGAAGGCCTCCATCCCGCCCGTCGCCCGCTGGTAGTCGGCGGCCTCCCGCGCCGCGTACAGCGCGTGGTACAGCCGTACGGCGATGGCCCGGCCCGGGTCGACGGGGACGAACGCGGTCAGGCCGCGCCCGCCAGGTGCCGCCCCCACGACCACCGCCTCCAGGGACGCCTGCGCCTGGCGGCGGTGCCGGGCGCCGTAGTAACCGGCCCGCCCGCGGACGGCCAGCGCGCCCGCGAGCAGCAGCTGCCGGGCCGCCGATCTGAGCTGTTCCTGGACGGTCCACGGAACCGTGCCCGCGGGCCCCGGCGGCACGTCGCGCCACCAGCGGATCTCGTCGCTGGGCACGGTAAGCCCGACCAGGACCTCCTTGGCGGACGGCGCCGCACTGTGCTGGAGCGCGGTGAGCGCCTCGCCGAGCAGGTCCTCGCAGTCCGGGAACGCGCGGCTCTCGGGCACCAGAAGACTCGTGGGGCCCGAGGAGCCGCCCGGGCCGGGCGGCGTCCAGCGGCTGTAGCGCCCCGCGGCCCCGCCGCGCCGCCGCCAGCCGTGGCGGGCGAGCAGCGCGCCGAGGACCAGCGGGTCGACGCGCCCGGGGTCGGGCGAGCCCCCGGCGTCGACCCAGGGGCCGCCGGGGAGCTCGCCGGGAGTGGGATGGGGTCGGAACGGTGGAAGAACGGGGCCGTAGCCGGCCCCGCCCTCCGGTTCGCCGATCGGCCGGTGCATCAAGGTCTCCCTCCCACGCCGACCCGGGTCATGATCTCGCACAGAGCCCGGTCGTCGAAGATCCGCGCCGTCGGTACACGCACGGTCGTCCGCCGCCGCCCCGTCACCGGGTGGCCGGCCAGGTTGATCCAGTAGCAGCAGTGCCGCAGGTCCAGTCGGTCGTGCCCGGCCCGCAGCCAGTCCTCCCGGTCACGCGGCACGATCATCACGACCAGGATCTTGTGCACCGAGACCGGGGTCCGCGCCAGCTTCACCAGATGGTCGTTGTCCAGGGTGAAGGAGAACGCGGGGCCCGGCGGCCGCGGCGGTAGCTGGTAGGTGCACTTGAGCTGCACCTTTATGGTCACTTCGTCGTCGACGGTATGGCCGGGAGCGCTGTGGCTCACGTGCCAGTCGATGCCGTTGTCCGGAAACGGCTGCGACAGCGAACAGCCCGCCGCCGCCGCGACCGCATGCAGATATCCCACCTGGAGCGTCTCCATGCAGGCGGTGGTGGCGAGTGAGCCGCGCAACGGTGCTGCCCGCTGAGGCGGCAGCCCTCCCGATTCGGGCTGGGCGAGCGCCATGTCAATTCCCTTCCCCGTCATCTGTGTTGTCACCGGTCCGCGTACGGGACAAACAGCCCGGGTATCACCGGTTCGGGCAGGGGGATCGCCATCTGCCGCAAGTGTGCGAGGAGTTCGGGGATGACGCACTGGTATGAGGGGCCCCTGGCCGCATTCGACACGGAAACCACGGGAGTTGACGTCGAGCAGGACCGGATCGTCTCGGCCGCGCTCGTCGTCCAGGACACGGCCGGCGGGCGTCCGCGGGTCACACGCTGGCTGGTCAACCCGGGGATTCCGGTGCCCCCCGCGGCCACGGAGGTCCATGGTCTGACGGACGATCATCTGCGGCGGAACGGGCGCTGGCCCGCGCCTGTGATGGAGGAGTTGGGGCGGGCGCTGGCCGAGCAGTGCGCGGCGGGCCGGCCGCTGGTGGTGATGAACGCACCCTTCGATCTGACGATCCTGGACCGCGAGCTGCGCCGCCACCGCGCCTCGTCGCTGGGCCGCTATCTGGAGAACGCGCCGCTGTGCGTGCTGGATCCGCGCGTGCTCGACAAGCACCTGGACCGCTATCGCAAGGGCCGCCGGACGCTGACGGATCTGTGCGCGCAGTACGGCGTGGAGCTTGACGGCGCGCACGACGCGGCGGCGGACGCGACGGCCGCGCTGGATGTCGTACGGGCGGTGGCGCGGCGTTTCGCGTCCCGGCTCGAACGGCTGTCGCCGGCCGAGCTGCACACCTTGCAGGCGGTGTGGCACGCGGCGCAGGCCCGGGGCCTGCAGGCGTGGTTCACGCGCAACGGGACGCTGGAGACGGTGGATCCGGCGTGGCCGCTGCGTCCGGAGCTGCGGACGGCGGCGTAGGGCCGGGAATGCGGAAGGCCGGTCCGTCTTTCGACGGACCGGCCTCTCCCGGTGGGCGATACTGGGATCGAACCAGTGACCCCTTCGGTGTGAACGAAGTGCTCTCCCGCTGAGCTAATCGCCCGGGAACGGGTTGAACCATACAGGTTTCCGCGGGCTTCGTTCAAACCGCGCGCAGGTGGGCGGCCAGTCCTCGTCGTCCGGCGCGCATCATCAGGGCGTGGTTGGCGCGCAACAGTGGCCTGGCGAGGACCGCGAGCCGGCGCATGAGCGGGCTGGTCACCTCGACCTCCTGCTCATAGACCGCGCGGGTTCCCGGGCCGCGGGAGGTCAGGGTCCAGCGCGCCCATCCCTCCAGATCGCCGCTGAGGGCGGCCTCCAGGACGCGGGCGACCGGGTCGTGGCGCCGGGTCGTGACGGTGACGACGAGGTCGAACGGGAGGAACGAGCGGAACCGGGCAGTGCCGCTGGCATCGTCGACGGGGACGACCTCGCGGACCTGGGGCCACCACTGCGGGTACTCCTCGCCGCGTTCGAGCACGGCGAAGACGGCGTCGGGCGGAGCGGCCAACTGCCAGACGCTGCGGAAGCGGTAGCGGCACCAGTCCATGCCCCCAGTGTGTACGTACTCAGGCGCGGAGATGAGTACCCGCGCGCATGGTTCCGGGGTGTGGCCCGGAGCACACTCCGGGCATGGACACTCCTCTGCCACCCGCCGACGAACTCGTGCTCGTCGATCGCGAGCTGGCCCGACTCGATGCGCGCAGGTCCCAGTTGCTGGCCCGGCGGGCCTGGCTGCTGCGGATCCTGCAGGCGCCGGCGGCGTCCCCGGCGGCGGGGCCCGCGAGCGGCCGCCCGGTGGGCGACTCGACACCACGCAGCGCGCAGAACGTGCTGCTCACCCTCGGCGGCGTGCTGCTGACGATCGCCGCGCTCGCCTTCACGCTGGTCAGCTGGGGTTCGATGGGGATCGGCGGCCGCGCGGCCGTCCTGGGCGTGGTGACGTCCGCGGCGCTGGCGGTGCCGGCGGTGCTGCTGCGCCGGGGTCTCGGCTCGACGGCGGAGGCGGTCGCGACCCTCGGCCTGGTGCTGATGGTCCTCGACGCGTACGCGCTGCACCGGGTGGCTCTGCCGGACACGGACGGCCTGGCGTTCACGGCCGTGGCCTCGGCGGTGCTCGCGGGCGCGTGGACGGCGTACGGCGCGGCGCTCGGGCGGCTGCGGACTCCGCTGCCGGTGGCGGTCGTGACGGCTCAACTCCCCCTGCCGCTGGGCGTCCTGGCCGCGGACGGCAGCGCGCTGGCTCTTGGCTGGGCCGCGCTGGCGACGGCGGTGATGGACCTGGCGGTGGTGCTGTGGGCGAAGCCGACGGCGGTACGGGGCACGGCGGCCGTGGCGGCCGGTGTCCTGGGCGGCTGGGCGCTGCTCACGGGCGGCCGGCTGTCGCTCTCCTCGGCGCTCCCGGCGGCCGCGCTGCTGCTCGCCTGCGCGGCGGTGGCGCTGTACGTGGCGTGGAGGGTGGCCCGGGCGGCGGTGGCCGCATCGGTGGTGGCGGGTCTCGCGGTGGTCGCGGCGGCGGGCGGCGTGCTGCGCCCGGTGCTGCCGGGCGACTGGGAGGTCCCGGGGTACGTGCTGTGCGCGGTGGCCCTGACGGCGGCCCTGCGGTCGCCGGCCCCGCGCGCGGTACGGACGGGTCTGGCGGGCGGGGGCGCCGGGGTACTCGCCCTGGGCGTGGCGTGGGCGCTCCCGCCGGTGGTGGCAGCGCTGCTGTCCCCCCTGGCCCGGACCACCCCGGTCTGGTCGGGCAGCCACACAGCCCCCGTCCTCCCCTCGTACCCGTCGACGGCCCCGCTGGTCCTGCTCGTCGCGGCGACGGCCCTGGCGGCCCTGCCCCGCCTCTGGTCCCGCTGCGCCGCGCTGCTCCTGACCTGGGCGACCCTCACGTCCCTCCCGCTCTCGCTGGAGCTCCCCTACGCGCCGACGCTGACGCTCCAGCTCCTGACGACAACAGCGGCCCTGCTCCTCGCGGCGCGCCCCGGGCTGCTGACGCGGGGCCTCCATGTTCCCGCCGGGGCCGCCGCCGCGCCCGTGGCAGACGGGGACCGGGCGGTCGGCGGCGGCGCCCGGTCCGGTGGCTCGGCGCGGCCCGCCGCCGAGGCGAGCCGCCCCGGCGCCGAGGCTGTCAGGCCGCTCCCGGGTTCCGGTACCACCGAGCCTGACGGCCGGATCACGGACGCACCCGCACCCGGCTCCGCGGCGGAGGTCGTCGGCCGCACCGGCCCGGGCACCGGGCCCCGCCCCGGGGCGGATCCTGCGGCGGAGGCCGAGGAGCCGATGCGAGAGGCGACGTCTCCTGACTCCGGCACCGCCGGTCCGCGCGGCGCGCGGCCGGAGTCCGGCGCGGGCCGGCCGGGCGCCGACACTGCCGGGCAGCGGGATTCGGATGCCGGGGCGGCCCGTCCCGGCGGGCACTGGCCCGGGTGGGGCCCCGTCGGCTCCGTGGCGGCTGCCGCCGTCCCCGTGCCGCCCCGGGAGGTCCTCGGGTGGAGTGCGTTCGGGTGTGGGCTCGCGTCCGCGGTGAGCGCGGTCGCGGCGGCCCTGGACACGCGCGGGGCCACGTTCACCGCGCTCGGGGTGCTGTTCGGGCTCTTCCTCGCGGGCGCGTTCCTCGCGGATGGCGCGCGGCGGAGCGTGGCCGCCTGCGCGGCGGTCGTCGTGGCGGCCGGGCTCGTGGGTGCCGGGGCCGCGGCCGCGGAGCTCCCGGGCCACCGCACCGCCCTGGCCCTGCTCCTGATCCCGGCGGCGACCGCCCTGGCCGGAGCGCGCCTGCGGCGCCACCCGGTCGCGGCGCCCGTGGAAGTCACCGGCGCGGCCGTGGGCGTGCTCGCGATCAGCACGGCCGTACCCAGGCCCGCCGTCCTCGCGCTCGTCCTCGCCCTGACCGGCGTGATCGCCGCCGCCACGGCCGTCCGGCCCGAGCGGCGTCCGTTCGCCTCGTGGACGGCAGGGGCGCTGTTCCTGCTCGCGACCTGGGTGCGGCTGGCCGTCTGGGACGTGACGACCCCGGAGGCGTACACACTGCCCGTCACCGTGCCCGCCCTCGTGGTCGGCATGCTGCGGCGGCGGCGTGACCCGGAGGCCTCGTCCTGGGTGGCGTACGGCCCCGGCCTCGCGGCCACGCTCGTGCCGAGCCTGCTCGCGGCCTGGGTGGACCCGGACTGGCCGCGCCCGCTGCTCCTCGGTGCCGCCGCGCTGGTGGTGACCCTGCTGGGCGCCCGGTTCCGGCTCCAGGCGCTGCTGGTGCTCGGCGGAGCGGTCCTCGCCCTCGACGGGCTGCACGAGCTGGCCCCGTACGTCGTGCAGGCCGTCGGCGCCCTCCCCCGCTGGCTGCCGCCCGCGCTGGCCGGTCTGCTGCTCCTGGCCGTCGGGGCGACGTACGAGCAGCGGCTGCGGGACGCCCGCCGCCTCCGGGAGCGCCTCGGCCGCATGCGGTGACCCGAGGGCGGAACGCCGAAGGCCCGGAGACTGGATCCAGTCTCCGGGCCTTCGGTCCGGGTGGTGGGCGATACTGGGTTCGAACCAGTGACCTCTTCGGTGTGAACGAAGCGCTCTCCCACTGAGCTAATCGCCCGGGCGCACCGCAAACATTACCGCATGTCAGCCGGTGCCCCGACCGTCCCCCGACCGTCCCCAGGCCGGTCGTCAGCTCAGTCGTCGATCTTCCACGGCATGACGAAGCCGTACTTCCACAGATAGAAACCGAGCAGCGCTCCGATGATCACGAGACCGATCGTGGTCAGGATGATGTTGCGCCGCCGGACCTTCGGGTCGAGCGCGCGCTGCGCCGCCTCGGTGACTTTCCGTTTCGTCCAGCGGAGCACGAGCTGCGCCCAGACGAACTCGGTGGCCCAGATCGCCATGCCGCCGAAGATCACCAGCCAGCCGGGGCCGGGCAGGGGCAGCATCACGACACCGGCGCCGACCACCGCGAGCCCCACGATGAAGACGCCGACCTGCCAGCTCATGTGCAGGGTCCGGCGGGCCTTGATGAACTCGGGGGCCTTGGATCCCAGCCCGGATTCCCCGTCGGCCGCGGACTCCCCGGTGCGCTCGTCACTCTCCGCATTCATAGTCACCAACTTACCGGACGCGGCCCCGTCACCGGTATGGCGGTATTACCCAAAGTTACACACCCCCATACGAGCTACCTGAACGATCACAAAACAGACAGAGGGGTTTACAACGGCACCGTAGGTGGCATGTCGATTTCGCCGACGTGCGAATCCCCGAGCGCACACTGAGCGAAAGGCCCTGGCGCTTATGAACACCACGGTCAGCTGCGAGCTGCACCTGCGCCTCGTTGTGTCGAGCGAGTCCTCACTGCCTGTACCCGCGGGCCTGCGGTATGACACGGCCGATCCTTATGCCGTGCACGCCACCTTCCACACCGGAGCCGAAGAGACGGTCGAGTGGGTCTTCGCCCGCGACCTTCTCGCCGAGGGGCTGCACCGGCCCACCGGCACCGGCGACGTCAGAGTCTGGCCGTCCCGCAGTCACGGTCAGGGCGTCGTCTGCATCGCGTTGAGCTCCCCCGAGGGCGAAGCCCTGCTCGAGGCCCCGGCGAGGGCCCTGGAGTCGTTCCTGAAGCGGACCGACGCCGCCGTGCCACCCGGCACCGAGCACCGTCACTTCGACCTCGATACGGAGCTCTCCCACATCCTGGCCGACAGCTGAGCCAGGCCGAGAGCCGCACGGCGCCGTCCGACTCGGGGCGACGGCGCCGCGCGGACAACCCCATACGGCAGACATCGGCGTCCTCACCGCGCAGCCGGCGCGGAGGAGGGCGCCGATGCCCGTTCCCGGGCCGCGGACGAGGGACAGCGGTCACCGGCAGTCGGCCGGGGCCGGGTTTCGGCCCCGTTCCGCACCGCTTTCGGACCCTTCCCGGCAGTCTGCGGCGAAGCCGCTAGAGTCAGCGCAATTCCGCGGGCGCCCGCCCGCAGCCGGCCAGGGAGCGAATCGTGCTGATCCCCCACGACACCCGGATCGCCCTCGACACCGTCGTCGATCTGATGAACACCGCGCCCCAGGGCGACCGCGACGACGAGCTCGTGGACGTCCCGTCGCTGCAGACCTTCGTACGGGCCCACGACATCAGCGACGTGGCCAAGCTCGACGAGGACGACCTGCGGGCCGTCCAGGAGGTACGGGCCAGGTTCACGTCGGTCTTCGCGGCCCCGGACGCCCGGATCGCGGCCACCCTGATCAACCAGCTGGTCGCCGCGGCGGGCACGACGCCGCAGCTCACCGACCACGACGGCTACGACTGGCACGTGCACTACTTCGCGCCGGGCGCGTCGGTCGCCGACCATCTCGCGGCGGACTGCGGGATGGCCCTGGCGTTCATCGTCGTGGCGGGCGAGCAGGAACGGCTGCGGCGCTGCGAGGCACCCGACTGCGGCCGGGCCTTCGTCGACCTCTCCCGCAACCGTTCGCGCCGCTACTGCGACAGCCGCACCTGCGGTAACCGGCTCCACGTCGCCGCGTACCGCGCGCGTCGCAAGGAGGCCGCCGGCTGAGCTGCCGGACCTCGGTCCGACACCAGCCCGCTCACAGCAGGAACAGGTCGTGCACGGCGGCCATCAGGAGCAGACAGCCGATCACCGCAAGGAAGATCATCAGCGGCGGCTGGGAGAGCGCGAAAAGACAACCGCGCGGTTCTTCGGTGGGGGCGGGGGCATGATCCCGCGAGGTATCCAGCATCTCGGGGCGATCATGGCGCAGCACCCCCGCGAGACAGCCCGCAACACGCCCCTCTGAAGCGGGAGTTCATCACATTCCGTGGATGCTCCGACTGTCAGATCCCATGCTTCTTCAGAATCGCCTCGATGTCGCTGAAGTCGTCCCCCGCCGCCTTGGCCTGCGGCTTCGGGGTCGCACCCCGCTGACCGCGACCGAGTGAGGGTGCGGACGCGGCCGGTGCGACGGCGCCGGACCGCTCACCCTTCGCGACCTCCTCGGCCTCCTTCCGTCCCGACCTGCGCCGCTCGACGGCGCGGGTGGTCATGAAGAGCAGCCAGGCCACGCCGAGCACACCGAAACCGGCCCAGGCGGTCGGGCTGAAGGCCGTGTCGAAGGCCCACTCCACCGCCCCGGTCATGACCAGACCGACGGGCACCAGGGAGTAGGCGGCGATCCGCGTCGCGGCGAGGAAACGCCTGCGGTACGCCGTGATCGCGGCGATGCCCAGGCCCGCCGCGGACACCGCGGAAAAGATGGTCTCGGCGAGCATGCGATCCTCCTGGGCCGGGGGCGATACGTCCCTTCCATCCTGCACCGTCGAAGGCGCCCACGGCCATGTTCCCGGCGGACCTCAGGGAGATCTCCGGGTCGCCCCGCACGGGATCTCCTCCCCAGGTCCCGGTTGGGCCGCGCCGACGGGGGCTGGAAGACTGCTCCCATGAGCGACTCCACCACCCCGTCCGCCTCCCCCGTCACCGTGGAGGCCTGGTTCGACCTCCAGTGCCCCGACTGCTTCCGCGCGCTCGACGACGTGCGCGCGCTGCGCGAGAGGTACGGCGACCGGATCGACGTACAGCTGCGGCACTTCCCGCTGGAGAAGCACAAGCACGCCTACGCCGCCGCGCAGGCCGCGGAGGAGGCGGCCGAGCAGGGCAAGGGCTGGCCGTACGTGGAGGCGCTGCTGGCCAGGACCGCGGACCTCGCCGAGCGGGGCGAGCCGGTGCTCCTGGACGTGGCGCGTGAACTGGGCCTGGACGCCGAGGAGTTCGACACCGCCCTGATCGACGGCCGGCATCTGCTGACCGTCGACGCCGACCAGGCCGAGGGCAAGGCGATCAAGGTCACCGGCACCCCGACCTATGTCGTCGGCGGCGAGCGGCTGGACGGCGGCCAGAGCCAGGACGGTCTGCGCGCCCGCATCGAGGAGATCGCCGACCGTCTGCTGGCGGGCTAGAGCAGCGGCTTGGAGCTGTTGACGTGGGTCGTGCGGTAGCCCAGCGACTCGTACAGCCGGATCGCCGGGGTGTTGCTCGTGAAGACGTGCAGTCCGAGCAGGCGCTCCCCGGCCGCCAGCGCGACGCGCTCGGCGAGCAGCATCAGCCCCCGGCCATGCCCCCTGCCACGGTGCTCCTCGGCGACCTCGACCTCGTACACGAAGCCCGTCCACCGTCCCGGCTCGAGTTCGATCCGGCCGGTCCACAGATAGCCGATCACCTGCTCGTCCCGTACGGCCGCGACCACGGTGACGCCCGGGGTCGCGAGGCCCTGCGGGAGGAAGCGGCGGCGGCCGTGCTCGGCCTTGGCGCGCGCCTGCTCCTCCGGCACGCCCCGGTCGATCCAGCTCCGCGCGAAGGCTTCCTTGGACCGCGCCGACCACTCCGCGAACTCCTCCTCGGTGACCGGGCGGTACGCGAAGCCGTCCGGCAGCTCCGACGGCTCGGCGGGCAGGTCCTTGAGCATGTTCCGGCTGCGCTCGGTGTAGCCGAGCGAGGTCGCCATCCGCACGGCGGCCGACACGTCCGCCGGCACCGAGATGCGCACCTCGCCGCAGCCCCAGCTCCGCAGCACCTCCTCGGAGGCGAGCGCCGCCACCGTGCCCCGGCCCCGTCCACGATCCGGCTCGTCGACCCGGAGCCCCTCGATCACGCCCTGATAGGCGCCGAAGGCCGGATCGGTGGCGAGGTGGACGGAGCCGACCCGACGGCTGTTCACACAGATGTCGTACGTGCGTGAACGGCCGCCGTCGGCGGTCTGCTGAAGCGGCTCGGCCGGCCGCAGGGTGGTGGTCATCACGGGTGTTGTACCCACGCCACGGCCGTCCGTCATCCGGTTTTACAAGCGCGGGTCGCCGGCGGCCGCCGCGCGCTCGTCGAAGATCCGCATGGCCTTGGCGGTGACCGGCCCGGGGGCGGCGGTCAGGATGCGCCCGTCGACCCGGTGCACGGCCTGGATGTCGCGGAGGGTCGAGGTCAGGAAGATCTCCTCGGCGCTCTCCAGGACGTCCAGCGGCAGATCGCTCTCCACGGCGCCGGTCCACTCGACCGCAAGGGCGCGGGTGATGCCGGCCAGGCAGCCGGAGGAGACGGGCGGGGTGTGGATCCGGCCGTCGATCACGACGAAGACATTGGAGCCGGTGCCCTCGCAGAGCTGTCCGACCGTGTTGGCGAACAGCGCCTCGGTGGCGCCCCGTTCGGCCGCCCTGGCGAGGGCGACGACGTTCTCGGCGTACGAGGTGGTCTTCAGGCCGGTGAGCGCCCCGCGCTCGTTACGGGTCCAGGGGACCGTGATCACGGCGGTGGAGTCGGGGCGGCGGCTCGTCTCGCCGAGCGCCACGACGAGGCTGGCACCGGCGTCACCGCGCTCGGAGCCGAGCGGGGAGAGTCCGCCGGTGTACGTGATGCGGAGCCGGCCGAGCTCCATCGGGTTGGCCTCGATCACCGCGGCGCAGGCGCGGCGGACCTCGTCGAGGTCGGGGTCGGGCAGGCCGAGGCCACGAGCGGAGCGGGTGAGGCGCTCCAGGTGGAGGGTGAGGGCGAAGGTCCGGCCGCGTTCGGCCTTGACCGTTTCGAAGACGCCGTCGCCGACGGTCAGCCCGTGGTCCAGGACGGACACCCGGGCTTCCTCCGCGTCGTGCAGCCCGCCGTTGACCCAGAGTTTCATCGAGATATGGCCTTTCCGCTCGCCTCGTACGCGCCCGACGCTACCGCCAGCAGGCGGGACGCCTTCAATTCGGTCTCCGCCCACTCGCGCTCCGGGTCGGAGCCCCAGGTGATGCCGGCGCCGGTGCCGAAGCGGAGCACGCCCTCGGGGCGGTCGATCCAGAAGGTCCTTATGCCGACGGCCAGCTCGGCGGTGCGGCGGTCGGCGTCGACCCAGCCGATGCCTCCGCAGTACGGGCCGCGGGGGGCGGTCTCCAGGGCTTCGATGATCCGCAGGGCGCTCGACTTCGGGGCGCCCGTGACGGAGCCGGGCGGGAAGGTGGCGGCGAGCAGCTCGGGCCAGCCCGCCTTCTCGTCGAGCTCGCCGCGCACGGTGGAGACGAGGTGGACCAGGCCAGGGTGGGGCTCGACGGCGCAGAGCTCGGGGACGGTGACCGAGCCGGTGGCGCAGACCCGGCCGAGGTCGTTCCGTACGAGGTCCACGATCATCACGTTCTCGGCGTGGTCCTTCTCCAGCAGGTCCTCGGCGGTGCGCCCGGTGCCCTTGATGGGGCCGGACTCGACGGTGCGGCCCTCCCGGCGCAGATAGAGCTCGGGGGACGCGGTGGCGATCTCCACGCCGTGGGCGGGCAGCCGAATCGTTCCGGCGTACGGAGCGGGGTTGCCGCGGGCCAGCAGCGCGGTGAGGGCGTCGACGTCGGCGGCGGCGGGGTCGGGCAGCGGCGCGGACATCACGCGGCAGAGGTTGGCCTGATAGACCTCACCGCGCGCGATGTGCTCGCGGATGCGACGGACGCCCTCGGTGTACGTGGCGCGGTCGAGCGACGACGTCCAGTCACCGGCGGCCGGCCCGCGCCAGGCGCCCGGGGCGGGCGCGGGGACGGGGTCCACCCGTACGTCGCCGAAGCGGGCGCAGGTCAGGCGGCCCTCGAAGTCCGCGGAGACGGCCCAGAAGCCGGCGGAGTCCAGAGCCGCGGGGTCGCTGGTGACATCCCGCAGGTCGGTCGCGACGAGGCCGCCGAAGCGGGCCAGAGGAGCAAGGTCGTGCACGGATCGAGTCTAGGGCGGGCGCGGACGCGGTGACGGGGGCTGTGGGCGGGGCGCTCGCGTGGGCGGCTGCGAGCCACCTCGGGGACACGGGGAGTGAACGTCACGCGAACCTGTCGGACCGCCGTCGGACCGTCCGGCTCCGTGCGCAGCTCAGCACGCTGCGGAAACGCGTTTTTGTGCTGGCCCAGGAATCCGCTAGAGTTCAACACGTCGCCGGGACGCGCAAGCGGAACGGAAACGACAAGCGGACGTGGCTCAGTTGGTAGAGCATCACCTTGCCAAGGTGAGGGTCGCGAGTTCGAATCTCGTCGTCCGCTCGATGTGGGGGATCTTCCCGAACCCCCGTATTCACTCCTGGTGGAGTGGCCGAGAGGCGAGGCAACGGCCTGCAAAGCCGTCTACACGGGTTCAAATCCCGTCTCCACCTCCAAGGACGATTAGCTCAGCGGGAGAGCGCTTCCCTGACACGGAAGAGGTCACTGGTTCAATCCCAGTATCGTCCACTGATCCGGAAGGATCTGGTCCGCAAGGATCCCCGCGCGATTAGCTCAGCGGGAGAGCGCTTCCCTGACACGGAAGAGGTCACTGGTTCAATCCCAGTATCGCGCACGCAGTACGGCAGTAACCCCTGGTCCTGTATGGTGTGGGACCGGCCCCGCGCGATTAGCTCAGCGGGAGAGCGCTTCCCTGACACGGAAGAGGTCACTGGTTCAATCCCAGTATCGCGCACCACATGACGGAGCCCCCGGTCGCCTCTCGCGGCCGGGGGCTTCGTCGTATCCGCTCTCTCAGGACTCTCAGGACTCTCAGGAGGAGAAGAGCATCCGGCCGAAGCCGCGCTGGCGGTAGTGACCGCCGCCGTGGTGGCCGCCGTGGTGAGGGGCGCCCCAGGCGGGCGCGGCGGGGGCGGGCTGCGCCGGGTAGGCCGGCGGGGCGGGCGCGGGCGGCGCCTGCTGCACCCACTGGGACTCGAGCCGGGTCAGGGCCTCCAGCTCGCCGTAGTCCAGGAATATCCCGCGGCAGCCGCTGCACTGCTCGATCTGGACGCCGTTGCGGTTGTAGGTGTGCATCGCTGCGTGGCACTTGGGACACTGCATGCTCGGCTCAACTCCCTGCCGTTCGAATGGTGCTTTCAGCTTATGGGGACGCAGGCCCGGCCAACTCGGTTCGGAGTGAGCCGATTCGGGCACAGGTGTCGATCATCACTTCCTCGACCTCGTCGAGCGGGCGGTTCTCGGCGGTGGACTTGACGAGGGAGAGCGCCGCGGTCTGGACGGTCAGGGCGCGGGCGGGGACGTCGAGTTGGGGCCAGGGGTCGTCGTGGGCGGTGACGGCCGGGCCGTCGGCCTGTCGGTACGCGTCGAGGAAGAGGGACCAGATGTCCGGGGGCAGGATCCCGGCGGCGAACCAGGCGGCGGGGCGGGCCAGGTCCCAGGCGGGGTCGCCGAGGCCGAGGTCGTCCACGTCGATGAGGAGCCAGGGGGCTTGGGGGCGGTGGGGGGCGCGTACGAGTTGGCCGAGGTGGAAGTCGCCGTGGCAGAGGAGACGGCGGCCTGTCTGCTCCTCGGGGAGGGTGCGCCAGGCGCGCAGCACGGTCTCGACGGCGGGGCGGGGCGCGCCGGCCGCCCGGCGCATCCGCTCCACGGCGAGGGCTGCTTTGGCGGGGGCGCGCATGGGTGGGAGGCCGGGGGGTGGCGGGGTGCGGTGGAGCCGGGCGAGGAGCCGGGCCGCGTCCTCCCAGGGGGCGGCGTCGGGGTCGGCCGGGTCGACGGGGGTGCCGTAGGGCCAGGCGGTGAGGGGACGGGCCTGGAGCGCGGGGGCGGGGGTCTGGTGGGGCGGGAGGAGGATCCCGTCCAGCGCATCGAGAGCGGCGACGGCGATCCGGGCCGCGTGGGCGTCGGGGTCCATGCCGGGGGCGTGGGCCTTGACGACGACGGCGCCGTGCCGGACGACGGTCCCGTCGTCACGATCGGCGAGCACGGCCGCGGTGTGCGGGGCGCACGGGCACGCGGCATCGACCCGGTGCGCCGCGTCCCGCGCGAGGGCGCTGAGCTGTTCGAGTTCGTCCTGCTCCACGCGGGGAGCGTACGCGCTGCGGGTGGCGGGCACGGAGGACTCCCCCACCCCACCCCTTCCCGAAACCCTGCCGGGGGCTGGTGGGGGGGTGGCCGGTTCCCGGGGGCTGCGCCCCCGACCTCGGAGGCGACGGCTACGCGTCGCCCGGAGCGAACCAACCCGGCCGCACCCGGTGACCCGGCGGGGCGTGCCGGAGTTCCCGAGGGCTGCGCCCCCAGCGCGGGAAGCGCCGACTACGTCGCCCGGAGCGAACCAACCCGGCCGTACCCGGTGACCCGGCTGGGGGTGCCGGGGTTCCCGAGGGCTGCGCCCTCAGCGCAGGCTGCGCGTCGCCCGGCGCCGGGTGTGCGGGAACCGGTGGGGCGTTGGGGCCTGTGGCCCCGAAAAGCGCGAGGGCCGGTCAGCTCCCCAGCTGACCGGCCGCACGCTGCCGTCCGCCGTACCCCCGTCCCCACGGGGTTGTTGGCCGGATGTCCCCGACCCGGGCCGCTCTCCCGGGTCCGGGGCGCCGCTCAGCGCCCCAGCATCACGCCCACGGACGACGCCTGTGTGACCACTGCGTCCCAGCCGCCGAAGACGACGACCAGCAGGGTCGCGAGAGGGAGGACCATGGCGGTCGCCACCAGGGGGTGGCGGCGGCCCGAAGGTCGGGGGGTGATCCGCGGTACCGGGTACGCCATGGTTCCTCTCCTGTCGTGTCTGGCAGCGGCGGGTGTCTGACCTCGGGGGACGAGTGCTGCACCCGCCGCTTGACTTCAACACTAGGGATCGGACGCCGCCCGGACGTCATGCCCGCGTACCGATCTCCGGGCCTCCCGGAGGATGACGAGTGCCCCCGCGGCGTACTCCCCTGGGTGGAGGGACCGCCCTAGGACTGAGGGTCTTCCCGGAGGGGGACCGGCTGCTCGACCAGCGCGAGGACCCGGCTCGCCATGAAACGGGCCGTCCGGACGACCACCCCCGTGCGCGTGACTTCGCTCACTTCCACCACCCCTCTCCGTACCGCCGTCTCCACCCTCCGGCCCGCCCGGCTTGCCACCACTTCGTACGTCCGTGTCGTGTCCCCCGCGTCCACGACTATCTCCACGCGGTCACCCTTCATCGCCCGAATCCCCCTTCTGCGATTGGATATTGGAGAATGCCGCGGCCCGGACGCGCGTCTGCGACGGCGTCCTGACCACCCCTCAAGTGTCCTCCCCAGCACTGACAATCGATCCCCCGGCGAGGGCGCGGCCTATGAGCACACCGGGGCGTCAATACGTAAGCTGTGCCACGTCGAACGGACGAGGGGACGGACATGGCGATGATGCGGCTCCGGCGCGAGGATCCGCGGATCGTCGGGTCGTTCCGGCTCCACCGCCGGCTCGGGGCCGGCGGGATGGGGGTCGTGTACCTGGGATCCGACCGCCGCGGTCAGCGGGTGGCACTGAAGGTGATCCGGCCGGACCTGGCCGAGGACCAGGAGTTCCGGTCGCGGTTCGCCCGCGAGGTCTCCGCGGCCCGGCGCATCCGGGGCGGCTGCACCGCCCGGCTGGTCGCCGCCGACCTGGAGGCCGACCGCCCCTGGTTCGCCACCCAGTACGTGCCCGGCCCCTCGCTGCACGACCGGGTCGCCGAAGAGGGTCCGCTGCGCGCCGCCGACGTGGCCGCAATCGGAGCCGCGCTCTCCGAGGGCCTGGTCGCCGTCCACGAGGCCGGTGTCGTCCACCGGGACCTCAAGCCCTCCAACATCCTGCTGTCCCCCAAGGGCCCCCGGATCATCGACTTCGGCATCGCCTGGGCCACCGGCGCCAGCACCCTCACCCACGTGGGCACGGCCGTCGGCTCCCCCGGCTTCCTCGCGCCCGAGCAGGTGCGGGGCGCGGCCGTCACCCCGGCCACGGACGTCTTCTCGCTCGGTGCCACCCTCGCGTACGCGGCGATGGCGGACTCACCCTTCGGGCACGGCAGTTCCGAGGTCATGCTCTACCGCGTGGTCCACGAGGAGCCGCAGCTGAACGGCGTACCGGACGCCCTGGCCCCGCTCGTACGGGCCTGTCTCGCCAAGGATCCCGAGGACCGCCCCAGCACCCTTCAGCTGTCCATGCGGCTCAAGGAGATCGCCGCCCGCGAGGCGCAGGGGCTGCCCGCCGCCCGCCCGCCGGCGCAGCGGGACCGTACGGAGCAGCCGACCGGATCCACGGGCAGCCGGCCGACGGAGCGGTACACCGAGCGCAGTACACAGGGGCGGTCCGCCGCCCCGGGATCTGCTTCGCGGCCGTCCGCACCCCGCACGGGCGGCGGCGCCGGCGGGTCACGCGCCCCGCAGTCCCGGCCGGGCGGGCGTCCCGCGGCCTCCCGGCCCGGCGGTGCGCGCAGTACCTCGACCGGCCGGCGGCCCGCCAATCCGCGACTGCTGCGGCAGCGGCTGTTCGTGTTCGTGGTGGTGACGTTGGTCGTCGCCCTGGGGATCGCCGCCGCGCAGGCCCTGCAGGGTTAGTCCCCCTGCAGGGTCAGTCCTGCCAGGATCAGTCCTGCGGGCGGCCGCTCGCCACCGCGTAGAAGGCCACGGCCGCTGCCGCGCCCACGTTGAGCGAGTCGACGCCGTGCGCCATCGGGATACGGACCCACTCGTCCGCCGCGCGCAGCGCCTGCGTGGACAGGCCGTCGCCCTCGGCACCGAGCATCAGCGCCGCCCGTTCCAGCTTGTGCGGGGCCGCCACGTCGATCGGGGAGGCCTTCTCGTCCGGCGTGAGGGCGAGCAGCTTGAAGCCCGCCTCCCGTACCGCCTCCAGACCGCGCGGCCAGGTCTCCAGACGGGCGTACGGGACCGAGAAGACCGCGCCCATGGAGACCTTCACCGAGCGGCGGTACAGCGGGTCGGCGCAGTCCGGCGACAGCAGCACCGCGTCCATGCCGAGCGCGGCCGCGCTGCGGAAGATGGCGCCGATGTTGGTGTGGTCGTTGACCGACTCCATCACGGCGACCCGGCGGGCGTCGCGGAGGAGTTCCTCGGCGCTCGGCAGCGGCTTGCGCTGCATCGAGGCGAGGGCTCCGCGGTGCACGTGGTAGCCGGTGACGCGCTCGGCGAGCTCCGGCTGCACCGCGTACACCGGCGCCGGGACCTCGTCGATGACGTCGCGCATGACGTCGACCCACTTGGCGGAGAGCAGCATTGACCGCATCTCGTACCCGGCCTGCCGCGCTCGACGGATGACCTTCTCGCCCTCGGCGATGAACAGACCCTCGGCGGGCTCGCGCCTGCGGCGCAGCTCCACGTCGGTCAGGCCGGTGTAGTCGCGCAGGCGCGGGTCGTCGGGGTCGTCGATCGTGATGAGTTCGGCCACGAGGTGATACTGCCTTCTCCGGGGTGCGGTGCCAATGTGTGCGACGGGGGTTGGTTACCCCCGGTTACTTAACGGGCTTGGTTACTTCGCGGGCTTGGGTTACTTCATGGGCTTGGCTACTTCACCAGCTTCTCAGGGCCCTCCGTCACCACGTCGCCGATGACGATGACCGCCGGCGGGCGGACCTCCTCGGCCTTGACCCGCTCCGCGACCGTGGCCAGCGTGGCGTCCACCCGGCGCTGCGTGGCCGTGGTGCCCTCCTGGACCAGGGCGAGCGGCGTCTCCGGGGACTTGCCGTGCGCAATGAGCGCCTCGGCGATCTTCCCGATCTTGTCGACGCCCATCAGGATCACCAGCGTGCCCGTGAGCTTGGCCAGCGACGCCCAGTCGACGAGGGAGCGCGGGTCGTCGGGCGCGACGTGGCCGCTGACGACGGTGAACTCGTGGGCCACTCCGCGGTGCGTGACCGGGATGCCCGCCGCGCCGGGGACGGAGATCGAGCTGGAGATGCCGGGGACGACCGTGCAGGCGATGCCCTCGGCCGCCAGCGCCTGGGCCTCCTCCATGCCGCGGCCGAAGACGAACGGGTCGCCACCCTTGAGCCGTACGACCGACTTACCGGCCTTGGCGTGCTCGATCAGCGCGTTGTTGATGGCCTCCTGCGCCATGAAGCGGCCGTACGGGATCTTCGCCGCGTCGATCACCTCGACGTGCGGCGGGAGCTCGTTCAGCAGGTCGCGGGGGCCGAGGCGGTCGGCGATGACCACGTCGGCCTCGGCAAGCAGCCGGCGGCCGCGGACCGTGATCAGGTCGGGGTCGCCGGGGCCGCCGCCGACGAGGGCGACGAAGGGGGTACGGGTGCGGTGCTGGGGGGCGGCGATCGAACCGTCCCGGAGGCCCTCGACGATGGCGTCCCGCACAGCGGCGGAGCGGCGCGGGTCGTGGCCGGTGAGCACGGCGACGGTCACGCCCTCGCTGCGGCCGGTGGCCGGGGTCCAGGCGGTGGCCGCCTCGGCGTCGTCGGCGCGCACGCACCAGGTCTTGGTCCGCTCGGCCTCGGCGGAGGCGGCGGCGTTGGCGACGGGGTCGCTGGTGGCGACGAGCGCGTACCAGGCGTCGGCGATGTCGCCCTCTTCGTAACGGCGCTTGATCCAGGTGATCTCGCCGGCCTCGGCCATCGCCTCCACGGAGGGGGTCGCGGAGGGGGAGATGAGGGTGATCGCCGCGCCTGCCGCGATCAGGGCGGGGAGGCGGCGCTGGGCGACCTGACCGCCGCCGAAGACGACGACGCGCCGGCCGGAGAGACGGAGTCCTACGGGGTAGGCGGGGTGCGCGGCGTGCTCAGCCATCTGTGTGCGGCTCCTCGGAGGGCGGGGTGTGCGGGGCCGCTGCGGCGGTGAAGCGGCTGGTGGGGCGGGGTGCTGTGCCCGGTGCCCACGATATCGGTCACCGGGGGTGGGCGGCCTGTGACGGATATCCCGCCCCGTGTGGGCAATCGTCCCGCAGGGCGGGACGGGTGGGCACACGGGACGGCGCCCTTGCGGGTGCCTCCGCTTCCCCGGCCTGGCGCCCACGGGTGCGGTCCGCCCCTCAGGGGTGGACGCCCACGTCGTGCGGGCAGGCCAACGGGAGCGGACGCGCCCGCAAGGGCGCCGTTCCGTTGTGCCCACCCGTTCCGCCCCAGCGGAACGAATGCCCACAACGGTCACGAGGCGGCGCCCCGGGCTACTTCTCCGTGACGCCCGCCGAGTCGAACGTCGCCACCTCGTGCATCGCGCGGGCCGCGCTCTGGACGATCGGGAGGGCGAGGAGGGCGCCGGTGCCCTCGCCGAGGCGGAGGTCGAGGTCGACCAGGGGGCGCAGGCCCAGCTTGTTCAGGGCCGCCACGTGGCCCGGCTCGGCGCTGCGGTGGCCCGCGATGCAGGCCGCCAGGGACTCGGGCGCGATCGCCCGGGCCACCAGCGCCGCCGCGCCCGTCGAGACGCCGTCCAGGACGACGGGGGTACGGAGTGAGGCCGCGCCCAGGATCAGGCCGACGAGCGCCGCGTGCTCCAGGCCGCCGATCGCCGAGAGGACGCCGATCGGGTCCGCCGGGTCCGGCTTGTGGAGGTCGAGCGCGCGGCGGACCACGTCCACCTTCCGCGCGTGCATCTCGTCGTTGATGCCCGTGCCGCGGCCGGTGACCTCGGTCGGGTCCACGCCCGTGTAGACCGAGATGAGGGCGGCCGACGCGGTGGTGTTCGCGATGCCCATCTCGCCGGTGAGCAGGGCCTTGTTGCCCGCTGCGACGAGGTCGCGGGCTGTTTCGATGCCCACCTCGATGGCCGCGAGCACTTCGTCGCGGGTCATCGCGAGGCCCGTCGTGAAGTCGGCGGTGCCTGCGCGGACCTTGCGGGGCAGGAGGCCGGGCGTGGCGGGGAGGTCTGACGCGACGCCGACGTCGACGACGCAGACCTCGGCGCCGACCTGGTTCGCGAAGGCGTTGCAGACCGCTCCCCCGCCGAGGAAGTTCGCGACCATCTGGCCGGTCACCTCCTGGGGCCAGGCGGTGACGCCCTGGGCGTGCACGCCGTGGTCACCGGCGAAGATCGCCACGGCGGCCGGCTCGGGGATCGGGGGCGGACACATCCGGGAGAGGCCGGAGAGCTGTGCGGAGATGATCTCCAGCATGCCGAGGGCCCCGGCGGGCTTCGTCATGCGCTTCTGCCGCTCCCACGCCTCGCCGAGCGCCTTCGCGTCCAGCGGGCGGATGTTGGCGACGGTCTCCTGGAGCAGGTCGTGCGGCTCCTCGCCGGGCAGCGCCCGACGGCCGTACGTCTCCTCGTGGACGACCCAGGACAGCGGGCGGCGCTTGGACCAGCCCGCCTGCATCAGCTCGGGCTCCTCGGGGAACTCGTCGACGTAACCGACGCAGAGGTACGCGACCACTTCGAGGTGCTCGGGCAGGCCGAGCGCGCGGACCATCTCGCGCTCGTCGAAGAAGCTGACCCAGCCGACGCCGAGGCCTTCGGCGCGAGCGGCGAGCCACAGGTTCTCGACGGCGAGGGCCGAGGAGTACGGCGCCATCTGCGGCTGCGTGTAGCGGCCGAGGGTGTGCCGGCCGCCTCGGGTCGGGTCGGCGGTCACGACGATGTTGACCGGGGTGTCGAGGATGGCCTCGATCTTCAGTTCCTTGAACTGCTTCGCCCGGGCCTTCGGCAGCGAGTTGGCGTAGGCCTCGCGCTGGCGCTGGGCGAGTTCGTGCATGCTCCGGCGGGTCTCGGCGGAGCGGATGACGACGAAGTCCCAGGGCTGGGAGTGGCCGACGCTGGGGGCCGTGTGGGCGGCCTCCAGGACGCGGAGCAGCACCTCGTGCGGGATGGGGTCGGAGCGGAAGCCGTTGCGGATGTCGCGGCGCTCACGCATGACGCGCAGCACGGCCTCGCGCTCGGCGTCGTCGTACCCCGGCGCCGGTGCGCCGACGGCCGCCTCGGCAGCCTCCTCGACAGCCTGCTCGTCGACCGGCTCTTCCTCGACGCCGGGTTCCTCGCCCGCGACTTCCTGGACTGCCGAGTTCTGGGGGGTGGCGCCCAAGACGGCCGGTTCTTCGGTGTCGGTGGCCTGGGCTGCCGCGTCCAGGATGGCCGGTTCTTCGGCGTGTGCGGGCTGGGCCGCGGGGCCCTGGGCTGCGGATTCCTGGGCCGCGGGGTCCTGGGCCGTTTGCTCCTCGACGGCCGGGGGCGCCTCCGCGGCGGGCTCCTCGATCACGACGGCCTCGTTGGGGGCGCCCTCGGCCGGGGCGTCGTCCACCGGGGTCTCTGCGACCTGCTCGGCAGGGGCGGCCTGCTCGACGGCGGGGTCCGCCGCCTGGGGCCCTTCGGCCACCGGCTCTTCGGCCGCGGGCAGGGCGACGACCTCGGCCACAGCCTCGGTCTCGGCCGCGACCTCGGCGGGCGCCTCGGGCTGCGGCGCCGGTTCGGCGGCGGCTTCCTCGACCGGCGGTACGGGTACGGCGGCGGCCGGGCCGCCGTCGCGCGGCGCCGGGACGGGCGCGGGGGTCTCCTCCGCGGACGGCTCCACCGGAGCAGCCGGCTCCACCGGAGCGGGCGCCTCCACGGGGGCCTCGGCGGCCGGCTCCTCGGGCATCGGGGTCGGTGCCAGGTGCGGGGTCGTCGGGACCGTGCCCTCGACCTGGACGAACTGGCCGACCGTTTCTGCGGGCGCAGGAGCCTGCACGGGCTGCGGGTCCCACGGCACGGCACCCTGCGGCGGGGTCTCGCCGAGCTGCGGGGCGACCGGGGCGGCCGGCTGCTCCTGGGGGACGTCGATGTATTCGAGGCCGGTCGTCTGCGGTCCCGGGATCCGGGCGGGGATCGGGGTGGGCGCCATCGCGGCAACGGGGGCCGCGACAGGCGCGGGCGCGGGTGCCGGGGCCGGGACGGGGGCGGCGGGGCCACGGTCGGCCAGGGAGCGTACGACTCCCCCGCTGTTCTCCGGCATGGGCGGGCCCATGTGCAGGGGGCGGCGGGCGGGCGGCGGGGTCGGAGCGGCGGCCTGCGGGGGTACGCGTACGCCACCGAGGTCCACCGAGCCGGAGTCGCGGCCGGCGGCCTCGTGGGCGCCGGTGTCCAGGATTCCGGGCTCGTAGCCGTGGTCGGTGACGACCTCGGACGCGACCGGCTCCTGCGGGGCCAGGGGCACCCCGTGCGCCGGTGTCGAGACGGTGTGGACGGGCGCCAGCGGCACACCGACGGCCTCGGGCGCGACCGGCACACCGTGAGCGGGCGTCGAGACGGCGTGGACGGGCGGCTCGGGCGCCAACGGCACGCCGTGCGCGGGGGTCGAGAGGCCGGTCGGGACGCCGTGGGCCGGGGTGGAGACGGCCTCGTGGGCGACGGGTGCGGCCGGGGCCGGCGGGGTCTGGGCGGCGAGAGCGTCGGCGATCGGTCCGGCCAGCGGGTCGGTGAGCGGGTCGCCCACCGGTCGGCCCGGCATCGTCCCGGGTGCCGGAACGGCGACCGGCGGCGCGGGCACGGTGCCCGGCTGGTGCTCGCTCCACGCGCCCTGCGCGCCCGGCATCAGAAGCAGGTCGTCGTCCTCGGCTGCGCTTTCGGAGGGGTCCAGGAAGGTGTACGCGCCCGGAGCGGGGATGCCCGGCTGCTCGACCATGCCTGCGTTCTCCGGCAGCCCCTCGCCCGGGACCTGGCCGGTGTCCGTCATGCGTACCCCTCGCCCATCGGTTGTGCTCCTTCAGACCTTCGCCCGTCAACAAGAACGAGCGTGCGCGCCGTGCGGCACGAATGACGCGCGGGCACCCCAGCATTGTCGCGGCCATCGGCCGTCATGACAGGCGGATCCGCCACGGTTTGCTGTGGACTGCGCCACGTCGCGCGTCCCCCCGTTGCTCCGTACCACATCAGGGGCCCAAACGGGCCCCTGGTTCCGGACATTGGAGAACAAACTGCCGAAGGCCCGGGTGCGGTACGACGATCGGCCAGCCTACCTGGCCCGGTCGGGCGGCTTGATCAGGGGGCGCGATCGATCCGGCGGCCGGAGAGCAGGAAGACGACGGAGCGGTCGCGTTCCGACCAGTCGTTCGGGTCGAGGCCGACGCTCTGGAGCAGGGCGCATTCGACGGTGTAGCCGCCGTCGGCGAGGGCCGCGCCGATGGCCTCGGCCTCGTCGCGAGTGGAGGCGTGGGCGACGATCCGCTCGGGCCGGCGGTCGGTGCAGGCGGTGACGACGGGGACGCCGCCGCCCCCGATCCGTACGACGTCGGGTTCGGGGAGCCGTTCCAGTACGTGCGGGGCCCGGCCGTGGACGGCCTGGAGCTGGACGCCGTGGCGGCGGGCGGCCGCCTCGGTGCGGGCGCAGGCGTCCGCGTCGGCGTCCACGGCGATGACGGCGGCGCCGAAGCGGGCGGCCTCGACGGCGAGCGCGCCGGTGCCGCAGCCGATGTCCCAGACCAGGTCGCCGACGCGGGGGCCGAGCCGGGCGAGCTGGGTCGCGCGCAGGGTCGGGTCCTCGCCGCTGCGGCCGGGCTCTTCGAGGGGCAGGGCCCAGCCTCGTACGGCCGGGGTCTCCTGGCCCATGAGCCAGCCGCCGGGCGGGGCGCCGGCCGTGCCGCCGATGACGATGACCACGTTGGGGTCGCGCCAGGCGTGGTCGGCGGCCTTGTCGGAGGTGAGGACGGTGACCTGTTCGCGGTCGGTGCCGAGTTCCTCGCAGATGACGAAGGTCCGGTGCACGCCGTCGAGGAGGAGGGCGAGTTCGGCGGGGCCGGCGCCGGGCGAGGTGAGGACGGCGACCTTGGTGTGGGCGCGGCAGACGTTGACGGCGCGACGGAGGGTGCGCTGGTGGGCGACGACGATCCGGGCGTCGTCCCAGGGCATGCCGGCCCGGGCGAAGGCGGCGGCGACGGAGGAGACGGCGGGGACGACCTCGACCTCCAGGCCGTGCTCGGGGGCGCGCAGGGTGCGGACGACGCCGAAGAAGCCGGGGTCGCCGTCGGCGAGGACGACGGCGGTGCCGCGGTGGCCCGCGATGCGGCGGGCGGCGAGGTCGACGCTGCCGAGGCGGATCCTTTCGGCGGCGGGCGGTACCTCGGGCAGCGCGAGGTGGTGCGGGGCGCCGGCCACGAGCGTGGCGGCGGAGAGCGCGGACCGGGCCGCTGCGGTGAGGGGCGAGCCGTCCCAGCCGATCACCGTGACCCGGTCGGCCATCGTTGTCTGTCTCCTGAGGTCTTGTCGCAGGTCGTGGGGCGTGTCGAGGGTACCCGGGATCGGTGGCGGGCTCAGCTCCAGTCGGTGAAGGACGAGTAGCCGGCCTCCGCCATCTGGTCGGCGACGCCTTCGAGGTCCTCGGGGAGCAGGCCCCAGACGATGAAGTCGGTGCGCAGGTCGGCCCACTCCCCGTCCTCGGTGCGGGTGCGGGCTATGCAGGCGCCTCTGAGGACGCCTTCGCTGATGCAGCCGATCTTCTGGGCGACCTGCTGGGAGGCGGTGTTGTCGGCGGCGGTGCGCAGCTCGATGCGTTCGAATCCCTGGTCGCCGAAGAGCCACTGGGCGGTGGCGAGGGCGGCCTCGGAGGCGTATCCCTCGCCGCGGGCCCAGGGGGCGATGATGTAGGAGATCTCGGTGGAGCGGACCCGCCAGTCGGTGTTGCTCAGCTGGATGACGCCCACGAGGCGCTGGGTGAGGAATTCGGTGACGGCGAGGTCGAGGCCTCGGCCGGCGGCGCGTTCGGTGGGGGCGTACGCGGTGATCCAGCGGAGTGCGGCGTCCTCGGTGTACGGCTGGGGGACGGCCGTCCAGGCCGCGACCATCTCGTCGTTCATCATCTCGGCGAGGGCGGGCGCGTCCGCCTCTTCGAGCGCGCGCAGCACCAACCGGTCCGTGTTGATGGAGATGTCCGGGAAGGTGGTAGTCATGCTCAGCTCCATGCCGTGGACCGTCCGAATCGACCGTGAACGCACAGCATGCAGCATGCAGTCGCCGGTGCGCATGGCCGGGTCCGATGTGGCGTCAGATCCGGCGGAGGTGCGACGAAGGCCCCGCGCACCGGACGGGATGCGGGGGCCTTCGTCACAAGAACTGTACTGCGGGCCTTACTTGGCGACGGCGCCGAAGGCCGGGACGACCGAGCCGTTGTACGTGTCCTCGATGTACTTCTTCACCTCGGGCGAGTTGAGGAGCTTGGCGAGCTTCTGCACGCGGGCGTCCTTCTCGTTGCCCTCCTTGACGGCGAGGAAGTTGGCGTACGGGTTGTCGTCGGCCTTCTCCAGGGCGATGGCGTCCTTGGCCGGGGCGAGCTTGGCCTCGATGGCGTAGTTGCCGTTGATGACGGCGGCGTCCACGTCGTTCAGGGCGCGGGGCACGGTGGCGGCCTCCAGCTCCTTGAACTCCAGGCCCTTCTTGTCCGTGATGTCGGAGAGCTTGGCGTTGGTGCCGACGCCGTCCTTGAGCGTGATGAGACCGTTCGCGGCGAGCAGCTGGAGCGCGCGGCCGCCGTTGGTGGTGTCGTTGGGGACGGCGATGGTCTGGCCGGCCTTGATGTCCGCGAGCGACTTGACCTTCTTGGAGTAGAGGCCGAGGGGCTCCAGGTGGACGTTGACCACCGGGACGACGTGGGTGTTGTTCTTCGTGTTGAAGTCGTCGAGGTACGGCTTGTGCTGGAAGAAGTTGGCGTCGACCTGGCCGGACTCGGTGGCGGTGTTCGGCAGGACGTAGTCCGTGAACTCCTTCACCTCCAGCTTCAGGCCCTCCTTCGCGGCGAGGTTGTCCTTGACGTAGTTCAGGATGTCGGCGTGCGGCGTCGGGGACGCGGCGACGACGAGGGGCTTGTCGCCGGAGCCGGCCGCGTCCTTCGCGGAGGACGGGTCGGAGGCCGTGCCGCAGGCGGTGAGGCCGAGGGCGAGGGCGGCGGTGGCGGCGATACCGGCGGTGAGCTTGATGTTCTTACGCACGAAAAGTGCCTCTTTCTGGTGGTGCGGTGGACGCCTGGACAACAAGTCCGGGCTGTTTCTTCGAGAACGAAGTCGATGGGGTTACGCCGTGCGTCCTCGGCGGGCGAGGAGCCGGACGGCGAGGTCGCCGATGAGCTGGACGACGGTGACGATCGCGATCAGGACGACGACGGTGACCAGCATGAACTGGGTGTCGAAGCGCTGGTATCCGTACGTGATGGCCTTGGAGCCGAGGCCTTCGCCGCCGACCGCGCCGGCCATCGCGGAGTAACCGATGAGCACGATGACGGTGGTGGTGACGGCGGAGACGAGCGAGGGCAGTGCCTGCGGCAGCAGCACCTTGCGGATGATCGTCGGGACGGAGCCGCCCATGGACTGGACGGCCTCGACCAGTCCGTGGTCGACCTCGCGGATCGCGGTCTCGACGAGGCGCGCGAAGAACGGGATGGCGCCGATGGCGAGCGGCACGATCATCGCGGTGGGGCCGATGAAGGTGCCGACGACGAAGGTCGTGAAGGGGATCAGGGCGATCAGCAGGATGATGAACGGCAGCGAGCGGCCGATGTTCACGATCACGCCGACGACCTTGTTGACCACGGTGTTCTGCAGCAGTCCGCCCTTGTCCGTGAGGACGAGGAGGATGCCGAGCGGCAGTCCGCCGAGGACGGTGACGACCGTGGCCCACAGGACCATGTAGAGGGTGTCGACGGTGCCCTGCTCGAGGAGGGGCTGCATCTCCGACCAGGTCACTTGGCACCTTCCTTGACGAGACCCTGGGTGGGCACGTGGAGCTCGGGGGTCGGGTCCTCGTCGACGACGTCGACCTGGAGGCCCTGCTCGCGCAGGAAGCCGACGGGGACGACGTTCTCCTCGTAACGGCCGGGCAGTTCGATCCGCATCCGGCCGATCTGCTTGCCGCCGACGGTGTCCATGGCGGCGCCGAGGATCGAGATGTCGATGTTGTACGTACGGGAGAGCTGGGAGATCACCGGCCGGGTGGCGGCCTCGCCGTGGAACGTGACGTCGACCACTGTGCGGTCGGGGCCGGTGGGGGCGCCGCTGACCGGGAAGAGTTCGGCGGCCAGCTCGGAGCCGGGGGTGGCGAGCAATTCGCTCACGGTGCCGGACTCCACGATCCGGCCCTTCTGCATCAGCGCGGCCGAGTCGCAGATCGTCTTGACGACGTCCATCTCGTGCGTGATGAGGAGGACGGTGAGGCCGAGCTGCCGGTTGAGGTCGCTCAGCAGCTGGAGGATGGAGCGGGTGGTCTCCGGGTCGAGGGCGCTGGTGGCCTCGTCGGAGAGCAGGACCTTGGGGTTGCCGGCCAGGGCGCGGGCTATGCCGACGCGCTGCTTCTGGCCGCCGGAGAGCTGGCCGGGGTAGGCCTTGGCCTTGTCGGCGAGGCCGACGAGGTCGAGGAGTTCCAGGGCGCGGCGGGTGCGTTCGGCGCCGGAGACGCCGAGGATCTCCAGGGGAAGCTCGATGTTGTCCTTGACCGTGCGGGAGGACAGCAGGTTGAAGTGCTGGAAGACCATGCCGATGCTGCTGCGGGCGCGGCGCAGATCGCGCCCGGCGCGACGGCCGTTCGCCGCCAGGGCGGTGAGGTCGACGCCGTCCACGGTCACGGTGCCGGAGGTGGGACGCTCCAGGAGGTTGACGCAGCGGATGAGCGAGGACTTGCCGGCGCCGCTCTGGCCGATCACGCCGTACACCTCGCCCTCGCGGACGTGGAGGTCGACGCCGTCCAGAGCGGTGACCTGGCGGCCTCGCGACTCGTAGACCTTGGTCAGGCCCGAAGTGGTGATCACAGGGGTTTCCGTCACTGTCGAGTGCGCGGCGCGGGGTCCGCCGGGCACGGGGCATTCGTCGTTCGGACAGTCAGGCGCAGATCGGCCGCTTCGGTGGGTGACCGGAGGCAGCTCGTGCGCGGGGCAGGCACGGTCCGTCGCTCGGGGCGGGCGGATCGGCTCGGCCGTCGGGTCTCGCTTCGGGGCGCGAGGCGCAGGCGGGGGCCCTCAGAAGGCGCACATTCGACACATACAGCGAGCACCGGGCGTCGTGTTCGCCTCGGTCGCAAGTGTGCGGCTGCTCGTCGTGGTCATGGCTGCAAGTAGAGCACACGGGGGTACGGCCACTTCGAGGGTGTCCGAATAGCGGACGTCGCTGAGACATCATCCGGACAGCCGGGGCGGCCGTCCGGCGCCCACGCCGATCTCTGCTCCCCCGTCCGTGGCCTGCGCGGATACGTCCGACAGGTCGGTTACGGCGACGTCGGCGAGAGGCTCGGAACGGTGGCGGGTGTGGTCAAGGCCACGGGTCCGCCTGCTGTTGCGGGGCGGGGGGCGAGCGCATCGGGCCTTTCGGCCCGTAATACCCTCGGGGCCATGCTTGACGCCCTGACGGTCGCGGTCTCGGTGGCCGCGCTCGCCCTCGCCGCCTGGTGCGGCTTCGCCTTCACCCGAGACCAGCCGACCAAGGACTGGCACTTCATCGGCATGGCCGTGGTGACCTTCCTCGCCCTGGTCCAGCTGGTCGTCGGCATCGTGCAGCTGTCGCGCGGCGAGAAGGCCGAGGAGGGGGCGACGATCTTCGTCGCGTATCTGCTGGGCGCGCTGTGCGCGGTGCCGGCGGCCGCCTTCATGTCGCTGACGGAGCGGAGCCGCTGGGGCTCGGCGACGGTGGCGGCGAGCGGGGTCGTGCTCGCGGTCCTGGAGGTACGTCTCTTCGACATCTGGACGGTGGGCTGATGACCGCGACGGACGCGACCGGCAGGGGCACGCGCCTGGTCAAGGGCCCCGGCATGCTGCTGGTGTGGCTGTACGGCGTGATGTCGGTCGGCGCGGTCTCGCGCTCGATCTACCAGATCGCCACCGAGTTCGACCGGGCGCCGCTCGCGTACGCGCTGTCCGCGGTGGCGGCCGTGGTGTACGCCTTCATCACGTACACGCTGGTCCGGGGCGGGGAGACGGCCCGCAGGGCGGCGCTTGTGTGCTGCGCCGCCGAGCTGGTGGGCGTACTGACCGTGGGGACCTGGACGCTGCTTGACCCGTCCGCGTTCCCCGACGCGACGGTCTGGTCGGACTACGGCTACGGCTACATCTTCATCCCGGTACTGCTGCCGGTGACCGGGATCTGGTGGCTGCGGCGCTCCCGGGTGACTGCCTAAGCCGCCTTCTCCAGGGTCACGAGCGTGAGCCGGGGCCCGATCTCGCGCGTGGCGACCTGCTCGTACCCCTTCTTCCGGTACAGCCGCAGGTTGCCCTCGCTGCGGTGGCCCGTGAAGAGCTGGAAGCGCTTGGCGGTGGGGGCCGGGTCGCCGGCGAAGTGGGCCTCGATGGCGTCGAGCAGCCGGCCGCCGAGGCCGTGCCGCTGCATGCGCGGGTGGACGATGAGCTTGGCGATCCGTACGGTGCCCGCCTCGTCGACCCGGCCGCGTACGGAGGCGATGACCTCGTCGCCGAGGCGCGCCACGAGCGCGTGGCCCTGGGCGAGTTCGGCCCGCAGGGCGTCCAGGGTCTGGGTGAGCGGCTCGATGGCGTAGTCGCCGTAGAGCTCGGCCTCGCTCTGGTAACAGAGGTACTGCAGCTTGAGTATGTGCTCCGCGTCCTGCGCGTCAGCCGCTGAGATGGTCACGCTCATGCCCATGTGTGCATGCCTCCCGCTCACCTGGTCCATCGGTCGGTCTCCCGCACCCTTCCCCTCAAGGTCGCCGCGGGAACCTCTGCAGCCAGCATTCTGCGCAGGCATCCCAGGCAGCGGGAACGCATCGGCCCCAGACTGCCTTGTGAGATACCCAACTCCCCTGCGATTTCCCGGTAGGTGGGGTCGGCCGGGTCGAGCATCGCGGTGAGCAGGCGCGGGCAGTGGCCGGGGGTGCGGCGGACGGCGGCGCGGACGGCGCGGCGGCGTTCGGTCGTCAGGGCGGTGCTCTCGGGGGAGCCGTCGTGCGGCTCGGCGGCCTCCTCGCCCCGGTACGGGCGCTCCCGCAGCGCGGCGCGGCGGGCGCGGCGGGCCTCGGCGCGGACGGCGCGGCGGAGCCAGTCGGCGGGGCGGGTGGGGGCGTCGTGCTCCTGGAGGCGCTCCAGGAGCTTGAGCCAGACGGCCTGTTCGAGGTCGCCCGCGTCGACGCCGGCGGCGGGGGCCTCGGCGCTGGACTCGGCGGCGAGGAGGGGGGCGAGGGTGCGGAGGAGGTGTGGGTCGGGGGTCATGTCCGGCACGACGGGGCGGGGCGGCGGGCGGTTGCGGACTTGTGCGTAAACCACTCGCGTGGGTGCGGTTGCCCGTGGTCCGGGCCCAGGGTCTTGGGCTGGACGGACCACGGGACGGCGCCGCGCTTGTGGGTTGTGCCCACCCGTTCCGCCCCTGCGGAACGTATGCCCACAACGGGGTCAGTCCGAAGCGGCCAGCAGTGCTGTGTCCGGGTTGTCGGTGAAGATGCCGTCGATGCCCGTGGCGAGGTACGTCTTCAGGGCGCCGAAGGCGTCTCCGTAGGCCGTCGGGTCCGTGCCGCGGCGGAAGTCGGCGGGCAGGAAGCTGTTCTCGTTGCGCTGGGTGTACGGGTGGAGGATCAGGCCCTCCGCGTGCGCGTCGCGCACCAGGGTCGTCGGGGTCCCGAGGCGGCCGTCCTTGTCCTTCGGGATGACCAGGTCGAGGACCGGACCGATGCCCTGGGCGTACGAGGCGATCCACCGCAGCCCCTCGGGCGTGACCAGATCCGCGACCGTGCGCGGGTCACCCGCCTGGACGAAGTCCCACGGCCGGTCGTCCGCGGTCCACAGCAGCACCACGCGCGGGGAGTTCACCAGCTTCGCCATCCGCTGCATGCTGCTCGGCTCGAAGGACTGCAGGAAGACCGCGGAGTCGGCGCGGTGACGCCCGTACCGGCGCAGCAGCTTGGCGAGGCGCTCCTCCAGGCCGAGGCCGAGGGAGCGGAAGTAGGTGGGGTGCTTGGTCTCGACGTGCAGCCAGACCTCGCGGCCCCGGCGGCGGCCCTCCTGCTCGGCCCAGCGCAGCACCTCCTCGAAGGTGGGTATCTGCCAGCGGCCGTCATAGAGCGTGTTCTGCTGGCGGGTGCCGGGGATGCGCTCTTTGGCGCGGAGGGTCTTGAGCTCCGCGAGGGTGAAGTCCTCGGTGAACCAGCCGGTCAGGGACACGCCGTCGACGGACTTGGTGGTCCTGCGGGAGGCGAACTCCGGGTGGTCGGCGATGTCCGTCGTGCCGGTGATGTCGTTCTCGTGGCGGCAGACCAGGTGGCCGTCCTTGGTGGGGACGAGGTCCTGCTCGATCACGTGGGCGCCGAGGTCGAGCGCGAGCTGGTAGGAGCCGAGGGTGTGCTCGGGGCGGTAGCCGCTGGCGCCGCGGTGTGCGATGACGGTGGGGACGGGGAGGGAGCGGAAGCCGTGACCCTTGCCCCGTGCCTCGGCGGCCTGCGCGGCGCCCGTGGGAAGGGCCGTCGAGGCTCCCAGTACAGCGGCGCCCGCCGCCCCGAGGACCGTCCGCCGGGCCGGGCTCCGGTGCTCACCCTGTGTCATGAAGGCTCCTTCGATGTGATGTCCCGCACCTGTCAATCGTTGCTCCGACCGTAGGCACTCGCCCCTTACCTGCGGCAGACCCTGGCCGAACTTGGCGGAAACACACGTCAACACTGCGTATCCGATCGGTGAACCCGATGTGCGCACGACGGTGACCCGCGAGTATCGTCCTCACCTGCACGGCCCCCGTACGACGCCGCCCACGCCCCCGACACCGGAGGAACCGTTGTCCCGTCTCGCACTCATCAAGGCAGTGCTCGGACCGATCCTGCGTCTGATGTTCCGCCCACGTGTGGAAGGTGCCGAGAACATCCCCGGGACGGGTCCGGTGATCCTGGCGGGCAACCACCTCACGTTCATCGACTCGATGATCATGCCGATCTGCACGGACCGCCCGGTCTTCTTCATCGGCAAGGACGAGTACGTCACGGGCAAGGGCTTCAAGGGCCGCCTGATGGCCTGGTTCTTCACCAGCGTCGGCATGATCCCGGTGGACCGGGACGGCGGCCGGGGCGGTGTCGCGGCGCTGATGACGGGCCGCCGCGTCCTGGAGGAGGGCAAGATCTTCTCGATCTACCCGGAGGGCACCCGCTCCCCCGACGGCCGGCTGTACCGGGGGCGTACCGGCATCGCGCGGCTGACGCTGATGACGGGCGCGCCGGTGGTGCCGTTCGCGATGATCGGCACGGACAAGATCCAGCCGGGCGGGGCGGGGCTGCCGCGGCCGGGCCGGGTGACGGTCCGCTTCGGCGAGCCGATGGAGTTCTCGCGGTACGAGGGGATGGACCGGGACCGCTATGTGCTGCGGGCGGTGACGGACTCGGTGATGTCCGAGGTGATGCGTCTTTCGGGCCAGGAGTACGTGGACATGTACGCCACGAAGGCGAAGGCCGCGTAGCCGTTGTGAGCGGGTAGGCCCACGGGGCCGGGGTCCTTCGGAAGGACCCCGGCCCCGTGGTGTTGTGCCCACGACGGGTTACGGGTGCTCCACCCCGTCCGCCAGCTTCTGGCCCTTCAGGAGGAACCAGGCCGCGACCGCCGTCGCGAGCAGGACCGCCGCGCCGACGCCGGCCGCGATGTTCAGGCCGTCGACGAAGGCGTCCTGGGCCGTGGAGACCAGGGCGTTCGCCGCGTCGGGGGCGAGGCCCGCGGAGGCCTCGACCGCGCCGCCGAGCGATTCGTGGGCCGCGGCGGCGGTGTCCGCCGGGACTCCTGCCGGGGTCGTGAAGCCCTGGTAGACGCCGGTGACGATCGAGCCGAGGAGCGCGATGCCGAGCGCCGCGCCCAGTTCGTACGCGGTCTCGGAGACGGCGGAGGCCGAACCCGCCTGCTCCTTGGGCACGCTGGAGAGGATCACGTCCGCCGTGACGGTGAACGAGAATCCGGCGCCGAGGCCGACGACGAGCAGGGCCGCGCCGAGCAGCGGGTAGCCGGTGTCGCGGTGGACCAGGGTGATGACGGCGAGCGCGAGTCCGATGGCGCCGAGGCCGCCGGCCACGATTGCGCGTACCGAGAACCGGCGGGCGTACCGGCCGGCGATCAGGCCGGTGACCACGGCGCCGATGGCGGCGGGCAGTTCGGCCAGGCCGGCCTCCAGCGGCTCGCGTCCCTGGACGAGTTGCAGGAACTGGGAGAGGAAGAAGACCAGTCCGGACAGTCCGAAGACGGTGAGCAGGTCGGCGAGGACCGCGCCCGAGAAGCCGCGGTGCTTGAACAGTCGCATGTCGAGCAGCGGCGCGGTCAGCGCGTACTGGCGCCGGACGAAGGCGAACAGGGCGGCGGCGCCGATGGCCGCGGCGGCCCCGATCTCCCAGGACAGGCCGTGGGAGGCGAGTTCCTTGACCGCGTAGACGACGCCGATGACGCCGACGAGCGAGAGTCCGACGCTGGGCAGGTCCCAGGGGCCGGCGACCGCGTTCTTGGACTCGGGCAGCAGCTTGATGCCGACGAGGACCAGGACGGCCATGACGGGCAGGTTGATGAGGAAGACCGAGCCCCAGTAGAAGTGCTGGAGCAGCGCGCCGCCGACGACGGGTCCGATGGCCGCGCCGGCGGAGGCGGTGGCGCCCCAGATGCCGATGGCGAGGCTGCGCTCCTTGGGGTCGTGGAAGATGTTCCGGATCAGCGCCAGGGTCGACGGCATCAGCGTCGCGCCGGCGACACCGAGGAGCGCGCGGGCGACGATCATCATCTCGGGGCTGGTGGCGTACGCGTTGAGTACGGAGACGGCGCCGAAGGCGGTCGCGCCGACGAGGAGCAGCTTCTTGCGGCCGATCCGGTCGCCGAGGGAGCCCATGGAGACGAGGAGTCCGGCGATGACGAAGGAGTAGATGTCGCCGATCCAGAGGAGCTGGGTGCCGGTCGGCTCGAGGTCCTCGCTGAGGGAGGGGGTGGCGAGGCCGAGGACCGTGGCGTCCACCGCGACCAGCAGGACGGCGAGGACGAGAACCGATAGCGCGAGCCAGCGGCCGGGGCTCTTCACCTCCGTCTCCGTCGTCGGGCTCAGCTGCTGGGTCCTGCTCATTTCTCCACGCTCCGTCGTGCGCCACCGAGCAGCAGCTCGGTGATCATGTAGGGGTAGTCCTTGGCCGCGACCCGGCCGTCCATGACGGACCAGGCGCAGGACGAGATGAGGCCGTAGAGGGCCTCGGTGAGCCAGGCGGGGCTCAGGTCGATCCGGAAGGTGCCTTCTTCCTGGCCGCGCCGGAAGAGGGCGCTGACCCGGGCGTCGAGCCGGGCCCAGCCCACGTTGATCTGGTCGCCCTCGAAGAGCTGGTTCTCGGTGACGAGGAAGGCCAGCAGCTGCGCGCAGGGCTCGGACGCGGCGACGAGCCGCCGCAGGGCGTCGTCGGCCGGACCGTCGTCGAGGCGCGCGGTGTCGAGCGCGGCCTCGAACTCCTCGATGCCCATCGCCTCCAGGGCCCTGACCAGCGCGTCCCGCCCGGCGAAGTGCCGGTGCAGGGTGGCGCGCCCGATGCCGGCGGCCCGGGCGACCTCGTCCATGGTGGCGGTCGATTTCCGGGCGAGCAGGGCGGCGGCGGCGTGGAGCACCTGGGTGCGGTCGACTGACATGAGACAACCATACACCGAATGAGACGCTCATGTCTCATTCGATAATTCGACGCCTCATAGAGGGCCGGGAAGGAATGCTGTGGACATGACGAAACCGCTGCTGCTGATCGACGTGGACGGGCCGCTGAATCCTTATGCGGCACAGGCCCAGCGCCGGCCGGCGGGATATACGACCCACCGCATGCGGCCGGGCGGCTGGTTCGAGACGAAGCCGCTGCGGGTGTGGCTCAACCCCGCGCACGGGGACGAGCTGCGCGCGCTTGCCGAGTCGTACGAGCTGGTGTGGGCGACGACCTGGAAGGGCGAGGCGAATGACTGGATCGGGCCTCATCTCGGGCTGCCCGAGCTGCCGTTCATCGACTGGCCCCAGATGCACGGAAAGGCCCCTCGCGGGACCTTCTGGAAGACGCAGTACATCCTGGAGTACGCGGCCGGGCGGCCGTTCGCCTGGGTGGACGACGACATCACGTCGTACGACCACGAGTACGTGGACCAGAACCACCTCGCCGCCGCCCTGTTGCTGCACGTCGATCCCCGACTCGGACTGCTCCGGCCGGACTTCGACGCGCTCGCGGAGTGGGCGGCGGCGCTGTGACGGTGCTCTGAGCGTTACTGCTTGGCGGTGGCCCAGGCGTGCTGGATCACCAGGTCCGCCTTGACCTCGACCAACTGGGCGCGGACGGCGGACGGAGCCGTACCGCCACGGCCGTCACGGGAGGCCAGTGCGCCCGGGACGTTGAGGACCGTGCGGACCTCCGGGGTGAGGTGCTCGGAGATCTTCGCGAACTGGTCGTCCGTGAGCTCGTCCAGCTCCTTGCCCTCCGCCTCGGCGACCTTCACGCACTCGCCGGCCACCTCGTGCGCCACCCGGAACGGCACGCCCTGCTTGACCAGCCACTCGGCGATGTCGGTCGCGAGCGAGAAGCCTGCCGGAGCCAGCTCCTCCATGCGCTTCCGGTTGACCGTGAGCGTGGCCATCATGCCCGTGAAGGCCGGCAGCAGGACCTCCAGCTGGTCGCAGGAGTCGAAGACCGGCTCCTTGTCCTCCTGGAGGTCGCGGTTGTACGCGAGGGGGAGCGCCTTGAGCGTGGCCATCAGGCCGCTCAGGTTGCCGATCAGGCGGCCCGACTTGCCCCGTGCCAGCTCCGCGATGTCCGGGTTCTTCTTCTGCGGCATGATCGACGAGCCGGTGGAGAAGGCGTCGTGCAGGGTCACGAAGGAGAACTCCTTCGTGTTCCAGATGATGATCTCCTCCGCGATACGGGAGAGGTTCACGCCGATCATCGCGGTGATGAACGCGAACTCGGCGACGAAGTCGCGCGAGGCCGTGCCGTCGATGGAGTTGCCCGCCGAGCCCCGCTCGAAGCCGAGGTCCCTGGCCACCGCCTCCGGGTCGAGCCCGAGGGAGGAGCCGGCCAGGGCGCCGGAGCCGTACGGGGAGACGGCTGTCCGGGTGTCCCACTGCCGCAGCCGCTCCGCGTCCCGGGAGAGGGACTGGACGTGGGCGAGGACGTGGTGGGCGAAGAGCACCGGCTGGGCGTGCTGGAGGTGGGTCCGGCCCGGCATGGCGACGTCCGGGTGGGCGTCGGCGAGGCCGACGAGCGCGTCCTGGAGGTCGGCGATCAGGCCGCCGATGATCCGGGCATGGTCGCGCAGGTACATCCGGAAGAGCGTGGCGACCTGATCGTTGCGCGACCGGCCGGCCCGCAGCTTGCCGCCGAGGTCGGCGCCGAGGCGCTCCAGGAGGCCCCGCTCCAGGGCGGTGTGGACGTCCTCGTCGGCGATCGTGCCGACGAAGTCGCCCGACGCGACGTCCGACTCCAGCTGGTCGAGGCCGGCGAGCATGCGCGTCAGCTCGTCGTCGGTGAGCAGCCCGGCCTTGTGGAGCACGCGCGCGTGGGCGCGGGATCCGGCGATGTCGTACGGCGCCAGCCGCCAGTCGAAGTGGACCGACGCGGACAGCTTCGCCAGCGCCTCGGCCGGACCGTCGGCGAAACGGCCGCCCCAGAGCCGGACGTCACCGTTGTTGCTGCTCACAGGTACTGCTCCTCAGGAGGGTGTGTCGTACGAGAAGTAACGAGGTCGGCTTACGCGAGGTCACGCCGTGCGGCGATCTTCGCGGAGAGGGCGAAGATGTCGATGAAGCCCTGGGCCTTGGACTGGTCGAACGTGTCGCCCGAGTCGTAGGTCGCGAGGTTGAAGTCGTACAGCGACTCCTCGGACCTCCGGCCGGTGACGACGGCGCGGCCGCCGTGCAGGGTCATCCGGATGTCGCCGGTGACGTGCTGGTTGGCCTCCTCGATGAAGCCGTCCAGGGCGCGCTTGAGCGGGGAGAACCAGAGGCCGTCGTAGACGAGTTCGCCCCAGCGCTGCTCGACCTGCCGCTTGTAGCGGGCGAGTTCGCGCTCGACGGTGACGTTCTCCAGCTCCTGGTGGGCGGTGATGAGGGCGATCGCGCCGGGAGCCTCGTAGACCTCGCGGGACTTGATGCCGACGAGCCGGTCCTCGACCATGTCGATCCGGCCGATGCCCTGGGCGCCGGCGCGCTCGTTGAGCTGCTGGATGGCCTGGAGGACGGTGACGGGGCTGCCGTCGATCGCGACCGGGACGCCCTCCTTGAAGGAGATCACGACCTCGTCGGCCTCGCGCGGGAGGGCCGGGTTCGAGGTGTACTCGTAGATGTCCTCGATCGGCGCGTTCCAGATGTCCTCCAGGAAGCCCGTCTCGACGGCGCGCCCGAAGACGTTCTGGTCGATGGAGTACGGGGACTTCTTGGTGGTCGCGATCGGGAGGTTCGCCTTCTCCGCGAAGGCGATGGCCTTGTCGCGGGTCATGGCGTAGTCACGGACCGGGGCGATGCACGTCAGGTCGGGGCCGAGGGCCTGGATCCCCGCCTCGAAGCGGACCTGGTCGTTTCCCTTGCCGGTGCAGCCGTGGGCGACGATGCCGGCGCCGTGCTTCTCGGCGGCGGCGACGAGGTGCTTGACGATGGCGGGCCGGGAGAGGGCGGAGACCAGCGGGTAGCGGTCCATGTAGAGGGCGTTGGCCTTGATCGCCGGGAGGCAGTACTCCTCGGCGAACTCGTCCTTGGCATCCGCGACCTCGGCCTCGACGGCCCCGCAGGCGAGCGCGCGCTTGCGGATGACGTCCAGGTCCTCGCCGCCCTGGCCGACGTCGACGGCCACGGCGATGACCTCGGCACCGGTCTCCTCGGCGATCCAGCCGATGGCGACGGAGGTGTCCAGGCCGCCCGAGTAGGCGAGTACGACACGCTCGGTCACGGGGTTCTCCTTACCTTGCAAGCACTGATGGGCATAACTATGCAGGCCTCCGTATGTTTTTGTCAATCGAGCCCTCAGGGCTCGGTGCGAGTGGACATGTCCCCCACAGAACCGGGTACCCTGGAAGTGCGCAAACCGCTCATATCGCGCGACCAAATGGGTTGAAACGCTGAACAGTTGAGCGTGTGACCGGTCTCCACTCGGCGAGAGTCTCCCGAGTCTGCACCGGGGCCTTGCGGGGCCGAATCCGCACATCCGTTCCCAGGTGGCGATCCGCCGGCGATGCGCCGCGCGGCAGCTGCCGTCCGCTCTGGGAATGAGGGGAGGTGTAACCATGCGCGCCTACGAGCGTCCCACCCTGATTCTGGTCGGCTCCTTCCGCAAGGTGACGGCCGGCAAATTCCGTAAGGGCCAGGGACCGCCCGACGTCCTGATCAAGGGCAACCTGCTGTGAAGGGGCAGCACAGAGAACCGGTGACGGGCGCAGATCACCCGTCACCGGACGGTGGACGACGGCGCCACGGCGAAAGGCGGTGCGGCAGTGCCCGGACCCTCCCAACTCGCTCTCATCCCCTCATGGTTCGTGGTTCTCCCGGACTCCCCGTCAGCCGCCCCGGTGGCCTCGGTACTGCGCGGCCGCGCGCAGCGGACCGTCCGGCACCCCTCCGGACGTCCCTGGATCGTCGGCCGGTGGGATCCCGGCGCCGTCGTGACGGGACGGGCGGGACGAAACGGACTCGCGCTGGCCGGGGAGCACACGGTCACCGCGCGGCGGCTCGACGAGGCCGCCGCTGCTCTGCGTACCGACTCGGAGGCCGACACGTTCGCTTCCACGGCCGGCGGCAGCTTCCATCTGATCGCCACCGTCGACGGGCGCGTACGCGTCCAGGGCACGGTGTCGGGCTTCCGGCGCGTGTTCCGCGCCGCCGTCGGCGGTGTCACGGTGGCCTCCGACCGGGCCGACGTCCTCGCCCTCCTCAACGGACAGGGTCCCGACGAACGCCGGCTGGCCGCCCTCCTGCTCGACCCGCCGCAGCTCCACCCGGTCACGTCGCGGCCCGTCTGGGGCGGCGTCGATCTCGTACCGCACGACAGCTGTCTACTGCTCGACGCCGATGCGTCACCCCGACAGGTCCGCCGGTGGCGTCCGCCCGAACCCGAGGTGCCGCTGGCTGAAGGAGCCCGTGACCTGCGCGCCGCCCTCGCGGCGGCGGTGGAGGTCCGGACGAGCGGGCGCCCCCTGCTCAGCAGCGATCTGAGCGGGCTCGACTCGACCTCGCTGTGCGCGCTGGCAGCCCGCGGCGGCACCGAGGTCATCGCCTGCACCGCCGCGAGTCCCGACCCGCTCGACGACGACGTGCGGTGGGCGAGCACCACGGCCGCCGCGCTGAGGAGCGTCCGGCACCACATCGTCCCTGCCGGACGGATGCCGCGCATCTACCAGGGGCTGCTCGACCTCGCGCCACCGCTCGACGAGCCGATGGACGAGCCGTGCGGCGCTGTCGCGGACCATGCCCGCTGGCTCACCATCGTCCGGCCCGCCGCCGAGCACGGATCGCACTGCCACCTCAGCGGCTACGGAGGCGACGAACTGCTGACTGGCGCACCGCTCCACCTGCGGACACTGCTGCGCCGCCGACCCGCCGCGGCCCTGCGCCTGCTGCGCGGTCTCGCCGCCCAGTACCAGTGGCCGCGCAGCGAGATGCTCCGACAGCTGCGTACCCTTCCCCCGTACGGGGACTGGCTGAGCGGGGCCGCCGAGCGGCTCACGACTCCCCCGCCCCCAGAACCGGTGCCGCAGCTCGACTGGGGCCCCACCCCGCGTCTCGCGCCCTGGGTGACGGCAGAGGCGGCCGACGCCGTACGGGAGCTGATCCGGGCCGAGGCGCCCACCGCACGGCCACTGGCCGAGAACCCCGGCCTCCACGACGAGCTGGACGCGCTGTGCGGAGCCGCCCGCACGGTCCGCCTCATGAGCCGGCCGGCCGCACGGATCGGGCTCACGCTGTCAGCCCCCTACTTCGACGACCGGGTCGTCGAAGCCGCGCTGTCGGTGCGTCCGGAGGACAAGCGGCGGCCGTGGATGTACAAACCCCTGCTCAAGGAAGCGATGCGGGGCATCGTGCCGGAGGCCGGCCTGCACCGGCCGGCGAAGTCCGGCGGCCTCTGCGATCTGGACGCGGCGCTGCGGGAGATCCGCCCGGAGCTGCTCGCCCTGTTCGACGGCTCCCGGCTGGGCCGACTCGGTCTCCTGGACGAGGCGGCCCTCCGCCGCATGTGCGCCGGCCCGCTCCAGTACCAGCCGTACGACCTGCACGACGCCCTGTACCAGGCCGTGGCCTGCGAGACCTGGCTGCGGACGTGGGAGCGGGCCGCCGCGCACCCGACCGTGGTGGGAGCACAGCCATGACTCCACGACTGCGCAACGGCGTGTCCTTCGCGCAGACCGACTACGGGCTCGCGCTGCTCGACGAGGAGCACGGCAGCTACTGGCAGCTGAACCCCACGGGGGCGCAGGTGCTGCGCGCCCTGCTCGACGGGCGTACGGCCGAGGAGGCCGTCCAGGAACTCGCGGCCGAGTACGACATCGACGCCGACAGCGCCCACCACGACGTCCAGGAGCTGGTCGCCGCCCTCTTCGCCTCGGGGCTGCTGGTACGGGAGGAGAGCCGTCCATGAACGTATCCGGCCCGTGGCGGCGCGCCCAGGTCCATGTGGTCGTCGGTGTGGCCCGGTTGCTGGCCCGCCGGCCGCCGGGCCACATCCGTGCGGTGCTCGTCCGGCTGAGCCGTGGTGCCCGTCCGGCCGGTTACGACGACGCCAGGGCGGCCAGGGACGCGGTGACCACGGTCAGCCCGGTCTGCGGCCGGCCCGAGAGCTGCCTGCCGCTGTCGCTGGCCACCGTCCTGCTGTGCCGCCTGGGCGGTGTGTGGCCGACCTGGTGCGTGGGGGTGCGCCGTCTCCCACCGTTCGGGGCGCACGCCTGGGTGGAGGCGGAGGGCAGACCCGTCGGTGAGCGGCACCCGCCCGACTACTTCCAGACCTTCTTCACCGTTCCGTGAGGCCGTTCCCCGTGGACGCCGACGCCACAACGCGCACAGGGCACACAGACCGCCCGAGGCGAACAGGGCCGCGGGAGGTCTTCCGCGTCCTGCGCGGGCACGGCCGCAGGATCACGCTCGCCGTCGTCCTGACGGTGTCCGCGTCGGCGCTCGGGCTTGCCCAGCCTCTGGTGGTCAGGCAACTGATCGAGTCCGCGGGGGCGGGGGCGGCCGTCGCCCCCGGTGTCACGCTCCTCGCCGGGCTCTTCGTCGCCCAGGCGGGCGTCCAGTGTCTGGCTCAGTACGTGCTCGCACGGACCGGCGAGGGAGTGGTCCTCGGCATCAGGCTCGACCTCATCCGCCATCTGCTGCGGCTGCCGATGAGCACCTACGACCGGCACCGGATCGGCGACCTGATCTCGCGCACCACCTCCGACGGCACCGCGCTGCGGCTGCTCATCGCCGAAGGGTTCACCGACACGGTCAGCGGCGGCATCGGGCTCATCGGGGTCGTGGTGCTGATGCTGTGGCTCGACTGGGTGCTCTTCCTGATCGTCCTGGCCATGGTCGCCCTCGGCACGCTCGTGGTCTGGTCGGTGCTGCGCGGCATCGAGAGCGCGTCGCTCCACGCCCAGCAGGCCACGGGCGAGATGACCTCGGAACTGGAACGGGCGCTCTCCGCGATCCGGACCGTCCGCGCCAGCCGCGCCGAGCCCCGCGAGGCGGACCGCATCGGCGCCCGGGCCAGGTCCGCGTACGCGGCGGGCGTGCGCGTCGGCAAGCTGGACGCGGTCGTCGCGCCGGCGATCGTGCTGAGCGTCAACGGTTCGTTCCTGTTGATCCTCGTCATCGGCGGTGTACGGGTCGGCCGACAGGACGGCTCCTTCGCCGATCTCGCGGCCTTCCTGCTCTACATGCTCTATCTGGTGGGCCCGCTCGGCGCCGTCTTCCAGGCGGCGAGCACGCTGCGGCAGGGCCTCGGGGCGCTGCGGCGCATCACCGAGATCCTCGATCTGCCCGTCGAACAGCCCGGTGGAGCGCCGCACGGAGCCGTCCTGAAGTCCCCTGCCCCCGAATCCCCCGTCCTCGAGTTCCAGGACGTGTGGTTCGGTTACGCGCCCGGGCGGCCGGTCCTGCGCGGCGTCTCCTTCACGGTCCCGCCGCGTGGACACGTGGCGCTGGTCGGCCGTTCCGGTGTCGGTAAATCGACAGTCTTCGCGCTTGCCGAGCGCTTCTACGACCCCGATGGCGGGCGGATCCTCTTCGAGGGCCGCGACATACGGGAGCTGAGCCGCGCCGGACAGCGGGCGCGGACGGGGCTCGTCGAGCAGCACGCGCCGGTACTGCACGGCACACTGCGGGAGAACCTGACGTACGCGGCCCCGGACGCGACGGAGGACGACCTGCGGCGGGTGATCGAAATGGCCCGGCTGACCGATGTGGTGGCCAGGCTGCCGCGGGGGCTCGACAGCGATGTGGGAGAGCACGGGATGGCGCTGTCGGGCGGGGAGCGGCAGCGGATCGCGATCGCCCGCTCGCTCCTCACCCACCCGAGCCTGCTGCTCCTCGACGAGCCGACGGCGCACCTGGACGCCGTCAACGAGGTGGCGCTGCGGCGGTCGATCCGGGAGGCGTCCGCCGACTGCGCGCTGCTGGTCATCGCACACCGGCTCTCGACGATCCGGGCCGCGGACATGATCGTGGTCCTGGACGGGGGCAGGGTCGTGGCCTCGGGCAGCCACGCCGAGCTGATGGACACCAGCGAGCAGTACCGGCAGCAGTACGCCGCACAGCAGGACAGGCGCGTGGGTGAGGTCGTCGGAAGTCTCGGGGATCTCTCGGGGCACCGGGCAACCGAGTGGTGAGACACACCTGTCGGATCGTCACCGCCCGGGCAGAATCGGCCTCATGGGAAAGACGTACGAACGCATAGACGGACGACTTCGCGCCTTCATCGAGGCCCAACCGCTCTTCTTCACCGCCACCGCGCCGCTCGACGGCGACGGCACCATCAATCTCTCGCCCAAGGGACTGACCGGCTCGTTCGCCGTCATCGACGAACGGACCGTCGCCTACCTCGACTTCGCCGGATCCAACGCCGAGACCGTCGCGCATCTGCGCGAGAACGGCCGCATTACCCTCATGTGGTGCGCGTTCCAGGGGCCGCCGAACATCGTCCGGGTGCACGGGCGCGGCGAGCCCGTGTTCCGGGACGACGCGCGGTGGGAGGGGCTCATGGCGCACTTCCCCTCGATCGACGTCGACCAGCACGGGCTGCGCGCGATCGTCGTCGTCTCGGCCGAGTTGGTCCGGGACACCTGCGGCTACGCGGTGCCGTTCATGACGTACGACGAGGACCGCGATCTGCACGGGAAGCGGTTCGCGCGTGAGGACGACGCCTCGCTGAGCGCGTACTTCGAGAAGAAGGACCACATCGCCGCCAGCATCGACGGGCTTCCGGGGCTGCCGCTCCCGCTGCCGCCGCTCCCCCGCCCGGGGGCGTGAGCGCGGCGACGGCCGGTCGGGGTCCCGTACCGGCCGTCGCCGAACGGCCTAGCGGTCGTTCTGCGCGAGCCGCAGCAGATGGTCGGCGAGTGCCTGGCCGCCCATGGGGTCGCGGGAGATCAGCAGCAGCGTGTCGTCTCCCGCGATCGTGCCGAGGATCGCGTGGAGTTCGGCCTGGTCGATGGCCGACGCCAGGAACTGGGCCGCGCCCGGTGGGGTCCGCAGGACCACCAGGTTGGCGGAGGCCTCGGCGGAGATCAGCAGTTCGCCGGAGAGGCGCCGCATGCGCTCCTCCTTGGCGGACTCGCCGAGCGGCGCCTGCGGGGTGCGGAAGCCGCCCTCGCTGGGGACCGCGTAGATCAGCTCGCCGCCCGTGTTGCGGATCTTCACCGCGCCGAGCTCGTCGAGGTCGCGGGAGAGCGTCGCCTGCGTGACGCTCAGCCCGTCGTCCGCGAGGAGCTTGGCCAGCTGGCTCTGCGAGCGCACCGGCTGCCGGTTGAGGATGTCGACGATCCTGCGGTGGCGTGCGGTACGGGTCTGCGGAACGGACGGCCCTCCCCCAGGCTCCGCCCGGGGGGACCCCCAGTGCTCGGATTCCTGCGCGTCGGTCATCGTCGTCTCATTCTCCGGTTCATTCTTCCCCGTTCACCGCTTCGTCGAGGACACCGGGCAGCGCTGCCAGGAATACGTCCACCTCCGCGTCGGTGATGATCAGTGCCGGCATGAGCCGTACGACATCGGGGGCGGGCGCGTTCACCAGGAGACCGGCGTCCTGAGCCGCCTGCTGCACCTGGGGCGCGAGGGACTCGGTGAGCACGATACCCAGCAGGAGGCCCGCACCACGGACATGGGAGACCAGCGGGTGGTCCAGACCCTCGATTCCGCTGCGCAGCTTCTCGCCGAGGCGCTTGACCTCGTCGAGCGCGCCGTCCGCCGCGAGCGTGTCGATCACGGCGAGTCCGGCGGCGCAGGCGACCGGGTTTCCGCCGAAGGTCGTGCCGTGGTGGCCGGGCTTGAACAGCTCGGCCGCCTCGCCGAACGCGACCGTCGCGCCGAGCGGCAGACCGCCGCCGAGGCCCTTGGCCAGGGTCACAAGATCGGGCTCCACCCCGTCGTGGCCCTGGTACTCGAACCAGTGGCCGGTCCGGCCGATGCCCGTCTGGACCTCGTCGAGGACCAGGAGGGTGCCGGTGGCGCGGGTGATCTCGCGGGCGGCCTGGAGGTAGCCGACGGGCGGCACGACGACGCCGTTCTCGCCCTGGATCGGCTCGATGATCACCAGCGCGGTCTCCTCGGTGACCGCCGCGCGCAGGGCCTCGACGTCTCCGTACGGGACGTGCGTGACGTCTCCGGGGAGCGGCAGGAACGGGGTCTGCTTGCCGGGCTGGCCGGTGAGGGCGAGCGCGCCCATGGTCCGGCCGTGGAAACCGCCCTGGGTGGCGACCATGTGGGTCCGGCCGGTCAGCCGGCCGATCTTGAAGGCGCCTTCGTTGGCCTCGGCGCCGGAGTTGCAGAAGAAGACGCGGCCCGGCCGGCCGAAGAGCTGGAGCAGCCGCTCGGCGAGCGCGACGGGCGGCTCGGCGACGAACAGGTTGGAGACATGGCCGAGGGACGCGATCTGCCGCGACACGGCCTCGACGATCGCCGGGTGGGCGTGGCCGAGCGCGTTGACGGCGATGCCGCCGACGAAGTCGAGGTACGCGTTGCCGTCGGCGTCCCAGACCCTGGCGCCCTCACCGCGGACGAGGGACAGCTTCGGCGTGCCGTAGTTGTCCATCAGCGAGCCCTGCCACCGCTGGGCCAGTCCCGCGTTGCTCAGTTCCGCGTTGCTCATTTCCCGTCCCCCGTCGTCTCGTCCGGTACCACCATCGTGCCGATGCCCGAGTCCGTGAAGATCTCCAGCAGGATCGAGTGCTGGACGCGGCCGTCGATCACACGGGCGGTGGTGACCCCGTTCCGTACGGCGTGCAGACAGCCCTCCATCTTGGGGACCATCCCGCTGGAGAGCTCGGGCAGCAGCTTCTCCAGCTGGCTCGCGGTGAGCCGGCTGATGACCTCGTCGCTGTTGGGCCAGTCCTCGTAGAGGCCCTCGACGTCGGTCAGGACCATCAGGGTCTCGGCGCCCAGCGCCGCAGCGAGAGCCGCAGCCGCCGTATCAGCATTGACGTTGTAGACATGTCCGTCGTCCTGGGAGCGGGCGATGGAGGAGATGACCGGGATCCGGCCGTCCTCCAGGAGCGCCTCGATGGCGCCGGTGTCGATGGAGGTGATCTCGCCGACCCGGCCGATGTCGACCTGTTCGCCCTCGATGACCGGCTGGTGCTTGGTGGCGGTGATCGTGTGGGCGTCCTCGCCGGTCATGCCGACGGCGAAGGGGCCGTGCTGGTTGAGCAGCCCGACGAGTTCACGCTGGACCTGGCCGGCGAGCACCATCCGTACGACGTCCATGGCGTCCTCGGTGGTGACGCGCAGGCCTGCCTTGAACTCGCTGATGATGCCGTGCCGGTCGAGCGCGGCGCTGATCTGCGGGCCGCCGCCGTGCACGACGACCGGCTTGAGGCCGGCGTGGCGCAGGAAGACGACGTCCTGGGCGAAGGCCGCCTTGAGCTCGTCGTCGATCATGGCGTTGCCGCCGAACTTGATGACGACCGTCTTGCCGTTGTGGCGGGTCAGCCAGGGCAGCGCCTCGATGAGGATCTCGGCCTTGGGGAGCGCGGTGTGCTTACGGGTTCCGCTCATGACGAGTACGCGCTGTTCTCGTGGACGTAGTCGGCGGTGAGGTCGTTGGCCCAGATGACGGCGGTCTCGGACCCGGCGGCGAGGTCGGCGGTGATGGTGACCTCGCGGAAGCGCATGTCGACGAGGTCGCGGTCCTCGCCGACCGAGCCGTTCTTGCAGACCCAGACGCCGTTGATGGCGACGTTCAGGCGGTCGGGCTCGAAGGCGGCCGCGGTCGTGCCGATGGCGGAGAGCACCCGGCCCCAGTTGGGGTCCTCGCCGTGGATGGCGCACTTGAGGAGGTTGTTACGGGCGATGGAGCGGCCCACCTCGACGGCGTCGTCCTCGGTCGCGGCGTTGATCACCTCGATACGGATGTCCTTGCTGGCGCCCTCGGCGTCGCCGATGAGCTGGCGGGCGAGGTCGTCGCAGACGGTCCGGACGGCCTCGGCGAACTCGTCCTGCGCGGGCGTGATGCCGGAGGCGCCGGACGCGAGGAGGAGGACGGTGTCGTTGGTGGACATACAGCCGTCGGAGTCGACCCGGTCGAAGGTGACCCTGGTGGACTGGCGGAGGGCCGCGTCGAGGCCCTTGCTGTCGATGTCGGCGTCGGTGGTGAGGACGACGAGCATGGTGGCGAGGCCGGGGGCGAGCATGCCCGCGCCCTTGGCCATACCGCCGACGGTCCAGCCGTCCTTCGTCACGACGGAGGTCTTGTGGACGGTGTCGGTGGTCTTGATGGCGATGGCGGCCTTCTCGCCGCCGTGCTCGGAGAGCTCGCCCGCGGCCTTCTCGACGCCGGCCAGGACCTTGTCCATGGGCAGGAGCAGGCCGATGAGGCCGGTGGAGGCGACGGCGACCTCGCCGGCGCCGGTGCTCGTGCCCTGCGCGGTGAGCACCTCGGCGACCTTCTCGGCGGTCGCGTGGGTGTCCTGGAAGCCCTGCGGGCCCGTACAGGCGTTGGCGCCGCCGGAGTTGAGAACGACGGCCGCCAGCTCGCCGGTGGTCAGCACCTGCTGGGACCACAGCACCGGAGCGGCCTTGACGCGGTTGGAGGTGAAGACGCCCGCGGCGGTGCGGCGGGGCCCGTTGTTGACCACGAGGGCCAGGTCCGGGTTGCCGTTCTCCTTGATCCCGGCGGCGATGCCCGCTGCCGTGAATCCCTTCGCTGCGGTGACGCTCATGGAGCGACTCCAATCGTGGAAAGTCCGGTGTCCTCAGGGAGCCCGAGGGCGATGTTCATGCTCTGCACCGCGCCGCCGGCGGTGCCCTTGGTCAGGTTGTCGATGGCGCTGATCGCGATGATGCGGTTCGCGGCGGCGTCGTGGGCGACCTGGATCTGAACGGCGTTGGAACCGTAGACGGATGCCGTCGCGGGCCACTGCCCCTCGGGGAGCAGGTGGACGAAGGGCTCGTCCGCGAAGGCCTTCTCGTACGCGGCGCGCACGGTCTCGGCGGTGACCCCGGGCTTCGCCTTGGCGGAGCAGGTGGCGAGGATGCCCCGGGGCATGGGCGCGAGGGTGGGCGTGAAGGAGACCCCGACGCGCTCGCCGGCCGCCGCGCTGAGGTTCTGGATCATCTCGGGGGTGTGCCGGTGGCCGCCGCCGACGCCGTACGGGGACATGGAGCCCATGACCTCGCTGCCGAGCAGGTGCGGCTTGAGGGCCTTGCCCGCGCCGGAGGTGCCGCTGGCGGCGACGACCACCGCTTCGGGTTCGGCGAGGCCGTTCTCGTACGCGGGGAAGAGCGCGAGGGAGACGGCGGTGGGGTAGCAGCCGGGCACCGCGATGCGCTTGGGCCCCTCCAGCGCGGCGCGGGCACCCGGCAGTTCCGGGAGGCCGTAGGGCCAGGTGCCGGCGTGCGGGGACCCGTAGAAGGTCTCCCAGTCGGCGGAGTCCTTCAGCCGGAAGTCGGCGCCCATGTCGACGACGAGGACGTCCGGTCCGAGCTGCTCGGCGACGGCGGCGGACTGGCCGTGCGGGAGCGCGAGGAAGACGACGTCGTGGCCGGCCAGGGACTCGGCGGTGGTCGGCGCGAGGACGCGGTCGGCGAGCGGGAGGAGATGCGGCTGAAGACTGCCGAGCCGCTGACCGGCGTTGGAGTGGCCGGTCAGGGTGCCGATCTCGACGTGGGGGTGCGCGAGAAGAAGACGCAGGAGCTCACCGCCCGCGTATCCGCTCGCACCTGCCACCGCTGCTCGTACCGTCATCAGAACCCTCCTCGTGGATGGCATGACTATACGCATCTCCGCAGTTTTATGCAAAGCTGCGGGAGAACTGCCCCGGCGACATGAGGGCAATGCGCGCCAGGGCCTGGACGTCCAGCGGCTGCGCGTAGTCGCGGTCCATCGCGTCGTGCGCGTGGCGCAGGCGCACCAGGTCTTCGAGCGTCACACATTCAGCATCGCAGAACGGCCGAACGGGCGAGCCCGTGCGGGTTAGGCTCCCCGCATGATCATCAACGCACAGACCCGGATACGCGTCGCCCGACCCTCGCGCGACCTCGTCGCGGCCGAGCGCTTCTACGTCGAAGGGCTCGGCCTCGACGTGCTCTGGAAGACCACGGAGCGCGTGTCCGGGAAGCACGATCTCGTGATGGTCGGTCCGGCCGGCGGGACCTGGCACTTCGAGCTCACCCTCGACCCCGAGAACCCGGTCGAACCGGCCCCGACCGTCGACGACCTGTTCGTGGTCTACCTGGGGGCGCCGGTCGAGGACTCGCTGGTGGAGCGGCTGGTCGCGGCGGGCGGCACCCGGGTCGCGGCGCACAACCCGTACTGGGACCAGTACGGGGTCACGGTCGCCGACCCGGACGGGTACCAGCTGGTCCTGTGCGAGCGCAGCTGGGACGCGTGAGCCTCACGCCCGATCGTGATCGCCCCGCCGGCCCTGCTTGACCGCCCGCAGGACCACGAACTTCGGGTCGCTCGCGACCAGTTCGCAGGAGCCGAAGATCCGGCGCAGGGTGACGTGGTAGCCGAGGTGCCGGTTGCCGACGACCCAGAGTTCGCCGCCGGGCCGCAGGACGCGCCGCGCGTCGGAGAACATCCGGCGGGCGGTGCGGTCGGTGGTCGCCTGGTGACTGTGGAAGGGCGGGTTGTTCAGGACGAGGTCCACCGACTCCGTCGCGAGTTCGGCCGTCCCGTCCCCGACCACGAACTCGGCGGTGCATCCCGCTTCGGCGTGGGTACGGAAGTTCTCCTCGGCCGAGGCGACGGCCTGGTACGACTCGTCGGCGAAGACCAGTTCGGCCTCGGGCTCGGCGAGCGCGACCGCCAGGCCCACGACGCCGTTCCCGCAGCCCAGGTCCACGACGCGGGCGCGGCCGAGGCCCTGCGGCAGGTGCTTGAGGAAGAAGCGGGTGCCGATGTCGAGGCGGTCGGCGCAGAAGATCCCGGCCTGGTTGACCACGGTCCGCCCGGCGACGGTCCCTGCGTCTGCGGGGAGTTCGTACCGGTACGGCCAGGGGTTGGACGGCCGGGTCAGGGCGGGGTCCGGGGTGCAGAGGATCAGCCGGGCCTTCTTCGCCGCGAGCGAGGTGCGGGTGGGGCCGAGGATCGTCTCGAAGAGCTGGAGCGTGGAGGTGTGGATCTCCTTGACCATGCCGGTCCCGACGACCACGGTGCCCTCGTGCAGGGCGGGCGCAAGCCGGTGCAGCTGGTCCTCCAGGAGCGCGAGGCTCTTGGGGACGCGGACGAGCAGCACGTCGATCCGCTCGGGCGGCGCGTCCTGGGTGGTGAGCAGCCGGACCGCGTCCGGGGCGGCCCCTGAGCGGGCCAGGTTCTCCGCGGTCGCCCGGCGGCCCAGGTACGAGTCGGAGATCTGCGCGAGGTCACCGGGCCGGCGGGCGGCGAGCGCCGTGGCGAGGGCGCCCCAGCGGTCGCCGACGATGGCCACCGTGCCGGACAGGTCGGTGTCCGTCTCGGCGAGGTGGCGCAGCAGGTACTCGTCGGAGGCGTCCCAGGCTCGGAGCTGGTCGCGCGGGTCCTCGGGGAAGCGGGTGAGCGGGAACTCGCCCCATGACGTGGTCAAACGGTTCATCGTGGTCTCAGGCTAGCCGGTCCCCGTACGTCTCCCGGTCGGGCTCAGCCGTAGCCGGGCGCAGGCCGCCGGTCGGGCTCCGCCGTAGCCGGGCGCGGGCGCCGGACGGGCTCCGCCGTAGGCGGGCGCAGGCCGCCGGACGGGCTCCGCCGTAGGCGGGCGCAGGCCGCCGGTCGGGCTCCGCCGTAGGCGGGCGCAGGCCGCCGGTCGGGCTCCGCCGTAGGCGGGCGCAGGCCGCCGGTCGGGCTCCGCCGTGGGCCCGGGCGCGAGCCGCCGGTCGGGATTCAGCGTCAGCCCGACGCGAGCCGCTAGCCGACCGCCGCCTGGAGGTGGAGGTGCCAGAGGCCGGGGCGGCCGGTGAGCGTGACGGTGGACAGCGGGCGGACGTCGACGTTCCAGAAGGTCGCGGGCGGCGCCTTCAGCGCGTACACCAAGGCGGCGCGCACGACGGCGGGTTCGGCGACGGCGACGATGGCGCCGTCGTCGGCGGGGCGGGTGTCGAGCCAGCCCCCTATCCGCGAGATGAAGGCGAGGAGCGTCTCGCCGCCGTGCGGGGCGGTGCGCGGGTCGGTGAGCCAGGCGTCGACGGAGGCGGGTTCGAGTGCGGCGACCTCGCCGAGGGTCAGTCCGCGCCACCGCCCCATGTCGCAGTCGCGCAGGGCGGGCTGGGCGAGCGGCGCGTAGCCGAGTGCAGCGCCGGTGGCGCGGCTGCGGGGCGTCGGCGAGCAGTAGCGCAGCTCGGCCGCGCCGAGCGGGACGAGTGTGTGCGCGGCAAGCTGCACCTCGTACCAGCCGGCCTCGTCGAGCGGCCGGTCGTCGTCGAAGCGCTCGGCGAGCAGCGAGGAGCTGCGCGCCGCTGCGACGAGCGTGACCCGAAGACCCATGGCCGCGATCGTGAGGCCGGATGCCCGGCAGGTCAAGAGGGCATATGCACGAGCTCCGGTCACGGTCGGGGAACGGTCGGGGCCATAGGGGGCATCGGGGGTCAGTGCACGCCGAGAGCCATCCACTTCTCCGGATTCCGCAGCGGCTCGAAACCGACCTTCTCGTACACACCGTGCGCATCGTCCGTGGCCAGCAGGACACGGCGCAGACCGTACGGCTCCAGGTGGTCCCGTACGGCGGTCACGAGCGCCGTGCCGAGGCCGGTGCCCCGGGCCGGCCGGTCGACGTAGACGTCGCAGAGATAGGCGAAGGTGGCGTGGTCGGTGACGACCCTGGCGTAGGCGGCGATCTCCCCCGTCTCGCAGTGGTACGCAGCGAAGTTGAGGGATCCGTCGATCGCGCGGTCCTGCTTGTCCCGGGACCGGCCGAGCGCCCAGTAGGCGTCGGTGGAGAGCCACTGGTGGACCCGGGCCCGGTCGATGCGGTCCGGGTCGGTGGAGATCTCGTACGCGCCGTGGGTCAGGGTCGCTGTGGTGTGCGTGTCGCTCATGGGGCGCAGGCTCTCAAGCCCCCCGGCAGGTTGTCAGGTGGTTTTGTCCGGCGTCTCAGCCGGTGAGCTCGTCGACAGCCGCGCGCAGGCGGCGTACCCCCTCGGCGATCTCGGTGGACCCGGCCACGCCCGCGAAGCTGAGGCGGATGTGCCCGGCGGGCGGTTCGGCGCTGAAGTAGGGGCGGCCGGGGGCGACGGCGACGCCCGCGCGCAGGGCGCCCGCGAGGAGCGCGGCCTCGGGGAGGCGGTCGGGGAGCCGCAGCCAGAGCTGGTAGCCGCCGGCAGGGATGTGGGGCAGGGCCAGCTCGGGGAGGTGCCGGGCGAGGGCGCCCGTCATGGTGTCGCGGCGGTTCTTCAGCTCCTGGGAGACGGCGCGCAGATGGCGGCTCCAGGCGGGCGAGCCGACGAGTTCCAGGGCGGTCTCCTGGAGGGGGCGCGGGACGAAGAAGCTGTCGACGACCTGGATGGCGCGCAGCCGTTCCAGGACGGGGCCGCGGGCGGCCAGGGCGCCGACGCGCAGGCTGGGCGAGGTCGGCTTGGTGAGGGAGCAGACGTGGACGACGACGCCGTCCGGGTCCTCGGCGGCCAGCGGGGCGGGAAGCGGTCCGGCGTCCTCGTGGACGAGCCGGCGGGCGAAGTCGTCCTCGACGACGAAGGCTCCGGCGGCCCGCGCGATCCGGATCACCTCGCGCCGCCGCTCGGGGTTGAGCACGGCGCCCGTCGGGTTCTGGAAGAGCGGCTGGCAGACGAAGACCCGTGCGCCGGTGGCCCGGAAGGCGGCTTCGAGGAGCTCGGGACGCACCCCGTCGGCGTCGGTCGGTACGGGTACGGGGCGCAGGCCCGCAGCGCGGGCGACGGCGAGCATGCCCGGGTAGGTGGGCGACTCGACGAGGACGGGGGTGCCGGGCGGGGCGAGGGCGCGCAGCGCGGTGGTGATCGCGGGCTGACCGCCCGCGGTGATGAGGACGTCGGCGGCGGTGACGGTGCCGCCGATCTCGCGGGCGAACCACTCGCGCAGTTCGGGCAGGCCGTCGGTGGGCGGCCGGCCCCAGGCGCCGGGGCGGCGGCCGGCGCGGGCCAGGGCGGCGGCCATGGCCCGTTCGGGCTGGAGCGAGGGGTGCAGATAGCCGCCGTTGAACTCGACGACACCCGGTGGCGGCGCCGCCAGGGTCACCAGGACGCCGGACGCGTCGACGCTGCGCGGCACCAGTTCCGTCGCGGTGTCGGCGCTGAGCGCGACCTCCTGCCAGGAGGTGTCCCCGGCCACGGGGGTCCGGTCGCGCGGCTCGGCGCGGTATGCCCCGGCTCCCGGCCGGGTGACGACGAGGCCCTCGGCGGCGAGCTGGGCGAGGGCCCGGGTCACCGTCACCGGGGAGACGCGGTAGCGCTCCACGAGGGCGCGACTCGACGGCAGCTTCCCTCCGGGTGAGTAGCGGTTCAGTTCCGCCCTGAGGGATGTGGCCAGTTCACCGACACTGCTACGCTCTTGCATGACAGCACAGGATAGCGCTACTCCCACTTCGACGATAGCGGTCGCCACCTCCCCGGCAGTCAGCACGGCCGTCGCCCCGCCGGTCGCCCCGGCGGCCCGTGGCACGCTCCTCGCCGGCCTCGGCGTGGTCTCGTTCTCGCTCACCTTCCCCTCCACCGCCTGGGGCCTGGAGAGTTTCGGCCCCTGGTCGCTCGTCGCCGTGCGCTCGACGCTCGCCGCGCTCATCGCGGGCACCTTCCTGCTGGCCGGGAGGGTCCCGCTGCCCGAGCGCCGCCACTGGGCGGGCCTCGCCGTCGTGGCCGGCGGTGTCGTGGTGGGCTTCCCGCTCCTGACGACCCTCGCCCTCCAGACCTCCACGACCTCGCACGCCGCCGTCGTCGTGGGCCTGCTGCCGCTCACCACGGCGACCCTCGCCGCGATCCGCACCGGCCGCCGCCCCTCCCGTACGTTCTGGATCGCGGCCGTCTCCGGCGCCGTGGTCGTCCTCGCCTTCACGCTCCAGCAGAGCGGCGGCGCCCTGTCCACGGGCGACCTGTACCTGTTCGGCGCGCTCCTGGTCTGCGCGGCCGGATACACCGAGGGCGGCCGCCTCGCCCAGCACATGCCGGGCTGGCACGTCATCGGCTGGGCCCTGATCCTCTGCCTGCCGCTCATGGCCGCCGGCTCGGCCGTCGCCCTCTCCTTCGAACCCGTCCGGCTGAACGTCCACGGAGTCGTCGGGCTGATCTGGGTCGCGGCCGGCTCCACCTTCTTCGGCCTCTACGTCTGGTACCGGGGCATGGCGGCCATCGGCATCCCCAAGGCCAGCCAGCTCCAGCTCGCCCAGCCCCTGCTGACCCTCGTCTGGTCGGTGACGCTGCTCGGCGAGTCCCTCTCCCCCGCCGCGCCGCTCGCCGCCTGCGCGGTTCTCGTCTGCATCGCGGTCACCCAGCGCGCGAAGAGCTGAACGCGCGCCGGGGGGTGATGCGGGTCACAATGGCGGACGTAGACTCCGAAGTAGGACAAACACGGCCGCGAGGAGGTCACCACGATGCAAGCGAGCGTGGGCGACAAGCTGTTGGTGCACGGCCGGACCGTCGGTCAGCACGACCGTACGGCCGAGGTCCTTGAGGTGAAGGGCGAGAACGGCACTCCCCCGTACCGCGTACGGTTCGAGGACGACGGCCACGAGGGACTGATGTCACCGGGCCCCGACACCGTCGTGCTCCACCGCGAGAAGTCGTGAACGGAAACCGGCCGACGCGACGGAGCTAGCGCGGCGCACGGACCGAGGTCGGATAGTGGTCGGCCACGACGGCGGCCATCGCCCCGATCCGGTCCGTCGCAACCTCCTTCGCCGCGAAGAAGCAGTGCCCGCCCACCGCCGGATACCGCTCGGCGAGGGCCAGATGGCGCGAGAGCTCCTTCGGGTCCTGCCACGCGGCGGGCTGGGCGGGATCGCCCGACTTGTACAGCGCCTCGCCGATGTAGAGCGCGACGCCGGTGTCCCGTACCACCGCGTCCCACCAGGGCAGGAGCCGGGCGTAGTCGGCGGCGGCGAAGCCGATGTTCCAGTAAAGCTGCGGGACCACGTAGTCGATCCAGCCCTCCCGGATCCACTTCCGGGTGTCGGCGTACAGGTCGTCGTAGGTCTGCGCGCCCGCCTCGGTGTCCGAGCCCTCCGGGTCGGTGCAGGCGTTGCGCCAGACCCCGAAGGGGCTGATGCCGAAGGCGACGTGCGGGGCGGTCTCCCTGATCCGCGCGGCCGTCTCCGCGACGAGCAGGTCGATGTTGTTCCGCCGCCAGGCCGCCCGGTCCGGGAAGTCCCTGCCGTGGCGCGCGTACGAGATGTCGTCGGCGAACACCTCCCCGGCCACCGGGTACGGATAGAAGTAGTCGTCCCAGTGGACGGCGTCGATCGCGTAGCGGTGGACGGCGTGGAACATCGCGTCCTGGACGAAGCGGCGCACCTCGGGCAGCCCGGGGTCGTAGTACAGCCTGCCGCCGTACGGAACGGTCCACTGCGGGTGCCGCCGGGCCGGGTGGTCCGCGGTCAGCCGGGCCGGATCGGTGTGGGTCGCCACGCGGTACGGGTTGAACCAGGCGTGCAGCTCCAGACCGCGCGCGTGGGCCTCCTCGACGGCCGTCCCCAGCGGGTCCCAGCCGGGATCGCGGCCCTGTACCCCGGTCAGGCACTCCGCCCACGGCTCGTAGGGCGAGGGCCACAGGGCGTCGGCGCTCGGCCGGACCTGGAGGACGACGGCGTTCAGGCGGCACGCGACGGCCCTGTCGAGGTGGGCGAGGAGTTCGGCCCGCTGCCCCTCGGGGTCGAGACCGGCACGGGAGGGCCAGTCGCGGTTGGCGACGGTCGCGATCCACATGCCCCGGAACTCGCTCGCGGGCCGCGGCTTCCGTCGCGCCGCCTCCGCGCTGCCGGTTCCGGTCGTGGCGAACGCCCCAAGCGCCGCGCCCGCCACGAACCCCCTTCTCCCGATACGCCCCATACGTCGCCCCTCCTGTGTCGGATACGTCACACCCACAGGCAGAGCATGCCCGCCCCGACCGATCGATCATCGGTTAATGAGCGGTAACGTCGTGGGGTCGAGGCGGACGCACCGGAATCACACGGGGCCCCGCCGCCAGAGAAGAGCGAAAGGCACGAGGTGACGGACTCCATGGCCGACATTGAGCGCGTCGGAGTGGTGGGCTGCGGCCAGATGGGCGCGGGCATCGCGGAGGTGTGTGCCCGCAGCGGTCTTGAGGTGAAGGTCGCCGAGACCACCGGCGAGGCGCTGGAGATCGGCCGTACGCGGCTCTACAACTCGCTCGCGAAGGCCGCCGAACGCGGCAAGATCAGCGAGGAGGAGCGCGACGCGACGCTGGCGCGCCTCAGCTTCACCACCGACCTGGGCGAGTTCGCCGACCGCGACCTCGTCATCGAGGCCGTCGTGGAGAACGAGCAGGTCAAGACCGAGATCTTCCAGGTGCTCGACCAGGTGGTGACCCGGCCCGACGCGATCCTGGCCTCCAACACCTCCTCCATCCCGCTGGTGAAGCTGGCGGTGGCGACCTCGCGCCCCGACTCGGTCATCGGCATCCACTTCTTCAACCCGGCCCCGGTGCAGAAGCTCGTCGAGCTGATCCCGGCCCTCACCACCTCCGAGGGCACGATCAGCCGCGCCCAGGTCTTCGCGGAGAAGGTGCTCGGCAAGCACGCGATCCGCGCCCAGGACCGGTCCGGCTTCGTGGTCAACGCCCTGCTCGTGCCGTACCTGCTCTCCGCGATCCGGATGTTCGAGTCGGGCATCGCGAGCCGTGAGGACATCGACAACGGCATGGAGTTCGGCTGCGCCCACCCGATGGGCCCGCTGAAGCTCGCGGACCTGATCGGCCTGGACACGATCGTCTCGATCGCCGACTCGATGTACACCGAGTACAAGGAGCCGCTGTACGCCGCTCCCCCGCTGCTCCAGCGGATGGTGGACGCGGGCCGGCTCGGCCGCAAGACCGGCTCGGGTTTCTACCCGTACTCCTGAGCCACACCGATCACCGTTCGGCCCGTACACCCGCACAGGTACGGGCCGTTCGGCTTTTCGTGAGGTCAGCCGAGCCGCAGATGGTGCAGCATCAGCAGCCCGGCGGCCATGTTGGCGGCCGGGATCTCGCCCCGGGCGATCATGTCCGGGACCAGCTTGAGCGGTATCCACTCACGCCGTGAGGACTCGAAGTCGTCCTCGGGCGGGCCGATGTACGTGGCCTGCTCGGCCCAGTAGAGGTGGTGCCGGGCGTCGGTGAGGCCGTTCGACGGCTCGACGGTGAGGAGATGGCGCAGGGGGCCCGGGCGCCAGCCGGTCTCCTCCTCCATCTCGCGGGCCGCGGCCGTCTCCAGGTCCTCACCGTCCTCGACGACGCCGGCGGCCAGCTCCCAGCCCCAGCTGTCGGTGATGAAGCGGTGCCGCCAGAGCATGAGGACTTCGTTGGCCTCGTTGACGGCGGTCGCGACGGCGACCGGGCGGAGCCTGATCAGATAGTGGTCGAGGTGGCGGCCGTCCGGGAGTTCGACGTCCGCGAGGTTCACCCGGAACCAGCGGTTCTCATAGACAGGTTGTTCGCTCAGTTTCGTCCACTGCACGTTTCTGCCACCTTCCGATTGGTCGGTGGCAATATGGCAGCAGCCCGGGGCTCACAGGGGAACGCGTAGCGCCCCGTCGATGAGTTCGGCAGCCTGCCGCGCGTCCCCGCAGCCGCTCGCCAGCAGATGCTCCCGCACCAGCCGCAGCCGGTCCCGCAGCCGCTGCGACTCCATCCCGCGCGCCCGCTCGGTCATCTCCACCGCGGTCCCCGCCGCCGCGTCGGCCTCCCCCTGCCGGAGCTCGATCTGGCACAGCATGGCCAGCCGGTGCACCCGGCCCCGGTCGTGCGCCGGGGTCTCCACGGCCGCCCGCGCGTGCTCCCGGGCCGCCGGAAGATCACCCAGACTGAGCAGCGCCTCGGCGACCTGGACATTGACGAGACCCGGCTGGACGTAGCCGGTCTCGGCCGGCTCGTACCCCGGTCTGATCCGCTCCGCCTCCGCCTCCGCGCGCCGGATGCAGGCCAACGCCGCGGCCCCGTCGCCGAGATGGGCGTAGGCCTTCGCCTGCATCGCCGAGAGATCGGCGGCGAGCGCCGGGGTGATCTGCCGCCCGGCCGACCGCAGCGCCGCCTCGGCGAACGCCACCGCCTGCCGGTACTCCCCCATGAACAGCGACTGGTTGACAAGCAGCGCGATCACATAGGCGCCGAGGCCGCGGTCCCCGCTCGCCTTCGCGAGCCGCAGCGCCTGGTGGAAGTAGCGCTGCGCGAGTCCATGGGCGTCGGAGTCGTACGCGCAGATCCCGGCCACCGCCACCAGGCCGCCCGTCGCGCGGTGCAGCTGCCGGCCCAGGCTGTCGCTGTACGCGCCGCGCAGGAGGGGCGCGGTCTCGGAGTTGAGGAAGCCGACGATCCGCACCCGGGTCGCGACGCCGCCGGCCTTGCGGTACATCTGCTCGTAGTGCGCCCGTGCGGCGCCGAGCATGGTGATGTCGGCGGGCGAGACCTGGGTGCGGCCGTCGCGGGAGACGTCGGAGTCCTCCGGCGGGTTCTCCCACTCCCAGACGGGCATCACGGCGGGCGTGCCGGTGACGGCCTGCGCGCCGAGTATGTGCGGCCGCTGCTGCTCGTCGGAGCGCCACAGGGCGGTGGCCCGCTCGACGAACCCGGAGAGCGGAGAGCTGTGCGCGATGGTGTCGCCGCCCCGGACGCCCAGGCCGATGTCGTCGAGGGTGACCGCCCGGTGCAGCCGCGCCGCGAGCACCTCGCAGATCAGGTCGGGCACCTGTCCGCGCGGCCGCTGGCCCTTCAACCAGCGGGCCACGGCGGTGTGTTCGTACCGCAGGGAGAGGCCCCGGGAGCTGCCCGCCCGGTTCACCCGGGTGGCGAGGCCCGCATGGGAGATGCCCGCCTCGTCGAGGAGGGCGTCGAGCAGGGTGTTGGGCTGCATGGCCCCTCCGATGGCTCGGTCCGCCCAGCGTAGTGGAGGGCGGTTTCGCACGGGGTGTGAATGAAATGCCCGTTCTTCCGGTCCGTGCGCTCTGCCGCGGCCGTTTCCGGGCCGGTTGACTGAGCGTCTCGCCGCAAGGCGACCCGGGCCGCCGGGCTCCCCCCTCGTACAGTGCGGCGGCCCGCCCCGCGCCGCCCGCCCGCCGACCTGCCCGACACTCCGCGGCGGTCCGGGCGGCGCCGGCCTCATGTCCCGTCGCTCAACAGTGAGGGGAGGGTGCAGGTCGGGTACGGCGCAGCCCGGGTTCGGCGGGCTGCGCCGGAACCCGCACCCGGTCGTTGCGGACGACCAACAGGGCCACGTCGTCGACGAGTCGGCCGCCGGTGTGCCGCAGCAGGGCGCCATGCACCCGGCGGACAAGGGCGGCCGGGGAAACGGGCGCGTCGCGGACGGCCTCGGCCAGGACCGCTTCGAGGCCGAAGAAGCGGCCGACCCGGTCCCGGGCGTCCTCCGCGCCGTCGGTGTGCAGGAAGAGCGCCTCGCCCGTCAGGAGGCGGGTGCAGGGGTACGGCGTGAGGTCGGCCGGCAGCGGGAAGGTGCCGAGCGGCGGCAGCGGGTCGCCGACGGGGACGGCCTCCACCCGGTGGCCGATCCGGTACGGGCCGGGGTGCCCGCAGTTGAGCGCGTACACCTCGCCGTCCGGGCGGATCTCCAGGAGCAGGACGGTCACGAACTCCTCGGCGGCGGGGTGCTCGGGCTCGTGTCCGGAGCAGGCCGGGTGCTCGTCGCGGGCACGCTCGCGCAGATGCCTGCCGAGTGCCCGGTCGAGTCGGCGCAGGACACCGCCGAGTTCGGGTTCGTCGTGAGCGGCCTCGCGGAAGCTGCCGAGCACGGCGACGACGGCGCCGAGGGCGGCGAGACCGTGACCCCGGACGTCTCCGATGACGACCCGCACGCCGTAGGGCGTGGCCACCGCCTCGTACAGATCCCCGCCGACGGCCGCGCCCCGGGAGGCGGAGAGCTGGCCGGCGGCGACGGCGAGGCCGTCGAGCCGGGGAGCGGGCGGGCGCAGCAGCACCCGCTGGGTGGCGTACGCGATGGCTCTCATCCGCTCCAGCTCGCGCGCGAGGCCGCGCCGGATGCCGAGGATCAGCCCGGTGCCGACGGTGAAGAAGACGACGCTGGTGGCGATGCGCATGGGGAGACCGGGCTGCTGTGCCAGGGGGCAGGCGAGCTTCCAGGTCACCGCCACGGCACCCCAGAGGCTGGGAAGGGCGAGCGGGGCCAGCCGGCGCAGCCGGGAGCCATCGGAGAGCGACGTCCTGGAACGGATCATGCACGGCCCTTCCTGAGGCCCTGCAGCGCCCGAAGGCCCTGCGGCACACAGGCCCGCCCCTGTGGCCGCGTCGATTCTCCCGACCGCACGGGGCGCCAGGGAACACCCCCTGGCCATCTCACCCGAAGGAGTGAGCGCCACCGGCGCGCCGCCCCACGCCACACACACGCCACCCGCACACGCGTGTCCCACTCGCACGCGAGCCCGACTCCGCCCGGATGAGAGGGCCGGCCTCGGGAGACGCCGAAGGGGCCGGCCCGGTGGATACCGGGTCGGCCCCCTCCGGGAGCGGGTCGCTCAGGCGCCGCGCAGGACCGCGCCCGTGCGTTCGGACGCGAGGGCGACCGCCGCGTCGCGGGCGGCGCTGGCCTCGTCGACCGTCAGGGTGCGGTCCGTGGCGCGGAACTTCAGCGCGTACGCAAGGGACTTCCGGCCCTCGCCGAGCTGGTCGCCCGTGTACACGTCGAACAGCCGGATGGACTCCAGGAGCTCACCGGCGCCGTCGCGCAGCGCGGCCTCGACCGTCAGGGCCGGGACCGACGCGTCGACCACCAGGGCGACGTCCTGGGTAGCCACCGGGAAGGAGGAGATGCTCGGAGCCTTCAGGGGGCCCTCGTTGGCCTGCTCCACCAGGTCCAGGTCCAGCTCCATCGCGCACGTGCGGTCGGGCAGGCCGAGCGCCTTGACGACGCGCGGGTGCAGCTCGCCACCGTGGCCGACGAGGACCTTCTCGCCGTCCACGACCACGTGGAACGCGGCGCAGCGGCCCGGGTGCCACGGGGCGTGCTGGTCGGCGCTGATGATCAGCTCGACACCGGCCTCCGCGGCCACCGTGCGCGCCGCCTGGATCGCGTCGGCCCAGTCGGCCGGGCGGCCCTTGCCCCACCAGCCGGCCTGCTCACGCGCCCCGGCGAGGACGACGGCGACCCGGCGCGGCTGCGCGGGCAGCGCGGCGTTGACGCCTGCGATCTCCGCGTCGGTGGGACGCCGGTCGACGGGCAGCCGGACGGCGACGCCCGGCTGGTCGCCCGGCCGGAAGACCAGACCGGTCTCGAAGAGCGCCAGGTCGTGGCTGCCGCGCCCGTCGTTGCGGCGCAGCGCGCCGAGCAGGCCCGGCAGCAGCGTCGTACGGAGCGCGGGCTCCTCGTCGGAGAGCGGGTTGACGAGGGTGACCACGCGGCGGCGGGCGTCGTCCGCGTCCAGGCCGAGCTGGTCGAAGACCTGCGAGCCGATGAACGGGTAGTTCAGCGCCTCCACGTAACCGGCGCCGGCCAGCGCGCGGCCGACCCGGCGGTGGGTGCGCTGGCGCTCGGTGAGGCCACGCCCGGCGGGCGGCTTGGGCAGCGTCGAGGGCAGGTTCTCGTAGCCCTCCAGCCGGATGACCTCTTCCGCGAGGTCGTTCGGCACCCACAGGTCGGGGCGCCATGACGGGACGGTGACGACCAGCTCGTCCTGCCCGTAGACGTCGCAGCCGACCTCCTGGAGGCGGCGGACGACGGTCTCGCGGCCGTAGGCGACGCCCGCGACGCGATCCGGGTGGTCCGCCGGCATGGTGACCGTACGGGGCGCGGACGGGGCGACGATCTCGGTGACACCGGCCTCGGCCGTGCCGCCCGCGAGCAGCACGAGCAGGTCGACGCAGCGCTGCGCGGCGGCAGCCGCGGCCTGCGGGTCGACGCCGCGCTCGAAGCGCTTGGAGGCCTCGGAGGACAGCTTGTGCCGGCGGGCCGAGCGGGCGATCGAGATCGGGTCGAAGTGCGCGGCCTCGATGACGACCTCGGTGCTGCCGCCGTCGACGTCGGTGTGGTCGGCGATCTCGGTGTTGGCGCCGCCCATGACGCCCGCGATGCCGATCGGGCCGCGGTTGTCGGTGATGACCAGGTCCCCGGAGTCGAGGACGCGCTTGGCGCCGTCGAGCGTGGTGATCGTCTCTCCGGCGGCGGCGCGGCGGACCCCGATGGGGCCGTCGAGCCGGGTGCGGTCGTAGGCGTGCAGCGGCTGGCCGAGCTCCAGCATCACGTAGTTCGTGATGTCGACGGCGAGCGAGATCGGGCGCATCCCGGCCTTCTGCAGGCGACGCCGCAGCCAGATCGGCGAGCGGGCCTCGGGCTCCAGGCCGACGACCGTACGGGCGACGAAGCGGTCGCAGCCGATCGGGTCGAGGACCTGGACGGGGTAGCCGTACGAGTTCGGCGCGGGCACGTCGAGCAGCGCCGGGTCGCGCAGCGGCAGGCCGTAGGCGGTGGCGGTCTCGCGGGCGACACCGCGCATCGAGAGGCAGTAGCCGCGGTCGGGCGTGACGGCGATGTCCAGGACCTCGTCGTACAGCTCCAGGAGCTTGGTGGCGTCGATGCCGACCTCGAGCTCCGGCGGCAGCACGATGATGCCGTGCGTGCCGTCGTCGCCCATGCCCAGCTCGTCGCCGGAGCAGATCATGCCGCGGGAGACCCGGCCGTACGTCTTGCGCTCGGCGATCTGGAAGTCACCGGGGAGCACGGCGCCGGGCAGGGCCACGACGACCTTGTCGCCCTCTGCGAAGTTCCGGGCGCCGCAGATGATCTCCTGGGGCTCGCCGGTGCCGTTGGCCTGGCCGACGTCGACGGTGCAGAAGCGGATGGGCTTCTTGAACTCCGTCAGCTCCTCGATGGTGAGGACCTTGCCGACCACTAGCGGGCCGGTCAGACCGGCGCCGAGCTGCTCGACGGTCTCGACCTCGAGTCCTGCCGTGATGAGCTTGGCCTGGACGTCACGCCCGGTCTCCGTCGCCGGCAGGTCGACGTACTCCCGCAGCCAAGAAAGCGGGACCCGCATCAGATCTCCATCCCGAACGGCCGGGTGAACCGGACGTCACCCTCGACCATGTCTCGCATGTCTTCGACGTTGTGGCGGAACATCAGCATCCGCTCGATGCCGAACCCGAAGGCGAATCCGCTGTACTTCTCCGGGTCGACACCGCAGGCGACGAGCACCTTGGGGTTGACCATGCCGCAGCCGCCCAGCTCGATCCAGCCCTCGCTGCCGCAGGTGCGGCAGGGGCGGTCGGGGTTGCCGACGGACTCGCCGCGGCAGACGTAGCAGAGCATGTCCATCTCGGCGGACGGCTCGGTGAAGGGGAAGAAGTTCGGGCGGAGCCGGGTCTTCATGTCCGGCCCGAAGAGCGCCTGGACCATGTGGTCCAGGGTGCCCTTGAGGTCGGCCATGGTCAGGCCCTCGTCGACGGCGAGCAGCTCGATCTGGTGGAAGACCGGGGTGTGCGTGGCGTCGAGCTCGTCGGTGCGGTAGACGCGGCCGGGGCACACGACGTAGACCGGGGGCTCCCGGTCGATGAGCGTGCGGGCCTGCACCGGGGAGGTGTGCGTACGGAGCACGACACCGGACTCGTCGTCCGTGGTGCCTTCGGGGCCCTGGACGAAGAAGGTGTCCTGCATCTGCCGGGCCGGGTGGTCCGGCATGAAGTTGAGGGCGTCGAAGTTGAACCACTCCGCCTCGACCTCGGGGCCCTCGGCGACCTCGTAGCCCATGGAGACGAAGACGTCGGCGACCCGCTCCATGAGCGTGGTCAGCGGGTGGCGGGCGCCGGCCGGAATCCGGTCGTACGGCAGGGTGACGTCCACCGCCTCCTCGACCAGGACGCGGGCGTCGCGCTCGTCCTCCAGCTCGGCCTGGCGGGCGGCGAGGGCCTTGGAGACGGCGCCGCGGGCCTGGCCCACGATCTTGCCGGCCGCGGCCTTGGCCTGCGGCGGCAGCGCGCCGATCTCGCGGTTGGCCAGCGCGAGCGGCGAGGTGCCACCCGTGTGCGCGACCTTCGCGTGCGCGAGCGCGTCGAGGTCACCCGCGGCGGCGAAGGCGGCGAGCGCCTCGTCCCGCATGCGCTCGATCTCTTCCGGTTTCAAGGCCTCGACCTCAACCGGGTCGTACGACTTATTGGGTGCGGACATCTCTTCCCGTGCTTCCGTTTGGCTGGCTGGGCGGCCCCGCTCGACGACAAGGGCGCAATCGTGCCAAAGGTCGAGTCTAACGGGGCGCGGGGACGCGAATGAGCCCGTGGGCGGCCCGGGCGGCTGGTGATCTCGTCAGGCGAGATAGGCCGGGGCGCCGACGGGCAGGATAAATCGGAACTCGGCGCCGCCGCGGGGACCGCGGCCGACGGTGATCGTGCCGCCATGGGCCTCGACGATGCCCTTGACGATGTAGAGGCCGAGTCCGGTGCCACCGCGCTTGCTCCCCCGCCAGAAGCGGGTGAAGACACGGCCCATCGACTCCTCGGGGATGCCGGGGCCTTCGTCGCTCACGGTGACCGCCGTTCCCTTCTCGCCGTCGGGGGTGTCGCAGGTGGGTGCCACCTCGATGGTGACAGTCCCCTCGCCGTGGCGCACCGCGTTTTCCAGCAGGTTGCCGAGGACCTGGTCGACCTTGTCCGGATCGGCCCAGAGGTCGGGCAGCTGGGGCTGGACGCGGACGAAGAAGCGGTCCGGGGCCTGGCCGCCGGTGGTGTGGGCCTGGATGTGGCGGCCGACGGCGGCGGCGATGTCGACGGGCTGGCGGCGCACCTCCAGGCGGCCGGAGTCGATCCGGGAGATGTCGAGGAGTTCGGCGATGAGCCGGGTGACGCGGTTGGCGTCGGCGTCGACGGTCTCCAGCATCAGCCGCTTCTGGTCGTCGGTGAACCGCTCCCATTTGGCGAGCAGGGTCGCCGTGAAGCCCTTGACGGAGGTCAGGGGGGAGCGCAGCTCGTGGGCGACGGTGGCGATCAGCTCGGCGTGGCTGCGTTCGGTACGGCGCCGGGCCTCGGTGCCGCGCAGGGAGACGACGACGCGGCGGACGGGCCCGGTGGGGTGCTCGCGGACGTAGCGGGCGGAGACGAGGACCTCGCGGCCGCCGGGCAGCAGCAGATTGCGCTCGGGCTGGCCGCGGCGGGTGGCGAGTCCGCCGTACGGGTCGGTGAGGGTCCACCAGCGGCGGCCCTTGAGGTCCTCCAGGGGCAGCGCCTGGTCGAGCGGGAGGCCGAGGGCCTGGCCCGGGGGCACGGAGGTGATGCGGGCGGCGGCGGCGTTGAAGCAGACGACGTGCCCGGTGGCGTCGGCGACGACGAGACCGTCGGGCAGCTCGTCGGGGTCGATGCCGGGGATGTCGGGCGCAGCGGCGGGGGCTCCGTCGGGCAGCGTGGCGGGGGCTCCGTCGGGCAGCGTGGCGGGGGCTCCGTCGGGCTCCGTGGTCGAGGACCCGTCGGGCTCCGTGGGGGACGACCCGTCGGGCGTTGTGGCCGAGGAACCGTCCGGTGTCTGGGTGGAGGACCCGTCCGGGTCCTCCGGAGCATCCGGCGCGGTGCTCCGTGCCTGTGCGGGCCTGTCCGTGCCGACCGTCATCCCCGTTCCCCACCCCTCCATGTAGCGCAGTGGGCCCCCGAGTTCGTCACCCTACTAGTTGAACGTGACGCTTTGGACCCCCTCAGGCGGAGGTTCGGGGGCGCTGGGCACGCGCGGAGGCGTAGAGGCACACGGCGGCGGCCGTCGCGAGGTTGAGGCTCTCGGCCTTGCCGTGGATCGGTACGCGCACCACCGCGTCCGCCAGGGCGCGGGTCTCCTCGGGCAGGCCCCAGGCCTCGTTGCCGAAGACCCAGGCGGTGGGCCCGCCCATGGTGCCGGCATCGAGCTCGTCGTCGAGGTCGTCCTCCCCGGCGCCGTCGGCGGCGAGGATCCGTACGCCCACGCTCTTCAGACCGGCGACGGCCTGCTCGACCGGGACGCCGACGACGACCGGGAGGTGGAAGAGGGAGCCGACGGAGGCGCGGACGGACTTGGGGTTGTACAGGTCGACGGAGGCGTCGGTGAGGACGACGGCGTCGGCGCCGGCCGCGTCGGCGCAGCGCAGCACGGTGCCGGCGTTCCCGGGGTCGCGTACGTGGGCGAGGACGGCGACCAGCTTGGGCTTGGCCGCCAGGACCTCCTCGAAGGGCGAGTCGAGGAAGCGGCAGACCCCGACGAGGCCCTGCGGGGTGACGGTCTGGGAGACCTCGGCGAGGACGGCGTCGGAGGCGTAGTGCACGCGGGCCCCGGCCGCACGGGCGGCGTCGACGATCCCGGCGTACCGCTCGGCGGCCTCGACGGTGGTGAAGAGCTCGACGAGGGTGGGCTCACCGGAGCCGCTGCGGTGCTCGACGGCCTCGCGGACGGCCTGCGGGCCCTCGGCGATGAAGAGGCGGTCCTTGCCCCGGAAGTTGCGCTTGGCGAGCCGCCGGGCGGCGACGACACGCGGCGAACGCGGGGAGATCAGCTCGGGGGTACCCATGGGGTCGGCGGCTCTCTTTTCGTACGTACGAGAGTGTGCGGTGCGGGAGACGGGAACGCGCCGGACCCGCGGAGCGAGGGCTGAGGGGCCCCGGCGGGACCCCCGGCCCGGGTGCGGACCAGCGCTGAACGCGCCGGACCCGCAGGCCCGAAGGCCTGCGGGTCCGGTGCAGAAGATCTGCGGCCTGGAGATCAGGCAGCGGCCTTCGGGGCGTTGACGTCGGCCGGAAGGGCCTTCTGCGCGACCTCGACGAGCGCGGCGAACGCGGTGATGTCGTTGACGGCCAGCTCCGCGAGGATCTTGCGGTCCACCTCGATGTTGGCGGCCTTCAGACCCTGGATGAGGCGGTTGTACGTCATGCCGTTCTGGCGGGCAGCGGCGTTGATGCGCTGGATCCACAGCTGACGGAAGTCGCCCTTGCGCTTCTTGCGGTCGTTGTAGTTGTAGACCAGGGAGTGGGTGACCTGCTCCTTGGCCTTGCGGTACAGGCGCGAACGCTGACCGCGGTAGCCGCTGGCCTGCTCGAGGATCGCCCGGCGCTTCTTGTGGGCGTTGACTGCCCGCTTGACGCGTGCCACTTCTTAACTCCTTGTAGCGGGGTCGTGGTGGTCCTCACACGACCCGGAAATCGGATGGGTCCCGGACTTGGCCGGATGCCCTCGTCGCCGAGGGCGGGAGATCAAGCTCAGATGCCCAGCATCTTCTTGATCTTGGCCGCGTCGCCCGGGGCCATCTCGGCGTTGCCGGTGAGGCGACGCGTCAGCTTGGATGACTTGTGCTCGAGCAGGTGGCGCTTGCCGGCGCGCTCGCGCAGCACCTTGCCGGAGCCGGTGATCTTGAAGCGCTTCTTGGCACCGGAGTGCGTCTTGTTCTTCGGCATCGCGCCGTTATCTCCTCGTCAGTGGCGCTCCCACCCGGTGCGGGCACCGGACATCCAGGAGCGTCAGTTCTTCGTTGGTGGTTCCGGGCGAGGCCCGGGGCCGCCTGGATGGCAGCCCCTCGGGTCACGCCTGGGGGTTCTCGGCCTCGGCGGAAACCTCGGCCGAAGCCTCCTCGGCCGGAGCCTCGGCGATCTCGTCGGACGAGCCGCCCAGACGCTCCGCCTTGCGCGCGGCCTGGGCCTCACGCGCCTCGGCCATGGCCTCGGTCTTCTTCTTGTGCGGGCCAAGAACCATGATCATGTTCCGCCCGTCCTGCTTCGGGTTGGACTCGATGAAGCCAAGCTCCTCGACGTCCGACGCCAGCCGCTGCAGCAGCCGGAAGCCGAGCTCGGGGCGGGACTGCTCACGACCACGGAACATGATCGTGATCTTGACCTTGTCGCCCTGCTTGAGGAACCGGACGACGTGACCCTTCTTGGTGTCATAGTCGTGCGGGTCGATCTTCGGCCGGAGCTTCATCTCCTTGATGACCGTGTGCGCCTGGTTCTTGCGCGCCTCACGGGCCTTCATGGCCGACTCGTACTTGAACTTCCCGTAGTCCATGAGCTTGCACACGGGCGGACGGGCGTTCGCCGCGACCTCGACCAGGTCGAGGTCGTACTCCTGTGCAAGCTCCAGGGCCTTGGCAAGCGGAACAATCCCGACCTGCTCGCCGCTGGGGCCGACAAGTCGCACCTCGGGAACGCGAATCCGGTCGTTGATGCGGGGCTCGGCGCTGATGGATCCTCCTCGGTAGCACCACGTGACCGCCTGGCGGACGGACACGTATGTTCTGTAACAGTTGAGACCAACCGCGCCGGTACATGAAAAATGCCCCGGACGGGACACAGGCGGGGCTCCACGGAAATACCGGAGCAACCGCCGCGGTGAACCGCGGGGCGCACATCGGGTGGCTCCATCGTCCGTACGGAACGATGGGCGCCACCTGACCGGTGACCCGCCGCCCGTATGGGCGGCCAGGTGGGAGATCGGAGCCTCCACTTGCGGGCCGGGCACATGCGTGTCCGGCCGGTCGTTACACCAGGCTAGCAGTACCCGTCCGCGTACGCGAACGGGGACGGGGCGCCAGGCGGGCGTCCGGTCCGCTTATCGTGTGGGGCATGAGCGAGACGCCCCAGAACGAGTCCCCCGACTTCGACGACATGACCCGTGACATCGCGGAGGTGCCCGCGGTCGAGGTCATCGTGACCGTCGCGGTGAACCTGATGAGCGCCGCCGCGGTGAAGCTCGGGCTCACCGAGGACGGTGAGAAGCACAAGGACCTCGACGAGGCGCGCAAGCTGGTGCACGCGCTGGCCGGCCTCCTGGACGCCGGCGCGACGGAGATCAGCTCCTTCCACGCGGCGCCGCTGCGGGACGGCCTGAAGTCCCTGCAGCTGGCCTTCCGCGAGGCCTCGATCGTCCCGGACGACCCGGGCCAGGGGCCGGGCGAGAAGTACACGGGGCCGGTGTACGGCTAGGACCCCGTTGGGGGTACGGGGCCAGGGGCTTGTTGGGCCTCGTCCGAGTCCCCGATCAACTCTTTACGTAGAAGGGCTCGCCCGGAGGCGTGGCCGAGGCCGGCAGGAGTGCCAGGTCGAGGCCGCGCACCAGGCGGGCCCTCAGTGTTTCGTCGGCGGCCAGGGAACGGGCCACCCGCTGGGCGGCCTGCGCGGGCGCGGCGTCCTCGGCCAGGACGAGGGCCAGGGTGCCGTCGGCGCTGCCGGGGCCGAGGTGGGCCCGCAGGACCGCGGGCTCGGCCGCGACCGCGGTCCGTACCGCCTCCCGTACCGCCGGGTCGTCGAGCGGGTCCGCGCTGGTGCGGCCCTCCGCGAGGGCGAGCAGCGCCGGGCCCGTCAGCTGGTACGGCACCGGTCCCGCCAGGTCGAGGACGACGGTGTCCGCCTTCTCGTGCGCGGCGGCCTGGAGCGCCTGGTGCAGGGGGACGGCCACCGGCCGGGCCTCGGGGTCCCAGAGCGCGAGCGAGGCGATCGAGGTGAACGCCGGCAGTGCGCGGCGGTCGCCCGCGGTGAGTGTGGGCACGGCCATGTCGCTGGTCTTCTCGCGGCGCAGGCTTGTCTCGGGGTCCTCCTCGACCTCGCCGAGGACGGCGACCACGGGCACCAGCAGGCGCGCGTCCTTCAGCGCCGCGAGGACCGGGCCGTGGGCGGTTCTGTCCTCCGCCCAGGCCGCGAGGGCCGCGGCGAGCCGCGGGTCGGCGGTGCCGTCGTCGTCGGAGAAACCGGGGTCAGGGATGTTCTTGAGCGCCACGCACCGAGCCTAACCGCCCCTCACCGGCCGTTTTCCCAGCGGGTGGCAAGCTCGCCCACAGGCTCAGGGAGGAGAAGGCCACCGTGACCGTGGAAGTGGAACTCGACGCCGTCCTCGCGGAGGCGGTCGCGCCCGTGCTCGCCGGGAGCGAGGCGTCCCTGTCGGTCGCGGTGCTCGACCTGGCGACCGGGCGCTCGGCCTCGTACGGCGGTGAGGGGCGGACGTACGACACCGCGAGCATCGTCAAGCTCGACATCCTCGTCGCCCTCTCGCTGCGTGCCCAGGACGAGGGCCGGGAGCTGACCTCGGCCGAGCGGACGGCCGCCGCGGCCATGATCGAGCGGAGCGACAACGCGTCGGCGACGGCGCTCTGGCGGACCATCGGCGGCGCGGAGGGCCTGGACGCGGCCAACGCGCGCCTCGGGCTGTCCCGGACGGCCGGTGCCACGGCGTGGGGGCTGACGCAGACCACGGCCGCGGACCAACTGGTGCTCCTTCAGGCGGTGTTCGGTACGGACTCGCCGCTGGACGAGGACTCCCGTACGTACATCACGGAGCTGATGGAGGGCGTGGTCGCCGGGCAGGACTGGGGTGTCTCCGCGGCGGGCTGCGACCGTGCGGTGAAGAACGGGTGGCTCCCCCGCGAGGCGACCGGCCGGTGGGACGTGAACAGCGTCGGGCGGGTGACCGCCGGCGGGCGGGTCTACCTGGTGGCGGTGGTGTCCGACGGGCACGTCACGAAGGAGGCGGGGGTGGCGGGCGTGGAGGCGGCCGCGCGGGCGGCGGTCAGCGCGGTGGGCGCGGCCCTGTAGCGCGGCTGCCGCGCCAGAGGACGACCGCGGCGGCGAGGAGTACGGCGCCGAGGCCGCCGGCGGCGGGGGCGAGCAGGCCGATCGGCTTGCCCTCGGCCGCCGCGGGCCGCGGTCCGGTGCCGAAGAACCGGCCGCGGTAGCCGGCGGCGGTGTTCTTGGGGTCGGCGCCCTTGAGCCGGGCACCGGCCTGGATGGCGGCGGCCGGGTCGACGGTGCCGTAGCCCTTGTCGTCGCTGCGGCCGTTCTTGGGCCGGTTGCGGGCGGTGTCGATGAGGAGCTGCTTGACCTGGGCGGGCGTCAGGTCGGGGTGGGCGGACCTGACGAGCGCGACGGCGCCGGAGACGAAGGCGGCGGCGGCGCTGGTGCCCCAGCCCTCGTAGTAGCGGCGGTCGGGGTTGGCCATGACGATGTCGACGCCGGGGGCGCTGACGGTGGCGTACCAGCGGCTGGTGGAGAAGGAGGCGTGGGTGCCCCACCGGTCGACGGCGGTGACGGCGACGACGCCGGGGTAGGCGGCGGGGTACGAGATGTGGTCGCCCTTCTCGCCGCCGTTGCCGGCCGAGGCGACGACGGAGACGCCCTTGGCGAGGGCGTACTGGACGGCGGCGTCCTCTCCGGCGTCGGGGTGGGCGGACTCGGAGTCGTCGCCGAGGGAGAGGTTGATGACGTCGGCGCCCTGGTCGGTGGCCCAGCGGATGCCTTCGGCGAGGGCGGTGCCGCGGCTCTTGCGGGCCTTGTCGCGGGCCTTGTCGGTGCCTTCGAGGATGACCCGGACGGGCAGGATCCGGGCCTTGGGCGCGATGCCGAGAACACCGTCCTGGCGGCCGGGTCCGTGGCCGTGCCCGGCGATGATGCCCGCCATGGCGGTGCCGTGCACGGCCCAGGCGCTCTGGCCGCGCTCGGCGCCGAAGCCGACGAGGTCCTTGCCGGGGAGGACGGAGCCGTCGAGGTCGGGGTGGCCGGCGTCGACCCCGGTGTCGAGGACGGCGACGGTGATGCCCTGGCCCTTGGTGGTCCGCCAGGCCTCCGTCGTGTGCAGGGCTTCGAGGCCCCACTGGCGGGCGCGGATCGTGTCGGCGTACGCCGGGGTGGTGGTGGCGGGGAGGACGGCGAAGGCGGCGGCGAGGAGGGCCACGACGGTGCGGGGGCGGTTCACTGGTCGTCGTCCTTCGCTGCCTTGGTGACCGTTTCGCGCAGGGCGCTTTCGATCCGGTCGGCGACGCCCTTGGCCTCGTGGCCGAGGCCGGCCTGGGCGGTGGGGCTGGTCTGGTCGTCGGCCATGGCCTGCTCGGCGGGTTCGGGGGCGGCGACGCGACGCCCGTCGGCGAAGCCGGAGACGGCGGTGACGACGACCGGGAGGTCGGTGAGGGCGCGGGTCGACCAGCTGGCGCGCTGTGCGGCGCCGAAGCGGGCGGCCACGGTGCCGGGGGCGGAGAGCGCCGGTGGCACGTCGGCGCCGAGCCGGGCGGCGGACTGGACCGCGAGGGAGCGCGTGGTCGGGGCGTCGGCCTGGGTGAAGACCAGGCCGACGGTGATGACGCTGGTGGCGGTGGCGTCGGTGTACGTGGCGCGCAGGACGCGCTCGCAGCCGACAGGCTGCACCGTGGTGAGCAGGCTCTTGGGCAGAACGGCCGCGGTGCAGGGGGTGTCGGCGGCGACGACGACCCGTGTCCAGGTGCGGTCGGCCGAGCCGGGGCCCTTGCCGGGGCCCGCGAGGGTGCGGGGGAAGAGCGTGTCGACGGGGACGCTGTGCCAGAGGGTCCTGGCCTCGGCGTAGCCCTCGGGCTCCGCGGGCGCGCCGGCGTCGGTGGTGGCGAGGACGGCGCCGGCGATCGCGCCGCCGACGAGGCCGACGCCGAGGACCAGACAGGCTCCGGCCGCGACGACCCGGCCGACGCTGCGCTCGCGGATGGGCCGGAGGCGGGTGGTGGTCTCGACGAGGGTCTCGGGCGGCGCGGTGTAGGGCGGTGCGGTGTAGGGCGGTGCGGTGTAGGGCCGGTAGGCGCCGTACGTTCCGTACGTCTGCTCGGGCTGCGCGGGTGCGGTACGCGGGGGTGCGGGGGGTTGTATGACGGGGCGCGGTACGGCGGGGGGTTGTATGACGGGGGCCGGTGTGGCGTCGCGGCCGGTATCGCGGATCGGCCGGAGGCGGGTGGTCGTCTCGACGGCCGGCACGTCGGCGGTCTGTGCGGGTACGACGGGGCGGGCCGGCTCGGTGCGCGGAGCCGTCTCCGGCCGCGGCGGCGGTCCGGTCACGGTTCCGGTGGCGCCGCGCGAGGCGACCGCGGCGGGAGCCTCCGTCGGCTTCGGCGGGACGCCCTGGGGCTGGCGCGAGGCGGTCGCCTCCCCCGGCGAGGCGGCGGCCGGGGCGGGGGCCTGAGGCGCGACGGCGTTCGGCGCCGCGGCGGACGACGGGGCAGTGCCCGGGCGGGCGGGGGCCGTGGCCGCAGGCGCGGGCGTGGGGGCGTCGGACGGAGCGGGGGCCTCCGGTGCCGATGCCGGTGTCGGTGTCGGTGTCGGGGACGGGAACAGGGCCTCGGTGATGCGGGAGGTGGGGCGGTGCGCGTCGGTACTCATCCCCGCCCCCCTGGTCGTTCCGTCCTGGTGCCTGCTCTCGCAATGCCCGCCACTCTACGGGCTGTTCCCCTCGGCACGGGAACCCAGGGGCTACCCACCCGTAAACCCGTCTGGCAAGCTCGGGCCATGACTCCCCGCGCCGCCGACCGGGCCCGGTACGACCGGGCCACCGCCCATCTGGACGCGCCCGTCGCCGTCGTCGACCTGGAGGCGTTCGACGCCAACGCCGACGATCTCGTACGCCGGGCCGGCGGCAAGCCGATCCGAGTGGCGAGCAAGTCCGTGCGGTGCCGTGCGCTCCTGGAGCGCGTCCTGGCGCGCGAGGGGTTCGCGGGGATCATGTCGTTCACGCTCGCCGAGTCGCTGTGGCTGGCGCGCGCCGGGTTCGAGGACGTTCTGCTCGCCTATCCGTCTGCCGACCGGACCGCGTTCGGTGAGCTGGCGAACGACCCGAAGCTCGCCGCGGCTGTGACCGTGATGGTCGACGACCCGGCGCAGCTGGACCTGATCGAAGCGGCCCGCGCGGGCGGCGGCGAGGAGATCCGGGTCTGTCTGGAGCTGGACACCTCCCTCCGGCTGCTCGGCGGCCGGGTACGGATAGGGGCGCTCCGCTCCCCGCTGCGTGAGCCCGCCCAGCTCGCCGAGATGGCCCGCTCGGTGGCCCGCCGCCCCGGCTTCCGGCTGGTCGGGATCATGGCGTACGAGGGGCATGTCGCCGGGGTCGGAGACGCGGTCGCCGGGCGCCCGCTGCGGTCCCGGGCGGTCCGGCTGATGCAGTCCGCGGCCCGCAGGGAGCTGGCGGCCCGGCGCGCGGCGGTGGTCCGTGCCGTACGGGCGGTGGCGCCGGACCTGGAGTTCGTCAACGGCGGCGGCACGGGCAGTGTGCAGCACACGGCGGCCGAGGAGGCCGTCACCGAGATCGCCGCAGGTTCGGGGCTCTATGTGCCGCGGCTCTTCGACAACTACACGTCCTTCACCGGCCGTCCGGCCGCCCTCTTCGCCCAGCCGGTCGTGCGCCGCCCCGGTGTGGGGGTGGTGACGGTGCTCGGCGGGGGCTACCCGGCGTCGGGCGCCGCGGGCGTGGACCGGCTGCCCGTCCCGTACCTGCCGGAAGGGCTGCGCTACGACCCGAAGGAGGGTCCGGGCGAGGTGCAGACGCCGCTGCTCGGCTCGGCGGCCGACGATCTCCTTATCGGGGACAAGGTGTGGTTCCGGCACGCGAAGGCCGGGGAGCTGTGCGAGCGGTTCGACAGCCTTCAGCTGATCGAGGGCGACCGGATCACGGCGACCGTGCCGACGTACCGGGGCGAGGGCCGCACGTTCCTCTAGCGCCGCTTACGCGCCCGGGGTGATCGAGCTGCCCACTCCCCCGTTGGTGTCGCTGCCGATGGGTCGGATCCCGCGCGTGATCTCGTCCATCACGGCGAGCGGCGGCCCGTCCGGACCCGCGTCGAACGCGAAGCGCACGACGACCGGGGACTCGCTGCCCGCCGGGGAGGGGAAGGCCAGCGACTGGACGTAGCCGCCGGGGCCCTTGCCGGTGACGACCTGCCAGCGGACGAGGTAGCCGGTGCGCCCGGCGACGACGGCGGGGCGGGCGGCGACCACCTTGTGGGAGAGGATGCCGCCGTGGAGGCGGTTGTCGAGGACGTCCGCCTCGTAGGCGGCGTCGGCGGCCAGGGCGATGTCCTCCTTGGCTACCGCCTCGGGCGTGCCGGCGGCGGTGCCCGACACCGTGTGGGAGGAGACCGTGCCGTGGCGGCAGTCCTGGTTGGTCGCGCCAGGGCACGGATAGGTGCCGGCGGTCGCGACCGTCGGTGCGCCGCCGCTGATGTACCGCGGTTTCTCCCAGCCCTTGATGACGGGGAGCGTGATCCCGTTGAGCTGGTCGACGACCTGCGTGGGGTTCTGGTCCTCGGCGGGTGGGGAGCCGGTGGCCGAGGAGGACGGCGCGGCGGTGGTGCTCGCAGACCCGGTCGGGCCAGCCGTGGGGGGCTCCTCCTGGTCGTCGCCGCCGAACACGACCACACCGCCCACGACCGCCGCGACCACGGCCACCGCGACCGCGCTTAGGGCGACGGCCCGGCCCCGCCCGTTGCCGCGTACGGGCAGAGCCGGCGTCAGGACCGTGGGCGCGGCCGGCGCCTGCCGGGTGTGCGCGGTCCAGTTCGTACCGTCCCACCAGCGTTCGACGGCGGGCGTGGCCGGGTCCGGGTACCAGCCGGGAGGGGTCGTCATGGTCATCCGGCAAGACTAGGACCCGAGCGGCAGCGCCTACAGCGGGGTCACGTACGCGCCCGAAATGCCGCCGTCGACGAGGAAGTCGGTGGCGTTGATGAACGAGGAGTCGTCGCTGGCGAGGAAGGCCACGGCGGCGGCGATCTCCTCGGCCTCGGCGAACCGGCCGAGGGGGATGTGGACGAGCCGGCGCGCGGCCCGCTCCGGGTCCTTGGCGAACAGCTCCTGCAGGAGCGGGGTGTTGACCGGTCCCGGGCAGAGCGCGTTGACGCGGATGCCCTCGCGGGCGAACTGGACGCCCAGTTCACGGGACATGGCGAGCACGCCGCCCTTGGAGGCGGTGTACGAGATCTGGCTGGTGGCCGCGCCCATGACGGCGACGAAGGAGGCGGTGTTGATGATGGAGCCCCTGCCCTGGCGCCGCATGTACGGGAGGGCGGCCTTGCAGCACAGGTAGACGGACGTGAGGTTGACGTCCTGGACGCGCTTCCAGGCCTCAAGCCCCGTGGTGAGGATGGAGTCGTCGTCGGGCGGGGAGATGCCCGCGTTGTTGAAGGCGATGTCGACGGAGCCGTAGGTGTCGAAGGCGACCTTGAAGAGGTTCTCGACCTCCTCGGGGTCCGTGACGTTCACCTTCACGAACGTCCCGCCGACCTCCTCGGCGGCGGCCTTGCCGGCGGTCTCGTCGATGTCGCCGCAGACGATGTTGGCGCCCTCGGAGGCGAGGCGGCGGGCGGTGGCCAGGCCGATGCCGCTGCCGGCACCGGTGATGACGGCGGTACGGCCGACCAGACGGCGGCAGACGATCTCTTCAGTGCTCATGCGGTTCAGGCCTCCGTGCTTTCCGTGCTGATGAAGACGTTCTTGGTCTCGGTGAAGGCGGTCAGTGCGTCGGGGCCGAGCTCCCGGCCGAGGCCGGACTGCTGGTAGCCGCCGAAGGGGGTCCAGTAGCGGACGCTGGAGTGGGAGTTGACGGAGAGGTTGCCGGCGCGGACGGCGCGCGAGACGCGCAGGGCGCGGCCGACGTCGCGGGTCCAGATCGAGCCGGACAGGCCGTACTCGGTGGCGTTGGCGAGCCGTACGGCGTCGGCCTCGTCCTCGAAGGGCAGGACGACGGCGACCGGTCCGAAGACCTCCTCGACGGCGCAGGGCGCGTCCTCGGCGATGTCGGTGAGGACGGTCGGCGGGAACCAGAAGCCGGGGCCCTCGGGGGCCTTGCCGCGGATGCCGGGGAGGGAGTCGGGGACGTACGCCCGTACGCGCTCCAGCTGGGCCTGGGAGATCAGCGGGCCCATCTGGGTCTTCTCGTCGGCCGGGTCGCCGACGACGATCTCCTCGATCGCGGGGGTGAGGAGCTCCAGGAAACGGTCGTACACGGAGCGCTGGACCAGGATGCGGGTGCGGGCGCAGCAGTCCTGGCCGCTGTTGTCGAGGAAGGACATCGGGGCGGCTGCCGCCGCGGCCTCGATGTCGGCGTCGGCGAAGACGATGTTGGGGCTCTTGCCGCCGAGTTCGAGCGTCACGCGCTTCACCTGGTGGGCGCACTTCGCCATGATGCTCTTGCCGACGCGCGTCGAGCCGGTGAAGACGATCTTCGCGATCCCCGGGTGTTCGACGAGGGCGTTGCCCGCGACGGCTCCCTCGCCCGGCAGGACCTGGAAGAGGCCCTCGGGAAGCCCGGCCTCCAGGGCGAGTTCGGCGAGGCGGAGCGCGGTGAGCGGGGTGGTCTCGGCGGGCTTGAGGATCACCGCGTTGCCGGCGGCGAGGGCCGGGGCGGTGGCCCAGGCGGCGATCGGCATGGGGAAGTTCCAGGGCGCGATCACACCGACGACGCCGAGGGGTTCGAGGATCGTGATGTCGAGCCCGCCGGCGACGGGGATCTGGCGGCCGCTCAGCCGTTCCACTCCCCCGGCCGCGTAGTCGAGCAGGTCGCGGACGTTGCCCGCCTCCCACCGGGCGTTGCCGAGGGTGTGGCCGGCCTCGCGGACTTCGAGGAGGGCCAGCTCCTCGGTGTGGGCGTCGACGACGGCGGCGAAGCGGCGCAGCAGCCGGGCCCGGTCGGCGGGGGCGGCGGCCGCCCATCCGCGCTGGGCTTCCGTGGCGCGTACGACCGCGGCGTCGACGTCGGCGGGGGTGGCGGCGGGGACGGTCGCGACGACGTCTTCGGTCGCCGGGTTCAGGACGATCAGTTCGTGTACGGGCAGTTCGTGTGCGGGCAGTTCGTGCGGCAACTCGTTCCTCACATGCGTTCGAAGGAGCGGCGCAGCTCCCAGTCGGTCACCGCGGCGTCGTACGCGTCGAGTTCGACGCGGGCCATGTTGCGGTAGTGCGCGACGACCTCGTCGCCGAAGGCGGCCTTGGCGATGGGGCTGGTCTCCCAGAGCTCGGCGGCCTCGCGCAGGGTGGTGGGGACGTGGGCGTAGTCGGCGGTGTAGGCGTTTCCGTCGCAGGCTTCGGGCAGTTCGAGACCCTGCTCGATGCCGTACAGGCCTGCGGCGACCAGGCCCGCGACGGCGAGGTGGGGGTTCACGTCCCCGCCCGGGAGCCGGTTCTCGAAGCGCATCGAGCGGCCGTGGCCGACGACGCGCAGGGAACAGGTGCGGTTGTCGACGCCCCAGGCGACGGCGGTGGGGGCGAAGGAGCCGGGCTGGAACCGCTTGTAGGAGTTGATGTTGGGGGCGTAGAGAAGGGAGAAGTCCCGCAGGGCGGCGAGCTGGCCGGCCAGGAAGTGCCGCATGACCTCCGACATGCCGCCGGGACCGTCCCCGGCCATCACGTTCCTCCCCTCGGCGTCCTGGAGGGAGAGGTGGATGTGGCAGGAGTTGCCCTCGCGCTCGTTGTACTTCGCCATGAAGGTGAGCGAGACGCCCTCCTGCGCGGCGATCTCCTTGGCGCCCGTCTTGTAGACGGCGTGCTGGTCGCAGGTGACGAGGGCCTCGTCGTACTTGAAGGCGATCTCGTGCTGGCCCGGGTTGCACTCGCCCTTGGCGGACTCGACAGTCAGACCGGCGCCCGCCATCTCGTTGCGGATCCGCCGCAGCAGGGGCTCGATGCGGCCGGTGCCGAGGACCGAGTAGTCGATGTTGTACTGGTTGACCGGCGTCAGGCCCCGGTAGTTCGCGTCCCAGGCCTGCTCGTAGGTGTCCTTGAAGACGATGAACTCGAGCTCCGTGCCGACGTGGGCGGTGAAGCCGTGTTCGGCGAGCCGCTCCAGCTGGCGGCGGAGGATCTGGCGGGGCGCGGCGACGACGGGCGAGCCGTCGTTCCAGGCGAGGTCGGCCATGAGCATCGCCGTACCCTCGTTCCAGGGCACGCGTCGCAGTGTGGAGAGGTCGGGGCGCATGGCGAAGTCGCCGTAGCCGCGGTCCCAGGAGGACATCGCGTATCCGTCGACCGTGTTCAGCTCGACGTCGACGGCCAGGAGATAGTTGCAGCCCTCGGTGCCGTGGTCGAGGACGTCATCGAGGAAGAACGGTGCGGCGAACCGCTTGCCCTGGAGCCGTCCCTGCATGTCGGGGAAGGCCAGGACGACGGTGTCGATCTCACCGCTCGCGACGAGGGCGCGGAGCTCCTCGACGGAGAGCGGGGCTTTGCGGTCTGCCACGGGATTACTCCTCCTTGGGTCAGCCGGAAGCCATAAGGTATTGCGGAAGACCATTGCTTGGGAAGGGGAAACGGGAACGTGTCCAGTACGAGTGAATCGCCCGCCTCGCAGGCGGACCGGCTGACGCCCGTGCTGCGGCCGGTCCGGGCGGGCAACGGTTTCGAAGAGGCGCTGGAACAGATCCTCCAGGTGGTACGGCTCGGGCTCGTCCCCGGCGGCGAACGGCTGCCCGCCGAGCGGGAACTGGCCGACCGGATGGGGATCAGCCGGGTCACCCTGCGGGAGGTCCTGAAGGTCCTCCAGGAGCAGGGCCTGGTGGAGAGCCGGCGCGGGCGGTACGGCGGAACGTTCGTGCTGCCGCGTGCGCAGAGGGCCGACGAGGACGAGCTGCGGCGCCGGATCGCCTCCGTCGACATGGAGGACACGCTGCGGTTCCGCGAGGTCCTGGAGGTCGGCGCGGCGGGTCTGTGCGCGGCGCACAGGCTCGACGACGCGGGCGCGGACCGGCTCCGTACCGCCCTCGCGGCCACGCACGACGCGCCGCTGGCGGACTACCGGCGCCAGGACACCCTGCTCCACCTCACGCTGGCCGAGCTCTCCGGCTCCCCGACGCTCACCGCGCAGTACGCCGCCGTACGGGCGACGGTGAACGACCTCCTGGACTGCATCCCCCTGCTCGTACGAAACCTGGAGCACTCCCAGCACCAGCACACGGCCCTGGTCGAAGCCGTCCTCGACGGCGACGCGGACGCGGCGCGCGAGGTGATGCGCGAGCACTGCGGCGGGACGGCGGCGCTACTGCGGGGGTTCCTGACGTGACGGGCCCGGGGCCGAGGCGAACCGAGCCCAAAAAAGGGGCGTAACCCGAAAGTAACGCAGAGGGGTTGCGTTCCGGCCGGGGCGGCGCAAAGGTATGGCACCAATCCATTGGGCCCGACGCGGGAGCTGACGCTGCCATGACGCTCGAAGACACCACCGGAGACAAGACAGCACCCGACGACTACCTCGAACGCCGGGCCCTGCGCCGCGGCAGCGCCGGCTGGCTGCTGCTCACCGGTCTCGGCGTCGCCTATGTCGTCTCCGGCGACTTCTCCGGATGGAACATCGGCCTGTCCAAGGGCGGCTTCGGCGGACTGGCCATCGCGACCGTCCTGATGGGCGCGATGTACGCCTGTCTCGTCTTCGCGCTCGCCGAGCTCTCCGCCATCCTGCCCACCGCGGGCGGCGGTTACGGCTTCGCGCGCCGGGCGCTCGGCACCTGGGGCGGCTTCCTCACCGGTACCGCGATCCTCATCGAGTACATCCTCGCGCCCGCCGCGATCTCCATCTTCATCGGCGACTACGTCGAATCACTCGGCCTCTTCGGCCTGGAGTCCGGCTGGCCCGTCTATCTCGCCTGCTTCGTCGTCTTCATCGGGATCCACCTCTGGGGCGTGGGCGAGGCGCTGCGCTTCAGCCTGATCGTGACGGCGATCGCGGTCGCCGCGCTCGTCATCTTCGCGCTGGGCGCGCTGAGCGACTTCCACGTCGACGGCCTTAACGACATCCCGGTCGACGGCGGGGCGCTCGGCTCGAACTCCTGGCTGCCGTACGGTCTGCTCGGGATCTGGGCGGCGTTCCCCTTCGGCATGTGGTTCTTCCTCGGCGTCGAGGGTGTGCCGCTCGCGGCGGAGGAGGCCAAGGACCCGGTCCGCTCCATGCCGAGGGCGCTCGCGCTGTCGATGGGCATCCTGGTGCTGCTCGCCGTCGTGACCTTCTTCGCCTCGACGGGGGCGCGCGGTTCGGCCGCGATCCAGGAGGCGGGCAACCCGCTGGTCGTGGCGCTGCAGGGCGACGGCGAGCCGACGACGCTCAGCCGCTTCGTCAACTACGCGGGCCTCGCGGGGCTCGTCGCCTCCTTCTTCTCCCTCATCTACGCCGGTTCGCGTCAGCTCTTCGCCCTCTCCCGGGCCGGTTACCTGCCCCGGTTCCTCTCCCTCACGAGCCGCCGCAAGTCCCCGTACCTGGGGCTGCTGATCCCGGGCGCGATCGGTTTCGCGCTGGCGGCAGGAACCGGGGACGGCGCGCGGATGCTGAACATCGCGGTGTTCGGCGCGACCATCTCGTACGCCCTGATGGCGCTCTCGCACATCGTGCTGCGGCGCCGCGAGCCGGATCTGCCACGGCCGTACCGGACGCCGGGCGGCGTCGTGACCTCGTCCGTGGCCTTCGTCCTCGCGCTGTCGGCGCTGGTGGCGACGTTCCTGGTCGACAAGGACGCGGCGTTCATCGCGCTGGGGGTCTATGTGATCGCCCTCGCCTACTTCGCGTTCTACAGTCGGCACCGTCTGGTGGCCAAGGCGCCGGAGGAGGAGTTCGCGGCGCTGGCGGCGGCCGAGGCGGAACTCGAACGCGACTGACGACCACCTCTTCCGAAGGAGTTTCAGGTGTCCAAGCCGCTCATCGGCGTGACGACCTATCTGGACCAGGCCCGTTGGGGTGTGTGGGAGATGCCGGCGGCGCTGCTGCCCGCGCAGTACCCGCGCCTGGTGCAGGCGAGCGGCGGCCTCGCGACGATGCTCCCGCCGGACGACCCGTCCGCCGCCGCGTCGGTGGTGGCGCGGCTCGACGGCCTGGTGATCGCGGGTGGGGCGGATGTCGAGCCGGTACGGTACGGGGCCGAGCCCGACGCCCGTACCGGCCCGCCGGCCCGGGCCAGGGACGCGTGGGAACTGGCCCTGATCGAGGCGGCGCTGGCCTCGGGCACGCCGGTGCTCGGCATCTGCCGGGGCATGCAGCTCCTGAACGTGGCGCTCGGCGGCACGCTGGTCCAGCACCTGGACGGCCACGTGGAGTCGGTCGGCGTGATCGGCCGGCACGCGGTGAAGCCGGTCCCGGGCACGCGGTACGCCACCCTGGTCCCGGAACTGACCTCGGTCCCGACCTACCACCACCAGGCAGTGGACCGCCTCGGGGCGGGCCTGACCCCCTCGGCGTACGCGGAGGACGGCACGATCGAGGCCATCGAACTCCCCGCCCCGACCTGGGCCCTGGGCGTCCAGTGGCACCCGGAGATGGCCGAGGACCTGAGGGTGATGCAAGGCCTGATCGCAGCGTCGGCGGCGAGCTGAGGGCCCCATAGGGGCGCGGGGAACTGCGCGCGCAACCACAACGCACCCGCAGACTCCCTACGACACCGGCCACGCCGGACCTCAGGGGCGCCGGGGGGCGTGCGCGCTCAACGGGCGGGCCCTTAGGGGGCGCGGGGGCGGGCGGGCCCCTAGGGGCGCGGGGAACTGCGCGACCAGCCACAACGCACCCGCAGGCACCCCACCACACCGGCCACACCGCACCTCAGGGGCGCGGGGAACTGCGCGCTCAACCAACAACGCACCCGCAGACACCCCACCGCACCGGCCAACCCGCCCGGCCCCTCACCCCGTCGGCCTGGCCCTCGTCAGGGACAGCAAGTCACGGGCCGGGCCCGTGGGCCGGTGGCCCGTGGGCCAGACCGCCCGGAGGTCGCGGCGGAGGAGGACGCCCTCGACCGGGATCTCGACCAGGCGGCGGGACGCCAGTTCCTCCGCGATGGCGAGCTCGCTCAGGACCGCGGGGCCCGCCCCGCTGACCGCCGCCGCCTTCACGGCCGTCGTGGAGGCGAGTTCCAGGAGCGGCTGCGCGAGGCCGCCGTGCGCGGACAGCGCGGAGTCGAGGACCTGGCGCGTGCCGGAGCCGCGCTCGCGCAGGATCAGCGGGGTCGCGGCCAGCTCGCCCGGGTCCAGCGGCCTGCGGCGGCGGACCCACGCGTGGGACGGCGCGGCGACCACGACGAGCCGGTCCCGGGCGACGACCGCCCCCTCCAGGCCCTCGGGCACCGCGAGCCCCTCCACGAACCCCAGGTCCGCCTCGTCGGCGAGCAGCCGCTCCGCGACCGCCGCCGAGTTCCCCGCCATCAGCGACACCGCCGTGTCCGGCCACCCCCCGCGCAGCGCGATCAGCCACCCCGGCAGCAGGTACTCGGCGATCGTCATCGACGCGGCCACCCGCAGCCGCGAGTCCCGCCGCCCCCGCAGCGCCTGCGCGCCCGCGTCGAACGCCTCCGCCGCCTCGACGATCCGCCGCGCCCAGTCCGTCACAAGGGCACCCGCGTCCGTGAGCCGCGAGCCGCGCGGCGAACGGTCCACCAGGGCCACCCCGAGCTGCCGCTCCATCGAGCGGATCCGGCTGCTCGCCGCGGGCTGGGTGATGCCCACCTCGCGGGCGGCCCGCCCGAGGCTGCCGTGGCGGGCGACGGCCAGAAGGAGTTCGAGCGCGCCGAGGTCGGGGACCCGGTGGGAGAGGTGGGACGTCGTCTCGCTGCTCATAAAGTCAGCTTATGACGTCATAGCGCAAAGATCCCTGGTCGGGGCCGCCGCGCCCCACGAGAGTGGAGCCATGGCAACCCTCGCACCTTCCCGTCCGGCCCCCCTCGCCACCACCCCCGGCGAGCGGGCGGCCGCGGTCCGTCACCTCGGCCCCAACTGGTACGCCACGGTGATGGGCACCGCCATCGTCGCCAACGCGGGAGCGACCCTCCCCGTCGACGCCCCCGGTCTGCGCACCGCCTGCACCGCCATCTGGGCGCTCTCCCTCGCGATGCTCCTCACCCTCCTCACGGCCCGCGCCCTGCACTGGATCCACCACCGCGACCGCGCCCGCGAGCACCTCCTCGACCCTGCCGTCGCCCCGTTCTACGGCTGTCTGTCGATGGCGCTGCTCGCGGTCGGCGGCGGCACGATGATCGTCGGCCAGGACTGGATCGGCCTCCCCGCCGCCCTCGCGGTCGACACCGTCCTGTTCACCGCCGGCACGGTGATCGGCCTGGCCGCCGCCGTGACGATCCCGTACCTGATGGTGGTGCACCACAAGATCGAGGGCGCCTCCCCGGTGTGGCTGCTGCCCGTCGTCGCCCCGATGGTCTCCGCCGCCCTCGGTCCGCTGCTCCTGCCCCACCTGCCCGCCGGGCAGCCCCAGCAGACGCTGCTGATCGCCTGCTACGCCATGTTCGGCATCAGCCTGCTCGCCACCCTCGTGATGCTGCCGCTGGTCTTCGGGCGACTCGTCACCGGCGGCCCGCTGCCCCTCGCGCTCACCCCGACGCTCTTCCTGGTCCTCGGCCCGCTGGGCCAGTCGACGACCGCCGCGAACAAGTTCGCCGACGCCGCCCCGGGCCTGCTGCCCGCCACGTACGCGCACGGGTTCGCCGCCTTCGCCGTGCTCTACGGCGTGCCCGTCATGGGCTTCGCCCTGCTGTGGCTGGCGCTCGCCGGGGCGCTGGTGCTGCGCGCCCGGCGGCAGGGCATGGGCTTCGCGATGACCTGGTGGGCCTTCACCTTCCCCGTCGGCACCTGTGTGACCGGCGCGGAGGGGCTCGCCCACCACACCGGCCTCGCCGCCTTCCGCTGGCTCGCGATCGCGCTGTACGTGTTCCTCGTCGCGGCCTGGCTGGTGGCCGGATCCCACACCGTGCGCGGGCTGTTCAGCGGCGCGCTGCTCGCAGGGCCCGGGCGAGGACCCGTGGCGCCTCGGCCAGTGACGGCCCGTACCACGTGAGATGACGCCCGCTGACGAGTGCGGCGGCGGTCCCGGGGAACGCCTCGGGGCCGTCGTCGCGTGTGAAGCGGTACGGCTCGTCGGGCAGGACCACCAGGTCCGCCCCGGCCGCCCGGAGCTCGTCGAGCGGGACGCGCGGGTAGCGCTCGGCATGGGCGGCGTACAGGTGCCGGACGCCGAGCCGGGCCAGCAGGTCGCCCGCGAACGTGTCGCGGCCGAGGACCATCCAGGGCCGGCGCCAGATGGGCACGACGGCGGTCAGCAGCGGGCCCGGCGTCCCGACGGCGGCCCACGCCTCCTCCGCCTCGTCCAGCCAGCGCGGCCGGTCCAGGACGCCACAGGCCCGCAGGACCCGGTCCAGCTCGCGGAACGCCTGGTCGAGCGTGCGCACCTCGGTGACCAGGACCTCGATCCCGGCGGCGCGCAGGGCGGCCAGGTCGGGGGCCCGGTTCTCCTCCTCGTTGGCGATCACGAGGTCAGGGCGGAGCGCGGTGATCGCCGGGACGTCGGGGTTCTTGGTCCCCCCGATCCGTACGACGTCGAGGTCCGCCGGGTGCTCGCACCAGTCGGTGGCGCCGACGAGCAGACCGGGAGCGGTGACGGCGACGGCCTCGGTCAGCGAGGGGACGAGCGACACAACGCGGGCCCGTGGCGTCAAGGCCCCGAGCCTCGCGTCTCCCGGCGCCGAGTCCGCCGGCCTCATCTGTCGTCGGCCTCGATGTGCTCGGCGACGGCGACGACCAGGAGGCGGGTTCCGGGCTCGGTGGCGCGCCACCGGTGCCGTACGCCTCCGGAGAGGTAGAGCGTGTCGCCCCGTTCCAGCCGGTACGCCCGCCCCTCGGCTTCGACCTCGGCGGCGCCGTCGGCGACGAAGAGCAACTCGTCGTTGCGGTGCTGGAATTCACGGCCCGCGTCCCGCTCGCCGCTGAACTCGAGCGCGTGCAGCTGGTGCCGGCCACGGACCAGGGGACGTACGCCCGCCGGCATGCCGTGCAGCTGCTCGGCGGCGCGCACGACGTCGACCGTACGGGCGGACTCCGCCGCGGCGAGCAGCTCGGCGGCCGTGGTCTCCAGGGCTCCGGCGACGAGCTGGAGGGACCGCGTGCTGGGGCGGGCCCGCTCGTTCTCGATCTGGCTGAGGAAGGGCACGGACAGGCCGCTGCGCGAGGCGACGACGGCCAGGGTGAGCTTGAGCGCTCTGCGGCGCCTCTTGACGGCCACGCCCACGCGCAGTGATTCCTTCTCGTCCATGTCGACTCCCTCCCGTGCCTCGTGCCTGCGTACTGGTCGGTTACCTGAACCTTACGCAGCTTTGGCGCGGGGTTTCGCGTCGTGGCGAAAAGGGGTGGCCGCCGAACACGCTCGGCGACCACCCCTTTTCGGACAGGAGTCGATTTTCCCTGTTCGGCCTGCTCGGCCCTACTGCGGAGCCAGCTTCTCGGCGAGGCCGGGGTTCTTCTCCAGCCAGCCGCGGACCGCCTCCTGCTCCTTGCCCTTGCCGGTCGCCTGGATGGCGGCTTCGAGGTCCGTGAGCTGCTTCTCGGTCAGCTCGAAGTTCTTCAGCCAGGCGCCGACCTCGGGGTTGTCGGCGGCGAAACCCTTACGCGCGAGGGTGTGGACGCCGTCGCCCTTGCCCCAGGTGCCCTTGGGGTCCTTCAGTTTCTTCAGGTCGTACGTCGAGTAGGCCCAGTGCGGCGACCAGAGCGTGACGACGACCGGCTCCTTCTTGTCGTACGCGCGCTTCAGCTCGGCGAGCATGCCGGGCGTGGAGCCGTCGACGACCTGGTACTCACCCGCCAGGCCGTACTCGTTCAGGACCTTGTCCTTGAGGATGCCCATCATTCCGGCGCTCGGCTCGATGCCGATGATCCGGCCCTTGAACTGGCCGCTCTTGCCCTTGAGGTCCTCCAGCGAGTCGATGCCCTTCATGTACGAGGGCACGGACAGCTCCAGGGAGGTGGGGCCGTACCAGGAGCCGAGGTCCTCCAGCTTGTTCCGGTACTTCTCCCAGTACTGGGCGTGGGTGACCGGGAGCCAGGAGTCGGTCTGGAAGTCGATCTGGCCGCCCGCGAGGCCGGTGTAGAGCGCGCCGGCCTCCAGCTGCTTGGCGTCGACCTCGTAACCGCGCCGTTCGAGCAGTTCCTTCCAGAGGAAGGTGGAGGCGATGCCCTCGTCCCAGGGGATGTAGCCCATGGTGATCTTCTTGCCGTGGCCGATGTCCTTGCCGCCGGCGGTCGTGGACGCCTTGCCGCCGCCGAGGAAGCCCATGCCGCCCGCGACGAGCGCGAGGACGACCACGCCGACGAGCGCGGTGACGGGCTGCGGGCGGTGGTTCCAGAGCTTCGCCCCGGCGCGCGCCGCGCTCGCGGCCCGTGCCTTGGCGAGCGCCCGGCGGCCGAGCGGCGAGACCTGGCGGCCCAGCGCGCCGGTCATCCGGTCCAGGTACATGGCGAGGATGACGATGGAGATGCCGGCCTCGAAGCCGAGGCCGATGTCGACGTTGCCGATGGCGCGGTAGACCGCGCCGCCGAGCCCGCCGCCGCCGACCATGCCGGCGATGACGACCATGGACAGGCCCAGCATGATGACCTGGTTGATGCCCGCCATGATCGTGGGCAGGGCGAGCGGCAGCTGGACGCGAAGGAGCGTGGCGCGCGGGGTCGTACCGAACGCCTCGGCCGCCTCGACGAGTTCGCCGTCGACCTGGCGGATGCCGAGCTCGGTCATCCGGACGCCGGGCGGCAGGGCGAAGACGATGGTGGCGATGATGCCGGGGACCACGCCGACGCCGAAGAAGATGATGCCGGGGATCAGGTAGACCATGGCGGGCATGGTCTGCATGAAGTCCAGGACGGGGCGCAGCACGGCGCTGACGGTCGTGGAGCGGGCCGCCCAGATGCCGAGCGGGACCGCGATGACGAGGGTCACGAGGGTGGCGACGAGCACCAGCGAGAGGGTCGACATGGCGTCGTCCCACAGGTCCACGGAGTCCACGAGCGCGAAGCCCGCGAAGGCGAGCGCACCGGCGGACAGGCCGCGCAGCCACCAGGCGACGACGGCGAGGATGCCGGCGAAGAGCAGGGGCTGGGGCGCGGAGAGGACCGCGTCGATCCCGTCGTAGAGACCGGTGACGACGGCGGTGATGGCGTCGAAGAACCAGGAGAGCTGGGCCTGGAGCCAGTCGACGGAGCTGTCGACCCACTGGCCGAGAGGGAGCCTAGGCATGAGCGGCCGCCTCCTTCATACCGGTGGTACAGGCAAGGGGCGGGCGCTGCTCGTCCCCGAGGAAGCCGATCAGCCGGGACTGCGGTACGACGCCGAGGACGGTGCCGCCGGTGTCCTTGACGGCCACCGGGTGCGGGACGCGGGCGCTGACCGCGCACAGGTCGGCGACCAGGGTGTCGGGGCCGACGGTCTCGCAGCCGCAGGCGTCCGCGTTCTCCTCGGCGTCCGTCATCACGGCGGCGGCCGTGAGGACGCGGGAGCGGTCGACGTCCTGGATGAAGGAGGCCACGTAGTCGTTGGCGGGGCGGATCAGGATGTCCTCGGCGGTGCCGAGCTGGACGATCCGGCCGTCGCGCATGACCGCGATACGGTCGCCGAGGCGCATGGCCTCGTTGAGGTCGTGGGTGATGAAGACGATCGTCTTCTTGAGCCGCTTCTGCAGTTCGAGGAGCTGGTCCTGCATGTCGCGGCGGATCAGCGGGTCGAGGGCGCTGAAGGACTCGTCCATGAGGAGCAGGTCGGCATCGGTGGCGAGCGCGCGGGCCAGGCCCACACGCTGCTGCATGCCGCCGGAGAGCTCGTCGGGCCAGGACTCCTCCCAGCCGGCGAGGCCGCACAGCTCCAGGGCCTCGGCGGCCCGGGTCTCGCGCTCGGCGCGCGGGACGCCCTGGACCTCCAGGCCGTACGCGGCGTTCTCGAGGACGCTGCGGTGCGGGAAGAGGGCGAAGTGCTGGAAGACCATGCTGATCTTCGTGGACCGCACGGTGCGCAGATCGCGGGGGCTGAGCGCGGTGAGGTCCTTGCCGTCGAACAGCACGCGGCCGGCGGTGGGCTCGAGGAGGCCGTTGAGCATGCGCAGGAGGGTGGACTTGCCGGATCCGGACAGACCCATCACGACGAAGATCTGGCCGGGCTCGACGGCGAAGGACGCGTCGATCACGGCCGCGGTCGTGCCGTCGGCGCGGAGCTCGTCGCGGTCCGCGCCGTTGGCGAGTTTCTTGACGGCTTCGTCGGGTCGTCTGCCGAACACCTTGTACAGGTGGTCGGCCTGGAGCCTGGACACATATACCTCACGCGTTGAAACGAAAACGGCCGGCCACCCCCGCGCAGTCGGGCCGTGGAGCGGGGCGGTTTCGGCCCGCGACTCCCGTGACGTACGGCGATTCGTTGTGCCGAATCGCCCTACCGGGTCCGCTCCGGGCCCGCGCCTGCCCTGGGCTTCGCGGGGCAAACGCGAAGGTGACAGGCGTCACTGCGGGGAGGTGTCGCTCCCGACGGGCGTCACTGCGGGGAGGGTGTCAGTGGGGTGCGGCATGATCGGGGTGTGACGCGACGCCTGATGCTCCTCGACACCGCCTCTCTGTACTTCCGCGCGTACTTCGGTGTGCCGGACTCGGTCCGGGCCCCGGACGGCACGCCGGTCAACGCCGTGCGCGGTCTGCTCGACTTCATCGCCCGGCTCGTCCAGGACCACCACCCCGACGAGCTGGTGGCCTGTATGGACGCCGACTGGCGCCCGCAGTGGCGGGTGGACCTGATCCCCTCGTACAAGGCGCATCGCGTCGCCGTGGAGACGGAGACGGGTCCGGACGTGGAGGAGGTCCCGGACACGCTCGCCCCGCAGGTGCCGGTGATCGAGGACGTCCTGGACGCCCTCGGCATCGCCCGGGTCGGGGTCGCGGGCTACGAGGCGGACGACGTGATCGGGACGCTGGCCGGGCAGGCGAAGGGCCCGGTGGACATCGTCACGGGCGACCGGGACCTCTTCCAGCTGGTGGACGACGAGCGCGCGGTGCGGGTGCTGTACCCGCGCAAGGGCGTCGGCGACTGCGACCTGGTCGACGGCGAGCTGATCCGTACGAAGTACAGGGTGCGGCCGGACCAGTACGCCGACTTCGCGGCGCTGCGCGGCGACGCCAGCGACGGGCTGCCCGGGGTGAAGGGCATCGGCGAGAAGACGGCCGCGCAGCTGATCACGGAGTACGGCGATCTGGCGGGCGTGCGCGCGGCCGCCGTGGACCGTACGTCGAAGCTGACCCCGGCCAAGCGGCGCGGGATCGTGGAGGCGGCGGAGTATCTCGACGTGGCGCCCACGGTCGTCCGGGTCGCCGGGGACGTACCGCTGCCGGACTTCGATCCGACGCTGCCTCGCGCGCCGAAGGACCCGGAGGCGCTGGCGGGGCTGGTGGCGCGCTGGGGCCTCGGCGGGGCGGTCGGCAGGCTGCTGCCGGTGCTGGAGCGCTGAGGGTTCTGGGCCGGGACTCGCCAGGGATGCTAGCTTAGGCAAACCTAAGTTCGTAGAGTCAGGGGAGACCGTCGTGGCAGCAGAGCAGCCGGCGCGCAAGGCACCGAAGGCCCACGAGGCGCGGGTGGTGCGCACGGAGCGGATCACGCCGCACATGGTGCGGGTGGTGCTGGGCGGGGACGGCCTCGACGCGTTCGAACTGGGCGAGTACGCCGACCACTACGTGAAGCTGCTGTTCGCGCCGGAGGGCGTGAGCTATCCGGAGCCGTTCGACATGGAGCGGATCCGCGCGAAGTTCCCGCGCGAGCAGTGGCCGACGACGCGGACGTACACGGTACGGAGCTGGGACCCGGTCCACCGCGAGCTGACCGTCGACTTCGTGGTCCACGGCGACGAGGGCCTGGCCGGGCCGTGGGCGGCGCGGGCGCGGGCGGGCGACGTGATGCGCTTCCTGGGGCCGGGCGGCGGTTACGCGCCGGACACGACGGCGGACTGGCACCTGCTGGTGGGCGACGAGAGCGCGCTGCCGGCGATCGCGGTGGCCCTGGAGCGGCTGCCGGAGGGCTCGACGGTGCACGCGTTCCTGGAGGTCGCGGACGCATCGGAGGAGCAGAAGTTCGCGACGGCGGCGGGCATCGAGGTGACCTGGCTCCACCGGGGCGACCGCCCGACGGGCGAGGCCCTCCTGGAGGCGGTCCGCACCCTGGACTTCCCGGCGGGCGACGTCCACGCCTTCGTCCACGGCGAGGCAGGCTTCGTGAAGGAGCTCCGCCGCCACCTGCGCCTGGAGCGCGCGGTACCGCGCGAGCGCCTGTCGATCTCGGGCTACTGGCGCCTGGGCAAGACGGACGAGGCCTGGCGCGCGATCAAGCGCGAATGGAACGACCAGGTAGAACGCGAACAGGAAAACTGACCCCCCGGGGGCCTGCGGCCCCATGCCCCCACCCGCTCCCTGACCGGCGCAACCACCGGCCCCTGACCCGTTGTGCCGGTCTCGCAGGGAGACCCCACCCTCTCCCCCACCGTTGTGGGCAACTGTTCCGCAGGGCTGGGGGTCCCCCCGGACGGAGTCTGGGGGAGGGTGGGCACAACCCACGGGGGCGGCGCCCGCTCAAGGGCCGTTCAGCGCATGGGCCGGCGGCCCGCACCCGCAAGGGTCGGGCGCCTCTCGGGGCCCGGGGCCACCCCGAGGCTCCCGCTCCCGCACGGGCCCACGGGGGCGGCGCCCGTTCAAGGGCCGTTCAGCGCATGGGGCAGGCCCCGAAGCTGCCGCCCCGCCAGGGGCCGCGCACCCCGGGGGCTTGGGCCCCCAACGGCACCGCGCCCGCAGGGCGCAAGGTCACTCCCCCGTACCGAACACCCGCTCCGACGCGTCCACGTGCGCCAGCCTCCGCAGCGCCCCGAACACCGCGTCCCCCAGCACCGTCCCCACCACCACGCTCTCCACCAGTTCCTCCCGCTCCGCGTTCCGCGCCACGTACTCCAGGTCCGCGCGGGCCACCTGCTCCGCCGCCTCCGCGTACACGTCGAGCACCTCCACGAACGCCCCGTGCCCCACGCCTTCCAGCGCGGCGAGGGCGATGGCGACCGCCTCCGCAGCCGGGTTGTCCTGGTGCGCGCGCCAGCCGCGTCGTGCGATGAGCTCCGCCACCGCCTCCCGGGCCGCGACGATCCCCTCCCCATGCTCCTCGGTGTAGCGCGGACCCACCCGCGTCGCCGCGGCGCCGAGCATCTTATGGACCGGCCGGTCGGTGTCCTCGACCGCGTCGATCACCTCGCGGATCCCCGCGACCGACAGTCCTCCGACATCCAGCAGCGCCCGGATCAGGCGCAGGCGCCGCTCGTGCGTCTCGTCGTACGAGGCCTGGTTGGGGCTCGTCAACTCCCCGGCCGGCAGCAGCCCTTCCCGTACGTAGTACTTGATCGTCGGCACCGACACTCCGGTCCTGCGACTCAACTCTCCGATGCGCACCCTGCGTTCACCTTCCCGATCCCGCTCCGGTCTTGCCGAGCGACCCTCCCATCATAGATAGTGGCGCTATCAGATAGCGGCAAGTGCCACTATCCATGCGTCACGGGGGTTACCCATGTCCTCATCGTTCCCACGGGTCAGCGAGCTCCACCGACCTCTCGTCTGGTTCTCCGCGTCCATGGCGTTACTCGCCCTGGTCTCGGTCGGCGGCCTGATATTCGACGACCGGATCCTGGTCGGCGTACCGATCTGGACGAAGCCGTTCAAGTTCGCGGTCTCGTTCGTCGCGTACTGCATGACGCTCGCCTGGATGCTCACCCTGCTGCCCCGCGGGCGGCGGGTCGGCTGGTGGGCAGGCACAGTGTTCGCCGTGGCGAGTGCCGGCGAGATGGCGCTGATCACCATGCAGGTGATCCGCGGCACCCAGAGCCACTTCAACAACCAGACGGACTTCGACGCCGCCGTCTTCAAGGCCATGGGCGCGACCATCGTCGTCCTCTGGCTCGCCGCACTGGTCATCGCGATCCTGCTGCTGCGCGCCCGGATCCTGGACCGTGCCACCGCGTGGGCCGTACGGCTGGGCTCCCTGATCGCGCTCGTCGGCGCGGCTGTGGGCTTCCTGATGGTCCAGCCGACCCCGGAGCAGCTCGCGGCCGGGGACGACGCGCCCATCATCGGCGCGCACAGCGTCGGCGTCCCGGACGGCGGCCCGTCGATGCCCGTGACCGGCTGGTCCACGACCGGCGGGGATCTGCGCATCGCCCACTTCTTCGGCATGCACGCGCTCCAGGTGATCCCGCTCCTGCTGCTCCTCCTCGTCACGCTCGCCCCGAGGTACGCCCGGCTGCGCGACGAGCGGGTACGGCTGCGGCTGACGCTCGTGGTCGCGGGGACGTACGCGGCGGTGTTCGCCCTCGTCACCTGGCAGGCGCTCCGCGGTCAGGCGCTGCTTGACCCCGACGGCATCACGCTCACGACGGTCGGCGCGATCGCGTTCCTCGCCGCGGCCACGACACTGGCGGCCCTGCGCACCCCGCCGCCCCGCACCGAACCCACTCCCACCACCACGGAGTTCACCGCATGACCGGCTTCCTGTTCGAACTCAGCTTCTACCTGGCCGCGCCCGTCTGGCTGCTGATGATCTTCGCCCCCGGATGGCGGGGCACGGAGCGCCTCGCGGCCTCACCGCTGACCGTCGTACCGATCCTCGCGGTGTACGTAGCCCTGGCACTGCCGGTCCTCCCCGAACTGTGGACGGCGGTCAGCAGCCCCGACATCGACACGTTCCGAGACCTCACGGCCCTGGCGAACGGCGCGGGTGCGGTCTGGGCGCAGGTCATCGCCTGGGATCTCCTGCTCGGCCAGTGGATGTACCGAGAGGCCCGCAAGCTGGGCCTCTCGCCCCTGCTGATGGGCCCCTTGCTGATCCTGACGATCCTCCTGTCCCCCTTCGGCCTGCTCGTCTTCCTGCTCCTGCGCGCGACTGTGCGGCAGGAGCGGTCGGGCTGATCGTCGGCGCCGTGGAGACGCGATGCGCTACGCGCACTCCGCAGGGCGTTGCTGGAGCGCCGCCGAACAAACTCGTGAGGGCCGGCAGTGGCCTTCTGCCATGCTGCCTGCCATGTCCGCACGAAATCGAAGACTGGCCCGGCATCGTGCCTGGCCACTGACCACCACCGACATCAACGAGTGTCTCGGCCCCTACATGACCCGCGTCACGGACCTGCGGTTCCTCACCGGACATGACAGCGGGACCATCGTCCTGGGAGCGGCATGGGTTGCTCCGAGCCCCCACAACTACGGCCGCGGCATCCACCCGGACACGGTCGGCTTCCGCATAGACGTCCATCCAGTCGATGCCACTGAACGTGCTGCCACCCGCGCTGTTCTACGAGCACATGCGCTCCCACGACTCCACGAATGGATCACGCAGGCGATCGCTGCCGGCGAGACCTGGCAGCTGGCTCCCCACCAGCGCTACTGGCGGCTCACCGACGGCCACCTCACCCACCACGACGAAGCGTGAACCGAGTCCGGACGAGACGCACACCCTCACAACAGCGAAGTCACAAGCGCGGGTTCACAACGAACCCAAGAGTGAGTGCCCCGCACCGACCGGCGGGGTGTCTTGAATGCCGACACCCGGGACTAGGCTGGCCCGATGCGAACGATCGACCGGGCCATCGGTGCCGTCCTAGGCTCCGCCGTCGGGGACGCGCTGGGCGCGCCCTTCGAGTTCGGGCTGCCTGGGGTGTACCGGGAACGGTTCCCCGCCGGGCGGGGTGAGATGTGTGGCGGCGGGGGCTGGGATCCGGGCGAGGCCACCGACGACACGCAGATGGCCGTCCTCGTCGGGGAGTCGCTCCTCGACCGGGGCGCCCTGGACCTGCCGGACATCTTCCGGCGCTTCCAGGCCTGGGCGGCGGCCGACCCCAAGGACATCGGGCTCCAGACCGAGGACGTCCTCATGAGCGGCGACCCCTGGGACACGGCGGCCGCCCTCCACTTCCAGGTCAACGGGCGTGCGGCGGGCAACGGTTCGCTGATGCGGGCCTCGACGTCGGCGGTGTACTTCGCCGCCGCCGGACGCGACGCCACCATGGCCGCCGCCCGACGCATCGCCGCGCTCACCCACGGCGACGCTGCCGCCTGGGAGGGCACGGCGGTGCTCCACGAACTCGTCCGCGTCGCACTCCTCGGCCAGGACCCACTCACCGCCCTGCCCGCCACCCTCGCCGCCGTCGCCCCGGCGCACCGGGACCGGTGGGCGACCGTCCTCGCGCCCGAGTGGCATCCCGACGACGCGACGGAGTTCAACGGGGCGGTCTGGCCTTGCCTGGGCTCGGCGGTCTGGGCCCTGCGCACGACGGACACCTTCGAGGCCGCGCTGTCGGCGGCGATCGACCTCGGCGGCGACACGGATACCGTAGCGGCGGTCACCGGCCTACTCGCGGGCGCGGTCCACGGCCCCGCCGCGATCCCGTCCCGCTGGACGGACCCCCTCCACGTCCCGCTCCCCGGCTTCGGGGACCGCGTCCTGCGCACTGACGACCTCCGCGCCCTCGCGACGGCCCTGACCTCCGGCGGGGACGCCAGGCCCACGGCCTGAACGGCACCCGTCCGGGCGCGGGCGCCGAGGGTCGTCGCCGTAAGGCCGCCGCCCGCCCAAGGGCCCCTCACGGCCCAGGCAGCAGCCGGGTCTCGCCCCCTGGAAGCTTGCTCCACCAGTGGTCGTAGCGGCGGTAGACCCGGGGCTCGCGGTCGGCGAGGAAGGCCGTCAGCGCGTGGGCCTCGGCGGCGAGGCCCTCCCAGGCCTCGTCGGGGAGGGCGTGGAAGGCGGTCGCCTCGATACCTCCGTCGGCCGGACGCCACACACCCGCGACGTACCCGTCGACCAGGAGGGTCGGCAGGACGTCTCCGTTCCTGCGGATGACGAGCGTGCGGTAGTCGGGCGGGATGACCCGGCTGCGGTCTGCGTAGGCCAGCAGGGTGCTGTCCCACATGGCCATCAGCCGTGGCGGGGCAGGGGTGTTCTCCTCCGGGCGTGGCGCGCCCGGTACGTCGAACAGCTCCTCGCCGTCCGGACCCTCACCCCGTTCGAGCTCGTCCGCCAGAGTCAGCAGGGCCTTTCTGACCCTGGCCCGCTGGACCAGCGCGAACTGCGCCATGTCCGCCACGGACGCGGGCCCGAACCCGTCGAGGTAGCGCAGGAGCAGCGTCCGCAGGGCGACGTCGGACACCTCCGGCTCCGGCCGCGGCGCCGGCGGGTCGGAAGGTGCGACGTACGAGGGCCGTTCCCCGAACGACCACGGTGGCGTGGTGGGCGCGTGCACCAGCGGCGTGTAGTGCCGCAGCCCCCACCACGCCCCGGACTTCGGCGTGGTCCCCACCCGTTCCTGGAGCCAGGCCTCGTACTCGGCGCCGGTCCGGGGCCGGTCGGCGAACGCCAGCAGCTCCGGGACGAGGAGATCGGCGTCCTCCGCGGTGAGGCCCGACGCCGTGAAGCGGTCGCCGAGCCTGCCCGACCTCAACAGCGGATGCACGGCCTCCCGGAAGGTCCGGAAGTCGTCGGCGTGCACGGCATGCAGGGTGATCCGCATGAGTGTCGACTTGACGACCGTCCCGTCGGAGAAGGCACTGTCAAGCTCGGACGGGTCGAATCCGGCTGTGCGGTTCCACAGCGCGAGGTACGGCGACGCCGGCTGCTGGGCCTGCAGCGCGACCACCCGCCGTACCGCCTCGGCGGCACCGACGCTCTCTCGTCGGAGCAGCAACTGCCGGGCGAGAGTGGACCGGTTGAGCCCCCGCGCACTGATCTTCATACCGGAATCATCCCGCACCTCACGCCCGGCGCGTCCGCACCGTGGCCAGGATCTCCCGGTCCGGCCGCAGGGTCAGGTCGACTTCGGTGAGGAGTTCACCGATGGTGTCGGGAACCGTCTCCAAGCCATAGACCCGCCGAAGGGGCCCGTGGCATCAACCACAGGCCCCCACAGGCGACTTCAGGAGGAGCAGGAGCGCGTCAGCCCACCGAGCTGTACGCCACGACACCCCTCAGCAGCGACTCCACCGCCTTGCGCGCGTTCTTCGCGACCGTGCTGTTCTCCTTCGGTGCGGCGGCCGCGATCTGCCCGAGGACGTCGATGACCTGCTTGCACCAGCGCACGAAGTCGCCGGCGGGCATCTCCGCCTCCCGCAGCACCTCGTCGAGCCCCTTGTCGGAGGCCCACTGGTAGGCGGCCCAGGCGAAGCCGAGGTCGGGTTCGCGCTGTCCGACGCCCTCCGCCTGGCTGATTTTGAACTCTTCCTCCAGGGCGTCAAGACGCCCCCAGATCCGCACCATCTCGCCGAGCGCGGCCTTGGCGTTCCCGGTGGGAAGCTTCGGCGGCACGGCGTCGTCGGACTGCCGCGCCTCGAACACCAACGCCGACACGCACGCCGCCAGTTCGGGCGGGGTCAGGCCCTCCCAGACGCCGTCGCGCAGGCACTCACTGGCCAGCAGGTCGAGTTCGCCGTAGAGCCGGGCGAGCCGCTTGCCGTTGTCGGTGACGTCGTCGCCGCGCAGATAGTCGAGCTCGGTGAGGAGCGCGACGATCCGGTCGAAGGTGCGGGCGATGGTGTTCGTCCGGCCCTCGATGCGCCGCTCCAGCTGCCGGGTGTCACGCTGCAGCCGGTGGTAGCGCTCGGCCCAGCGCGCGTGGTCCTCCCGCTCGTCACAGCCGTGACAGGGGTGCGCGCGCAGCGCCGTACGGAGCCGGTTGATCTCGCGGTCGTCGGCGGCGGCCGCGCGCTCCCTGCGGTGCCGCTCCGGGTTCAGGTGTGCGGCCTTGGTGCGCAGGGCGGAGGCGAGGTCCCGACGGGACTGCGGGGAGCGCGGGTTGAAGGACTTGGGGATCCTCATGCGCTCCATGGCCTCGACCGGGATCGGGAAGTCGATCGAGGCCAGCCGCTTGACCTGCCGTTCGGCGGTGAGCACGAGCGGGCGCGGCCCGTCGTGCTGCTCGAAGCCGCGGTGGCCGTTGGTCCGCCCGGCCGGGATGCCCGGGTCGAGGACGAGGGCGAGTCCGGCGAACTTGCCCGTGGGCACGTGGATGACGTCGCCCGTCTTGAGCTTCTCCAGCGAGGCGGCGGCCGCGGCGCGGCGCTGTGCGGCGCCCTGCTTGGCCAGTTCGGTCTCGCGGTCCTTGAGGTCGCGGCGCAGCCGCGCATACTCCTCGAAGTCTCCGAGGTGGCAGGTCATGCCCTCCCGGTATCCGGCGAGGCCCTCTTCGTTCCTCTGGACCTGGCGGGAGATGCCGACGACGGACCGGTCCGCCTGGAACTGCGCGAACGAGGTCTCGAGGAGCTCGCGCGAGCGGTGGCGGCCGAACTGATCGACCAGGTTGACCGCCATGTTGTACGACGGCTTGAAGCTGGAGCGCAGCGGGTACGTGCGCGTGCCCGCCAGTCCGGCGAGGTGGCCGGGGTCCAGGCCGCGCTGCCAGAGGACGACGGCATGTCCCTCGACGTCGATGCCGCGCCGTCCGGCGCGGCCGGTGAGCTGGGTGTACTCACCGGGGGTGATGTCGGCGTGCTGTTCGCCGTTCCACTTGACCAGCTTCTCCAGGATCACGGAACGGGCGGGCATGTTGATGCCCAGCGCGAGGGTCTCGGTCGCGAAGACCGCCTTGACGAGGCCGCGGACGAACAGCTCCTCCACGACCTCCTTGAACGTGGGAAGCATGCCGGCGTGGTGTGCGGCGATGCCGCGCTCGAGGGCTTCCAGCCACTCGTAGTACCCGAGGACGTGGAGGTCTTCGGAGGGGATGGCGGCGGTGCGCTCCTCGACGATCTCGCGGACGCGCTGCCGGGCCTCGTCGTTGTTGAGCCGCAGCCCGGCGTAGAGGCACTGCTGGACGGCCGCCTCGCAGCCGGCCCGGCTGAAGATGAAGGTGATGGCGGGCAGGAGCCCTTCGGCGTCGAGGCGGTCGATGACCTCGGGCCTTCCGGGCGTCCAGATGCGGGAGCGCTGACGGCGCTCGCGCTCCCTGTCGGCCTCGCGGATCATCTTGCCGCGGCGCCGCTCGCGCGGGTTGTACGTACGGGAGTTCTCGGTGCGTGCCAGGCGCAGCAGGTCGGGGTTGACCTCGCGGCGGGACGCGCCGCGGCCGCCGTGGTCGGTCTCCTCCTCGAAGAGGTCGTACATCCGCCGGCCGGCGAGGACGTGCTGCCAGAGCGGCACGGGGCGGCTCTCGGAGACGATGACCTCGGTGTCGCCACGGACGGTGTCCAGCCAGTCGCCGAACTCCTCCGCGTTGGAGACCGTCGCGGAGAGTGAGACCAGCGTGACCGATTCGGGGAGGTGGATGATCACTTCCTCCCAGACGGCGCCGCGGAAGCGGTCCGAGAGGTAGTGCACCTCGTCCATGACCACGTAGCCGAGGCCGCTGAGGGCCTGGGACCCCGCGTACAGCATGTTGCGGAGGACCTCGGTGGTCATGACGATGATCGGGGCGTCCCCATTGATGCTGTTGTCGCCGGTGAGCAGCCCGACCTTGCCGGGTCCGTACCGCTTCACGAGGTCGGCGTACTTCTGGTTCGACAGCGCCTTGATGGGCGTCGTGTAGAAGCACTTGCGCCCTTGGAGCAGGCCGAGGTGGACGGCGAACTCGCCGACGATGGTCTTGCCCGAGCCCGTGGGCGCGGCGACGAGCACGCCTTTGCCCGCTTCGAGGGCCTGGCAGGCCTCGATCTGGAAGGGGTCCAGACCGAACTCGTACATCTCGCGGAAGGGGGCCAGCGCAGTGGCCTGCTCGGCGTTGCGGGCCCGGGCAGCTGCGTACGCTTCGGCTGGTGTGAGGTCCTCTGTCATCTTGCTGTCGAGCCTACCCGCCACCTCTGACAGTGACGCGATCTTTAACGAGGGACGGATTTCCTACGGGGCCGGGGGCGCCAGGACCCGCAGCGCGCCGGGTATGGACTCGGCGGTCAGCGGCAGCGGTCCGAGGGGCTCGCCGTCGGCGTAGCCGGTGATCCCGGGAGCGTCGAGGGTGAGGGAGCGGGCGCGGTGGACGGTGACCGCCGGGTGGTCGAGGTGGGTGCCGCGGTAGACCCGCGGGAAGACCTTGATCAGCGTCGTACGGCTGCAGGCGCCGACGACGGTGACGTCGAAGAGGCCGTCGTCCATGCGTGCTCCGGCGCAGATCCGCATGCCGCCGCCGTACGAGGTGCCGTTGCCCACGGCCACGAGCGTGGCCTCGACCTGCCGCTCGGTGCCGTCGTCGAGGGTGAGGCGATACGTCACGGGCCGGAACGCGGCGAGCTCGGCGATCATGGCGAGGTCGTACCTGAAACGGCCCACGGGCAGCCGCATGCGGTTGCCGCGGTCGTTGACCCGCGAGTCGAAGCCGGAGGCGAGGACGGTCCCGAACCAGCGGTCGCCGACCCTGCCGAGGTCGATGTCGCGTCCACCGCCGCTCTTGAGGAGCTCCGCGGCCAGCCGGCCGGCGGCCGCCGGTTCGCGGACCGGCAGACCGAGGGAGCGGGCGAAGTCGTTTCCGGTGCCGACGGCCACCACCCCAAGAGGGGTACGGATGCCGGCCAGGGCCTGGAGGGCGAGGGAGACCATGCCGTCGCCGCCGACGGCGACCAGAGCGCCCGTTCCGCCCGCGACGGCCTCACGGGCGCGCCGCAGCGCGTCGCCGGCGTCGGCGCCGAGGACGGTACGGACGGAGAATCCGGCGTCCCTGAGCGCGCGAGCGGCCGGCTGCGCGGCGTGCGCGCCCCGGCCGCGTCCCGCGGTGGGATTGACGAAGAGGGTGATCTCGCTGGTCATGGGTGTCCCCCCGGACGGAGTCTGGGGGGGAGGACCCTACAAGATCAGGTGATGTCGTCGTAACTGCCGGGCCGGAGCGCTCTGCCGCCGTCGGCCTCGCCGCCGGACTGCTCGGGCAGCGCGCGGGTGGCGCTCACGGGTTCGACGGATCCGACGGCCTCGGGGGTGAGGTCGAGGCTGGAGGCCTCGTCGTCGCCGAGCTCGGCATCGGGGTTGTTGCGGGCCCGGCGCCGGTCGTTGAGGAGCGAGAAGCCGACGGCCCCGAAGTACAGGACGGTGATCGGCCCGGCGAGGGCGATCATGCCGACGGGGTCGGTGGTCGGGGTGATGACGGCGCCGAAGACGAAGACGCCCATGATCACGCCGCGCCACCAGCCGGCCATCCTGCGGCCGGTGAGGACACCGGTGAGGTTCAGCATCACGAGGACGAGCGGCAGCTCGAAGGCGATCCCGAAGACGAGCACCATGCGCAGGGTGAAGTCGAGGACGTCACCGAGGGACAGGATGTTCGCCGATCCGCCGGGCGTGAGGCTGATCAGGACCTTCACGCTGATGGGGAGGATGAGGTACGCGAGGTAGGCACCGGCGGTGAACAGCGGGACCGCGGCGCCGACGAAGGCGTAGGTGTACTTCTTCTCGTTCCTGTGCAGGCCGGGCGCGATGAAGGCCCAGAGCTGGTACAGCCAGATCGGGCTCGCGACGACGAGGCCGGTCACGAGGCTGACCTGGATCGTCGTGCTGAACGGCGCGATCAGCGTGTTGAAGGAGACGATCGCGCAGTTTCCGCCGTCGCTTGTGACGCCGGGCCCGCACTTGGGCACCGACTTCGTCAGGAACTGCATCAGCTCCTCGCTGTACACGAGGGCCACGACGGTGACCGCGGCGATGGCAAGGAGGCCCTTCGCCATGCGGTTGCGAAGCTCACGCAGGTGCTCCACGAGGGGCATCCGGCCCTCGGGGTCCTTCTCCTGCTTGCGGGCAGACTTGAGCAACCCACGTCCTCATCTCGTGCGGCAGCCGCCGCTCCGTGCGGCGGCCGCGGCGGACCGGGTCAGCGCTTGGTGGTGTCCGAGGGCTCGGTGACGGGACGCGAGCTGGTCACGTCGCCGGGCGCGGCCTGGATCGTCCGCGGGGCGGCCTGGTCCGGGGTGCCGGGGGTCGGCGGGTCGGCGGGGGCGCTCTGCTGGTCGTCCGACTTCATCGCCTTGGCCTCGCTCTTGAGGATGCGGGCCGACTTGCCCAGCGAACGGGCCATGTCCGGGAGCTTCTTGGCGCCGAACAGCAGGATGATGACGACGAGGATCAGAATGATCTCGGTGGGGCCGAGCCTACCCATAGCTGTTTACCTTCTTCACCGAGGCGACATGGAGTGCTTGTCCGGCGGGTCGGACAAGCGTCCGGCCACCGTGCTGTCTGCGATCGTAACCCGCAGGAGTAAACGTGGGGCAATGCCTGTGCATACTCGCGATTGCAGCCCGCGCACCCCTCTCGGGCCGCCCTGAGCAGCGTACGGCACGGTCTCAGCGCAGCGCTTCGCCGGTCCTGGCCAGGTCGGAGGCGGCCCGTTCGAGGTCGCCGGCGGCGCGGTTGATGCGCTCGGTGGTATGGGCGACTTGGCGGCCGAGCCGCTGGGCCTCCAGGAAGACCTTGATGCCGAGGATGCCGAGGACGGCGATGCCGAGGAATCCGAGAGCGATGGCGAGCATGGGCCAGAACATGAGCCGAGCCTAGAGGTTGTCCGGATGAGGAGGGTGTCGGACGGGGCGTCAGACGGTGGAGTGCAGGCGCAGCGTGCGGACGCCGCCCCCGGTGAGGAGTTCGACGATCCGCTCCCCGGCGGGCTTGCGGACGGAACTGCCGCACTCGGGGCAGGTGAAGGAGTAGAACGTCGTACGGCGGCTGGCGCCGATGGCGAGGCGCAGGGCTCCCGCGGAGAGCTCGAAGCGGGCACGGCAGTCGGGGCAGGCGGCCTTGAAGAGGACCGGTGCGATCGATGCCGTCATTCCGTGCATCACGGACATTTCCCTCATCCCTCTCGTTCCCGCGCTCTGGTTCCGTGCTCTGGGTCGGTGCTCTGGTCCGGCGCTCTGCTTCCCGCGCTGTGATTCCCGTGATCTCAGGCGAACATGGGGCCGTCCACCGGCCCCATGTGCAACTGCGTCGACTCGGCGGGGAATGTCACATTCCCCTTGCCTGAGGAGACTCAGGCCTACCCCTCGTAGGCGGCGAGCGCCGCGGTCGCCGCCTCCCTCGCGCTGTCGGCGAGGTCCTGCGGGGAGACGATCCGCCCGTCGCTGCCGAGCCGCAGCGCGAGGCGTCGCAACGAGGCGGGGGCGGGCGTCCGCAGCGTGATGCGCAGCCCGCCGTCGGGCAGCTCGTCGGCCCGGTCGTGCGGGTAGTACTCCGCGACCCAGCGGCCACCGGGGCCCACCTCGACGACGACCTCGGGGTCGTCGGCGGACGGCTGGACGAGCCCCTCCGACAGATCCCGCAGCTCGATCTCGGGCGGAGCGGACTGCTCGTCCAGGATCCGGATCTCCGCGACCCGGTCGAGACGGAAGGTGCGGCGCGCCTCGGAGAGCCTGCACCACGCCTCCATGTAGGTGTGGCCGACGGCGAACAGCCGGATCGGATCGACCTCGCGCTCGGTCAGCTCGTCACGAGCGGGCGAGTAGTACCGCACCCACAGGCGCCTGCGCTCCGAGATCGCCCGGTCCACCTCGGCGAAGACACCGCCCTCGGACTCGAAGGTGACCGAGAGCCTTGCGCTCGCCCCGGCGACCTCACCGGCCGCGGTCTCCAGCTTGGCGGTGGCCCGCAGCAGGGCCTCCCGGTCGCTCTCGCGCAGCCCGGGCAGCGTCGCCACGGCCCGCGCGGCGACCAGCAGCGCCGTCGCCTCGTCGGCGGCCAGCCGCAGCGGCTCGGCCACGTCATCGGGGTTGTGCCACCAGATCCGGTCGCCGTCGGTGTCGATGTCGAGCAGGTCGCCGCCGCGGAAGCTCGTGCCGCACATCGGCAGCACGTCGAGGTCCGAGATCAGCTCGTCCTCGGTGATCCCGAAGGCACGGGCCACGTCGGCGACATGCGCGCCAGGGCGTTCCCGCAGGTAGGTGACGAGGGAGAGCATCCGCCTCGTCTGGTCGATCGCGTTCGCAGCCATGCTGTATGTCTCCCCTTCAGCCCTTGGCCACGGCGCGCAGCCGGTCCACTACGTCGGCCCGCAGGTCCGCGGGCTCCAGTACGACGACATCGGGACCGAACTCCACGAGCCAGGCGTCCAGGCCGTGCCCGTACGGAATCTCCAGCTCGTCCCAGCCGTCCGCGCCCTCCCGTACGGACTGGGCGCGGGCCCGCAGCGGGTAGCCGCAGCCGGCGCGCAGCCGGATCCGGGCGGAGCGGGTGGCGGTCTCGCCGGCCCAGCTCTCCACGGTCTCGCGGACGGTGACGACGTCGGGCACGGGCGCGGTGAACGCGCCGGCCCGGGAGCGGACCTTGCCGGTGATACGGGAGAGGCGGAAGACGCGCTCGGCGCCGCGGTCGCGGTCCCAGCCGGCCAGATACCAGTGGCCGCGCCAGCACTCCAGCGTCCACGGCTCGACCTGGCGGGTCTCGGGGCGGGCCGCCGTCGCCTTGCGGTAGTCGAAGACGACCGGGCGCCGGTCGCGGCAGGCCAGCATCAGGGGCTCGAAGGCGGCCTCGTGGACCGGGATGCGCGGCTCGAGGGCGCTGTGCTGGATGTCGTACGAGTCCTCGGCCTCGGGCATGCCTGCCGCGCGGAGCTTCTGCAGCGCGCCGCTGGCGGCCCCGGCGAGCCGCGCCTGCTGCCAGACCTTGGCGGCCAGCCCGAGCGCTGCGGCCTCCTCGGCGTCGAGGGTGATCGGCGGGAGGCGGTTGGAGTCGCGGCGGGCCAGGTAGCCGGTCTCCCCCTCCAGGTTCTCGACGGTCTCGATGACCAGGCCGAGCTCGCGCAGATCGTCCTTGTCGCGCTCGAACATCCGGTTGAAGGAGTCGTCGGTGCCGGCTTCCATATAGGCCTCGATCGACCCGCGCAGCTCACGCTTGCTCAACGGCCTGCGGGTCCCGAGCAGGCAGAGGGCCAGATTCATCAGCCGCTCGGCCTTGGCAATCGCCATCGACGCCCTGCACCTCTTCTGCCGGATTGACTTCTGGGACATCCGACCGTACCGCCCCGGGGTGTCGTGGCAAAAGCCGAGGGCCCATGCCTAGAACGGCATGGGCCCTCGTTCGAGCGGATCCGGTCAGCGCTTGGTGACGCCGACCAGGTCGCAGACGAAGATCAGCGTCTCGCCGGGGCCGATCTTGTCGCCGGCGCCACGGTCGCCGTAGGCGAGGTGCGCGGGGATGACCAGCTGGCGGCGGCCGCCGACCTTCATGCCCTGCACGCCCTTGTCCCAGCCCTGGATGACCTGGCCGACACCGAGCTGGAAGCCCAGCGGGTTGCCACGGTTCCAGGAGGCGTCGAACTCCTCACCGGTGGAGAAGGCCACACCCACGTAGTGGACCTTGACGAAGTCACCGGCGCCGGCCACCTCGCCGTCGCCCTCCCAGATGTCCTTGATCTCCAGATCGGCCGGCGGCTCGCCACCCGGGAAGTCGACCTCGGGCTTCTCGATGCTCACTACTGTGCTCCTTCTAGCGTTGCGTGCGACGGACAGTCTCCCAGATCGCCGATCAGACCGTGCCGAGGATGTCGACGGAGAAGACCAGTGTGTTCTTCGCCAGCTCGCTGGAGGGGTTGGCGCCGTAGCCGAGCGACGGCGGGATCACGAGGAGCACGCGGTCCCCGACGTTCTTGCCCACGAGGCCCTGGTCCCAGCCCTGCACGACGGAGCCGGTACCGATCTGGAAGGCGGTGGCGCCGCCGTGGTCCCAGGAGGAGTCGAACTTCTTGCCGTCCTCCCACTTCACACCGGTGTACTGGGCGATCAGGCCCTGTCCGGCCTCGACCTTCGGACCCGTGCCCTTGATGAGCACCTGCTCCTTCAGCCCGGTGGGGGCCTTTTCACCCTTGGGGATGGTGATCGTGGCGGCCTGCTGCGACGGTGCCTTCACTTCGGGCATCCCCGCCGCGGGCGCGGCCTGCTGCCCCTTGACCTCGGCCTTGGAGTCGACCGTGGCCGCTCCCACCACGTCGACGACCCAGACCAGGGTGTCGGCCTCGGTCAGACCCGACTGGGGGTTGAGGCCCTGGCCGACCAGATCGCCCGCCGTGCCCTGCAGCAGGATGCGGCTGCCGGCCTTCTTGCCCTCGACCGAGTTGAGGATCTTCTCCGGCAGCTGCTGGCTGGGCTGACCGATGCGCTCGACGGCCTGGCGCCGCGGCGCCTTGGCGTCGGCCGGCTGCTGGGACCACGTGCCCCCGAGCAGCTCGGCGCCCTTCCACTTCTCGACCATCCAGTCCAGCCGGACGAAGTCGCCCTTCTTGACCTCGGCCCCGGTGCCCTCCGACACGGTCTTGATCACCGTCTTGTCGGCGGCCTCCGTGTCCTTCGGGATGGAGATCTCGGGCTGGGCGCCGAACTTCCCCTTGACCTCGGCCACAGCGCCTGCCGACGTATCCGACTCCGAGTCCGAACCACACGCGGCGGTGAACAGCAGGGCGGGCACGGCCAGGACGGCGGCAATACGTCGCTTCATGTTGTAGTTCATCAGTCCAACTGGGAGTCGAGGCAAATGGGAACGCGCCCACTCTACGGTGCGGCCCAAGCCCCCTACGGGTTCGGCGATACCCGGGGCGCACGCACCTGCGCCCGGAGCTCCCCCCTGGCTCACGCGTGCCGCGCTCGACCCGTTCGCGTACGTGGCGTCCACGAGCGTCGCCCCGGACTCCCGATACACGAAGTGCGGCGTGATCGCCGGCACCGTCTCCGAGTCGACGGCCTCCCGCACGCTGCCGAACACGAAGAGGGACGTTCCCTTCGCGAACGTGTTCTTGGCGGGGGCCTCCTCCGTCACGTACTTGACGCCGTCGGCGCTGCCCGGCCCCACACGCAGAAAGGTGCCGCCGGCCTGCGTCCAAGGATGCGAGCGTGAACTCGCACCTCTGCAGGCCGGCGGCACCTCTGCGGCCGGCGGTCCAGGTCACTTCCTCCCCGGCCGCGCGCCATCAGCCGTGGCGGGCCGACTCCGGGATCACATTCCGGCGATCAGCTTCTCCACCCGGTCGTCGACCGACCGGAACGGGTCCTTGCACAACACGGTGCGCTGCGCCTGGTCGTTGAGCTTGAGGTGGACCCAGTCGACGGTGAAGTCCCGCCGCTGCTCCTGCGCCCGGCGGATGAAGTCGCCGCGCAACCGCGCCCTGGTGGTCTGCGGGGGCACGGACTTGCCCTCGAAGATCTTCAGGTCGTTGCAGATCCGCGCCGCCTGCCCCTTCCGCTCCAGGAGGTAGTAGAGCCCGCGACGGCGGTGGATGTCGTGGTACGCGAGGTCTATCTGCGCGACCCGGGGGTGCGACATGGTCATGTTGTTCTTCGCCCGGTACCGCTCGATGAGCTTGTACTTCATGACCCAGTCGATCTCGGTGCCGATCCGGTCGAGGTCCTCCGCCTCGATGGCGTCCAGCGTGCGACCCCACAGCTCCAGGACCTGGGCGACCGTACCCGTACGGATGCCCCGGCGGTCGACGAAGTCGGCGGCCTTCTCGTAGTACTCGCGCTGCACCTCCAGAGCGGAGGCCTCGCGGCCGCTGGCGAGGCGGACCTTGCGCTGACCGGTGATGTCGTGGCTGACCTCACGGATGGCCCGGATCGGGTTCTCCAGCGTCAGGTCGCGCATCACGGTGCCCGCCTCGATCATGCGCAGGACGAGATCGGTGGCGCCGACCTTCAGCAGCATCGTCGTCTCGGACATGTTCGAGTCACCGACGATGACGTGCAGCCGGCGGTAACGCTCGGCGTCCGCGTGCGGCTCGTCCCGCGTGTTGATGATGGGCCGGGAACGGGTCGTCGCGGAGCTGACGCCCTCCCAGATGTGCTCGGCCCGCTGGGAGACGCAGTACACCGCGCCGCGCGGGGTCTGCAGCACCTTGCCGGCGCCGCAGATGAGCTGTCGGGTGACGAGGAACGGAATGAGGATGTCCGCGAGCCGGGAGAACTCTCCGTGCCGGGCGACGAGATAGTTCTCGTGGCAGCCGTAGGAGTTTCCCGCCGAGTCGGTGTTGTTCTTGAAGAGATAGACGTCGCCCGCGATTCCCTCCTCGTGCAGGCGACGTTCGGCGTCGACGAGCAAGCCTTCGAGAATGCGCTCGCCGGCCTTGTCGTGCGTGACCAGCTCGGTCACGTTGTCGCATTCCGGTGTTGCGTATTCCGGATGCGAACCCACGTCCAGGTACAGGCGGGCGCCGTTCCGCAGGAAGACATTGCTGCTGCGGCCCCATGACACAACACGGCGGAAGAGGTAGCGCGCCACTTCGTCAGGAGACAGTCGGCGCTGTCCCCTGAACGTGCACGTGACGCCGTACTCGTTCTCCAGCCCGAAAATGCGGCGGTCCATGTCTGAACATTACGCCTGATGGCCTGAGCTGAAACCGGGTTCGACAGCCCCGTTTCGATCATTTTCCGATGAGTGCGCGTTCTTTCCGGCCTGCCCGGTCCCGCCGGTGCCCGCGCTGACGGCGTGTCGCACGCCGCCGCCGGGCGCGCCGAGCACCCGGCCGGTGACCAGCAGGACCAGCAGGGCCACGCACCCGCCGGCACCGGCGACGGCGAAGCCCGCCGTCGTTCCGGCGAGTTCGACGGCCGGCCCGGCGACGGCCGAACCGAGCGCCGCCCCTACGCCGAAGGTGGTGACGAGCCAGGAGAAGGCCTCGGTGACGGTGCCGCCGGGCGCGTGCCGGTCCACGACGATGAAGCCGCAGGCGAGAGCCGGGGCCAGGAAGACGCCGGACAGCGCCGCCAGGGCCGTCATCGGCACGACACCGGGGGTGAGCATGAGCGGCAGATAGCCGAGGGCCAGCAGACCGACGATGACCCGCAGCCGCCGCTCGGGGACACCGGCCCAGCGGCGCGCGCCGTAGAGGACACCGCCGATCAGCGCGCCGAGGCCGAGCGCGGCCATCAGCCAGCCGTACGCCGCCTCGTTGCCCCGGTCATCGGCGTACGCGAGGCCCGCGACGGTGATCGAGCCGAGCGCGAGCCCGACGAAGAAGAACGAGCCGAGCAGGGCCAGCAGGCCGGGCGAACGCAGGGCGCCGAGCCAGTGGGCCTCCCGAGGCGCCGAGCGCCACGCGCGCGAGGGCTCGGAGAGGACCACGGAGAGCGCCCCGAGCACACCGACGACGTTGATGACGAGCAGGGCGGCGGCCGGCGACCAGAGAGCCACCAGCAGCGTCACCAGCAACGGCCCCACGGTGAACATGACTTCCTGGGCGACGGCGTCCAGCGCGTACGCCCGGTGAACCCGGTCCTCCCGGCCGAGGACGCTCGGCCACAGGGCACGCAGTCCGCCTTCGAGCGGCGGGGTGAACAGTCCGGCGACGACGACCGCCGCGTAGGCGAGGACGAGGGGACTGATTCCGGCCACGGCCAGGACGATCATGCCGAGGGCCGATATGAGCGCCGCGGGGAGCTGAACGCGCGGCTGACCCTTCAGGTCGACGGCGCGGCCCAGGAACGGCTGCCCGACGGCGGTGGCGATGCCGTACGCGGCGGTCAGCCCGCCCGCCAGGCTGTAGCTACCGCCCTCGGAACGGACGAAGAGCACGATCGCGATGGGCCCGGTGCCGTTGGGCAGCCGGCCGACCAGGGTGCCGGTGAGCAGCCGCAGGGCGTGCCGGGCCCTGAGGATGTCGAGATAGCCGCCGCTCTCCTCGGCCTCGGTGGCCATGCCCGTCTCCTCTCCCCCGGCGACCCCCGAGGTTTTACGTATAACGTCCGGCGTCATACGTACCATGGCGCCATCCCACGGGTCCACCCCACGGGCAGCGACCACCCCCTCGCGGAGGCACCAGTGCAGACCCCAGAATCCCCCGGCACGCCACGGCCCACCAGCCGGGACGTCGCCAGGACCGCCGGGGTGTCACAAGCCACCGTCTCCCTCGTCCTCGGCGACAAATGGCGCGGCCGCGTCTCCGAACGCACCGCCGACACCGTGCGCGAAGCCGCCCGCGCACTCGGATACCGGCCGAATCTCGCCGCCCGCAACCTCCGCCTCGGCCGCACCAGGACCGCACTGCTCGTCGTCCCGGCCCTCACCAACGAGTTCTTCGCCCGCGTCTACACCGGCGCGGCCACCGTCGCCGCCCGCCACGGCTTCGGCGTCGTCCTCTACCCCTCCCCCGACGGCATCGGCCCCGCCAAAGACCCCTTCGCCTCCGCACGCGCCGCACTCGACGGCATCATCGCCTCCTCCATGGCCACCGACGCCCTCAAGGCCTTCCACGGCACCGACCTGCCACTCGTCATGCTCGACAGCGACCCCTCCGACACCGCAGCCGCCGCCCACGTCAACCTCGACATCGCCGACGGAATGCGCCAGGTCACCACACACCTCCTCGCCCTCGGCCACCGCCGCTTCATCCACCTCGCCTCGGCCGTCCCGTCCTGGACCTTCGACGTCCGCGCCGCCGCCCTCGCCCACGCACTGCGCGACGCCACCGTACGGACCGTCCACGCACCCCTCGACGTCGAGGGCGCCCGCACCGCCACCGAACACGCCCTCACCGGCCCCGGCCCCCGACCCACCGCCCTGATCTGCGACGACGACATCCTCGCCGCCGGCGCCTGCAAGGCAGTCCGTCGGCTCGGCCTGCGCATCCCCGAGGACATCTCCATCACCGGCTTCGACGACCTGGCCCTCGCCACCGCCCTGGAACCCGAACTCACCACCGTCCGACTCCCCGCCGAACGCATCGGCGAACGCGGCATGGCCGCCCTCCTCGCCGTCCTCGCCGGCAAGAACCCCGAACACGGCGACCTCCCGGTCACCCTCATGACACGCCACTCCACAGGCCCGGCACCAGCCTGAACACGACGAGGCCCCGACCCGCTTCCGCGGGCCGGGGCCTTCGCCACACACTCTCGAAGGATCTACTCCTCCGAGTCCTCCGCGATCTCGTCCGACGGCTCGTCCGTCTTCGCGATCGCCGCATTGTCCGCGTCCAGCAGGCGCGCCAGCTGACGCCCCACGATCCGCTTGAACTTGCGCGCCTGCGGACGCTTGCGGTCCAGAACCGCCACCTCCAGACGCTCCGCGGGAATCTCCCGCTCACTGCCGTTGGTGTCCCGCGACAGAGCCTGCACGGCCAGCTTCAACGCCTCGGCAAGCGACATCCCGTCGCGGTGCCGCTGGTCGAGGAAACTGCTGATCTGCTCCGCGTTCCCACCGACCGCGACCGAACCATGCTCGTCCACGATCGACCCGTCGTGCGGAAGCCGGTAGATCTGGTCACCCTCAGGCTCCTCGCCGACCTCGGCAACGACCAGCTCCACCTCGTACGGCTTCTCACCGGCACTGGAGAAGATCGTGCCCAGCGTCTGCGCATACACATTCGCCAGACCCCGGGCCGTCACATCGTCCCGGTCATAGGTGTAACCCCGCAGATCGGCATAGCGCACACCACCGATACGGAGATTCTCGTACTCGTTGTACTTGCCGGCCGCGGCAAACGCGATCCGGTCATAGATCTCACTGAACTTGTGCAGCGCCCGGGACGGGTTCTCGCCGACGAACACAATGCCATCGGTGTACTGCAGGACGACCAGACTGCGGCCACGGGCAATGCCCTTACGGGCGTACTCCGCCCGGTCGGCCATGGCCTGCTGGGGTGAGACATAGAACGGAGTCGACACCGGCTACCCGTCCCTTTCTTCTGGGAATCTACGGACGACGAGGGATCAGAGCAGAGCCGCGCGCGGGCCGTCGGGCTGCTCCAGACGCCGATCGGTGACCGAGCGGGCGAGCGCCGAGGACTCCGCCTCGGTGAGCCTGCGGAAGCCCTCCTCGGTGATGACGGTGACGATCGGATAGATATGGCGGTACAGGTCCGGACCGCCCGTCGCCGAGTCGTCGTCGGCAGCGTCGTACAAGGCCTGCACGACCAGCGTCGCGGCCTGCTCCTCCGTCAGATCCGGACGGTACAACTTCTTCATCGAACCCCGGGCGAAGACCGAACCGGACCCCGTAGCGGCGAAGCCATGCTCCTCGGAACGGCCACCAGTCACGTCGTACGAGAAGATCCGGCCCTTCTCCTTGCCCTCGTCCCAGCCGGCGAAGAGCGGCACGACGGCCAGACCCTGCATGGCCATACCGAGATTGCCGCGGATCATCGTGGACAGACGGTTCGCCTTGCCCTCCAGGGAGAGCGTCGCGCCCTCCACCTTCTCGAAGTGCTCCAGCTCCAGCTGGAACAGCTTGACCATCTCGATCGCGAGACCGGCGGTACCGGCGATGCCCACGGCCGAGTACTCGTCGGCCGGGAAGACCTTCTCGATGTCCCGCTGGGCGATCATGTTGCCCATGGTCGCCCGCCGGTCACCGGCGAGCACCACACCACCGGGAAACGTCACAGCGACGATCGTCGTCCCATGCGGCGCCTCCACGACCCCCTCGGGCAGCTTCCGGTTCCCCGGCAACAGGTCCGGCGAGTGAGCGGACAGGAAGTCCAGGAACGAGGACGACCCCGGCGTCAGGAAGGCAGCTGGTAGACGCCCGGTGCTACGAGTGTTGGCTTCCACGCGTGTCCCTCCAAGTATGAGATGGCCCGCCGCAAGGTGTCGGGATCGTCACCCAACTTGCCGATGGCCGAATTGCAGTTGAAGCACAGTACGCCACGGACCCTACCCGTCTCGTGACAATGATCAACATGGACTGCCGGGGCGGCCAGGCAGATGGTGCAGATACCCATCTGCGCCTTGATCATCTCGTCGCGCTGGGCCTCGGTGATGCCGTAGGAACGCTTCAGGTGGCCGGCCCGGCCCTGCACCTTTCGGCACGCCTTGCACCGGGTAGAGAGGCCGTCCGAGGCAGTGGAGTTGCGATGCCACTCGCTGTGCGGCTTGACCTCACCGCACTGCCGGCAGAGCTTCCATCCCTCCGGCACCGCCACCTTCTCCCGGACGACCTTGCCGATGGCCGCCTGCCGCTGCCGGTAGCGCTCCGCACTGTATGCGGCGACGCATTCCCTGCATCTCGGCTGCAAGCCGTCTCCGCGATTCCGATCCTTCGCGAAGTCGGCCGACGGTAAGTCCCGCCCGCAGCCGCGGCAATGCTTGAACGCCTCGGACACTCCCACCCCTTGCGCCACTCTTCAAATCGAAGGCGAAACGGCCTTCTGGCCGTCACTGACCACCTTTTTGCACGAAGCTTCGAACGAAATCCTCGGCATTCTCCTCGAGGACGTCGTCGATCTCGTCCAGCACAGAGTCCACGTCGTCGCTCAGCTTCTCCTGGCGTTCCTTGAGGTCGGAGCTTGCCTCCGTGGTCGTTTCCTCGACCTCCTCCGTGGAACGCGTCGCCTTCTGCTGTCCGCCGCCGGTGTCCTTGGTCGCCATATCCCTCACCCCGCTCGAATCGGCCCGCTCGGTTGGGTCTCTCAAGATCAGACCCTACAAGCCAGGTCTGACTTCGGCCCCGCAGTTTGGTACAACGTCCGGGCACTAGTCCCATGATTCCCAGTGCCCGGCCATTTCAGCCGCGCATCATCCGCCGGAAAGGACGCGGACCAGCTCCTCCGCCGTCCTGCACCGGTCCAGGAGTTCCTTGACGTGGTTCCGGGTACCCCGCAGGGGCTCCAGGGTCGGTACGCGCTGGAGGGAGTCGCGGCCCGGGAGGTCGAAGATGACCGAATCCCAGGACGCGGCCGCCACGTCGTCCGCGTACTGGTCCAGGCAGCGGCCACGGAAGTAGGCCCTGGTGTCCTCCGGAGGCTTCGTCTCGGCCCTTTCGACCTCGGGTTCGTCCAGAAGGCGCTTCATGCGCCCGCGGGCCGCCAGGCGGTTGTACAGGCCCTTCTCGGGGCGTACGTCGGCGTACTGGAGGTCCACGAGGTGGAGCCGGGCGGCGTCCCAGTCGAGGCTGTCGCGCCGGCGGTAGCCCTCCATGAGTTCGCGCTTGGCGATCCAGTCCAGTTCGCCGGCCAGGCTCATCGGGTCGTTCTCGAGCCGGTTGAGGGTGTCCTCCCAGCGGATCAGGACGTCCTTGGTCTGTTCGTCGGCGTCGACGCCGTAGCGCTCCTCGACGTACTTCCTGGCCAGCTCGAAGTACTCCATCTGGAGCTGGACCGCGGTGAGTGTGCGGCCGCTGCGGAGCGTGACGAGGTGCTGGAGTCCGGGGTCGTGGGAGACCTGGTGGAGGGTGCGGACGGGCTGGTCGACGGCGAGGTCGACGTTGATGAACGAGTCCTCGATCATGGAGAGGACCAGGGCGGTCGTGCCCAGCTTGAGGTAGGTGGAGATCTCCGAGAGGTTGGCGTCGCCGATGATCACGTGGAGTCGGCGGTACTTCTCGGCGTCGGCGTGGGGCTCGTCGCGGGTGTTGATGATGGGCCGTTTGAGGGTGGTCTCCAGGCCGACCTCGACTTCGAAGTAGTCGGCGCGCTGGCTGATCTGGAAGCCGTGTTCGCGGCCGTCCTGGCCGATGCCGACTCGTCCGGCGCCGGTGACGACCTGGCGGGAGACGAAGAAGGGGGTGAGGTGGCGGACGATGTCCGAGAAGGGCGTCTCCCGCTTCATGAGGTAGTTCTCGTGGGTGCCGTAGGAGGCGCCCTTGTTGTCGGTGTTGTTCTTGTAGAGGTGGATGGGCTGGGCGCCGGGGAGCTGGGCGGCCCGCTCGGCGGCTTCTGCCATGATCCGTTCGCCGGCTTTGTCCCAGAGGACGGCGTCGCGGGGGTTGGTGACCTCGGGGGCGCTGTATTCGGGGTGGGCGTGGTCGACGTAGAGCCGGGCTCCGTTGGTGAGGATCACGTTGGCCAGGCCGATGTCCTCGTCGGTGAGCTGGCTGGAGTCGGCGGCCTCGCGGGCGAGGTCGAAGCCGCGGGCGTCCCGCAGCGGGTTCTCCTCCTCGAAGTCCCAGCGGGCGCGGCGCGCCCGGTGCATCGCCGCCGCGTAGGCGTTGACGATCTGGGACGAGGTGAGCATGGCATTGGCGTTCGGGTGGCCCGGAACGGAGATCCCGTACTCCGTTTCGATGCCCATTACTCGCCGTACGGTCATGCGGCCCTCCTTGCCCGGCGGCGCTCCCCTTCGGGTGCGGCGCTACAAGTACCGACGAGCCTAGAGCGACTCCGCGCCGGTGGGGAGATCGATTACGTCATTCTCGCGGTTTGTGGCGGGGAAAAGCGTTCGGCTGCGGAGGTCCGTGGGTCCGGACCTCCGCAGCCGGTGTGCGATCTACAGGTACTGTCCGGTGTTGGCCACCGTGTCGATGGAGCGTCCGGTGTCCGCGCCTTGCTTTCCGGTGACGAGGGTGCGGATGAAGACGATCCGTTCGCCCTTCTTGCCGGAGATCCGGGCCCAGTCGTCGGGGTTGGTGGTGTTGGGCAGGTCCTCGTTCTCCTTGAACTCGTCCACGCAGGCCTGGAGGAGGTGGGAGACGCGGATGCCCTTCTGGTTGTGGTCGAGGAAGGCCTTGATGGCCATCTTCTTGGCCCGGTCGACGATGTTCTGGATCATCGCTCCGGAGTTGAAGTCCTTGAAGTAGAGGACTTCCTTGTCGCCGTTGGCGTAGGTGACCTCGAGGAAGCGGTTCTCCTCGGTTTCGGCGTACATCTGCTCGACCACGGACTGGATCATTCCGTGGGCGGCGGCTTCCTTGGATCCGTGGTGCTCGGAGAGGTCGTCGGCGTGCAGGGGCAGGGAGGCCGTGAGGTACTTGGCGAAGATGTCCTTCGCGGCCTCGGCGTCCGGGCGCTCGATCTTGATCTTGACGTCGAGCCGGCCGGGTCGCAGGATCGCGGGGTCGATCATGTCCTCGCGGTTGGAGGCGCCGATGACGATGACGTTCTCGAGGCCTTCGACGCCGTCGATCTCGGCGAGCAGCTGGGGGACGATGGTGTTCTCGACGTCCGAGCTGACTCCGGATCCGCGGGTGCGGAAGAGGGATTCCATCTCGTCGAAGAAGACGATGACGGGGGTGCCTTCGCTGGCCTTCTCCCGGGCACGCTGGAAGACGAGGCGGATGTGCCGCTCGGTCTCGCCGACGTACTTGTTGAGGAGTTCGGGGCCCTTGATGTTGAGGAAGTAGGACTTCCCGGCGGGCTGTCCGGTCACCTCGGCGACCTTCTTGGCAAGGGAGTTGGCGACGGCCTTGGCGATGAGTGTCTTGCCGCAGCCGGGCGGTCCGTAGAGCAGGATGCCCTTCGGTGGCCGCAGCTCGTGCTCCTTGAAGAGGTCGGGGTAGAGGTAGGGGAGCTCGACGGCGTCGCGGATCATCTCGATCTGGCCGCCGAGGCCGCCGATCTTGCTGTAGTCGACGTCGGGGACCTCTTCGAGGACGAGTTCTTCGACCTCGCTCTTGGGGACCACTTCGTAGACGTAGCCGGAGCGGGGTTCGAGCAGGAGGGCGTCGCCGGGGCGGATGGTGATGTCAAGGAGCGGCTCGGCGAGCCTGACCACCCGTTCCTCGTCGGTGTGCCCGAGCACCAGGGCGCGCTCGCCGTCCTCGAGGATCTCCTTGAGGGTGACGATGTCCCCGGCGCGCTCGAAGTCCATGGCTTCGACCACGTTGAGCGCTTCGTTGAGCATGACTTCCTGGCCGCGCCGGAGCTCGTCGAGCTCGACGCTGGGGCTGACGTTCACCCGGAGCTTGCGGCCCCCGGTGAAGATGTCGCAGGTGCCGTCCTCGTTGGCCTGCAGGAAGACTCCGAAGCCGGCCGGTGGCTGTGCGAGCCGGTCGACCTCCTCCTTGAGGGCCACGATCTGGTCGCGGGCCTCACGGAGTGTGTTGGCGAGCCGCTCGTTCTGTGCGGATACGCCGGCCAGGTTTGTCTGCAGCTCGACGATCCGCTCTTCGAGAATCCTCGTATGGCGCGGAGAGTCGGCGAGCTTGCGGCGCAGGACGGCGATTTCCTGCTCGAGATAGGCAACCTGGCCGGCAGGGTCTTCAGACCCCCGCCCCGGCCGGATGCCGCGGTTGATGTCGTCGTCGTGGGCTGCCACGGTCCTCACCTCCTCCAAGGGGAGCTGGACGCTTCCTGACCCTACCTGTGTGGGTGGTGATTGAAACCCCTAGATCACAAAGACTGTCGGGGTGTGTCCGATCTTCACCCTTGCGCTTCCCCTCACGCCAGGGGAATACCCACCCATCAACATCGGAAAGCGGGCGGTTGTATCGTCGTCGGTGGTCAACACCCGTCAGGCTTGGCCGGACTTAGAAGAATGATCTCTTTTTTCGACGCTCAGGAACGGCAGGAGACATGACCGTGCGGCACGAGGCCCCGACGCAGGGCGCCGGTGAGGCGCTGGAGGTCTGGATCGACCAGGATCTCTGCACAGGGGACGGGATCTGCGCGCAGTACGCCCCGGAGGTCTTCGAGCTGGACATCGACGGTCTGGCCTATGTGAAGGGCGCGGACGACGAGCTGCTGCAGGAGTCCGGGGCGACGACGCCGGTGCCGCTGCCGTTGCTCCAGGATGTCGTGGACTCCGCGAAGGAGTGCCCGGGGGACTGTATTCACGTGCGCCGGGTTTCGGACAGGGTCGAGGTCTACGGGCCTGACGCGGAGTGATGCTTCACACACTCTGTGCGTCGGAGCGTTCGGAGCGGACGAAGGTTCCGCTCTTCCAGCGCCAGCTGACGTGTTCCTGTTCGTCGGGGCAGCAACTCGGTACGTCGGGGGACGAGTAGCCGAGCAGGGTGGCGGTGATCGCGCCTTCGCGTAGGGCGAGGTCGGCGACGCTCTTCTGCTGGGTGGGTTCGACGAGTGTGGCGACGACGCGGGCGTCGTCGGTGTCCTTGCCGTGGGTGAGGACGTAGACGCCGTGCGGGGGTGTGCCGGAGCCGGCTTCGCAGTGTACGACTGCGACGGTTTCGGGGTTTCCGTCGCCGTCGAGGTCCCCTGTGGCGCGCTGCGCGATCTTGGTGGGGGCTCCCCCGCATGCGAGGGGGTAGTCGGCTGTCGTGGCGTCGGGTGCGGGCCGTGCGGCGGCGGGCCGGCCGCCCGGGGTGGCGGTGGTGGCGGTGGCCGGGTCGGGTTGCAGCAGGCCGGCGGTGGCGACGACGGCGGCCATGGCGGTCGCGGTGGCCAGCCAGTGCACCGGCCGGGCGTGGGTGTGCGCGAGGTCCGGGACGGCGGGGGGCTGCACGCGGGATGTCTCCTGTGAGGGTGGCGCGGAAGGAGTTGCGGGCATCGTGCCATACGTCACAGGCGGGTGGAACAGGCGGGGTGGGAGCTGTTCGCGAAGGTGGCGAACGTGAAGGTGCCGCCGTCGAGTTCCTCGCTGTGGTGCGGGAACTCGGCGGCGGCACACGTTCGTTGTCGGGGCGTCAGCCCTTGGGCGGGCGTCGGCCCTTGTTGAGGCGTCAGCCCTTGTTGGGGCCTTCGTAGTCCTCGCCGTAGGCGCCCTTGGCGGGGCGGCGGCGGCGCATGGGCGGTTCGACGCCGTCGGCGAGGCGCCGGGCGGTGACGAGGAAGCCGGTGTGCCCGATCATGCGGTGGTCGGGGCGGACGGCGAGGCCCTCCACGTGCCAGTTGCGGATCATGGACTCCCAGGGCTGCGGTTCGGCGTAGCAGCCGAACTCGCGGATGGACTCCACGGTGCGCGCGAGCTGGGTGGTGGTCGCCACGTAGCAGCAGAGGATGCCGCCGGGGACCAGGGCCTTGGAGACGGCCTCCAGGCACTCCCAGGGGGCGAGCATGTCCAGGATGACGCGGTCGACGTCGGTGTCGGACAGGTTGTCCTGGAGGTCGCCGACGGTCAGCTGCCAGGCGGGGTGGGGGCCGCCGAAGTAGCGCTCGACGTTGCCCTGGGCGATCTCGGCGAAGTCCTCGCGGCGCTCGTAGGAGTGCAGCATGCCGCTGTCTCCGATGGCGCGCAGGAGGAAGCTGCTGAGAGAGCCCGATCCCACGCCCGCTTCCACGACGCGGGCGCCGGGGAAGATGTCGGCGAAGGCCAGGATCTGACCTGCGTCCTTGGGGTAGACCACGGCGGCGCCGCGGGGCATGGACAGGACGTAGTCGGGGAGCAGGGGGCGCAGCGCGAGGTAGGCGACGTTTCCCGTGGTACGGACAACACTGCCCTCGGGAGCACCGATCAGCTCGTCGTGGGGGAAGGAACCCTTGTGGGTGTGGAAGTTCTTCCCGGCCTCGAGCGTGAACGTGTAGTGGCGTCCCTTGGGGTCGGTGAGCTGGACCTGGTCCCCGACCTTGAAGGGCCCGCGACGGCGGGCGGCACCGGTCGGTTCGGACATGTGACCAGAGTACCGGGGTTATGCGGAGGGTCGTGCCATGGCCTTGACGAAGGCGCTTTCCACGTCGGTGGTGGAGAGGACTCCGTAGATCTCTCCGGTGTCCTCGATGACCAGGTACTCGGTGGCGGGGCTGGCGCGGAGGTGGTCGAGGAGGGGTTGGCCGGTGAGTTCGGCGGGGACCTTCATGCCGTCGGTGAGGTCCTGGGCGAGGGTGCTGACGGCGACCCAGGGGCGGCGGTGCTGGGGGATGCCGGCGATGGCGGTCTCGCGGACGAGGCTGGTGGGGTTGCCCTGGCCGTCGACGACGACGAGGGCGCGGGCGCCTGCTTCGTTGGCGCGGCGGAGGGCTTCGGAGAGTGGGGTGGCGGGCTCGACGGGGATGGCGCGCCGGGTGAGGGTGCGGGCGCGGAGTTCGGGGAGGTGTTCGCGGAGCCGGGCCATGCGCAGGCTGTTGCCGGCGCCGGTCCAGATGATGGCGGCGAGGATGGCGGCGAGCAGGGCGTCGGTGACGGTGTCCATGCCGCTGATGTCGTCGGTGGAGTTGCCGAGGAGGCCGGTGCGGGTGAGGAGGGGGAGGCCGATGAGGACGGCGACGGCGAGGGCGCGGCCGACCCAGGCGGCGGCGATGGTGCCGCTCATGGGCTTTCCGGTGATCTTCCAGACGACGGCGCGCAGCATGCGGCCGCCGTCGAGGGGCAGTCCGGGCAGCAGGTTGAAGATCGCCACGATGAGGTTGGAGATCATCAGGCCGGCGAGGAGGACGCCGGGGACGGTGCCAGGTTCGACGGCGTAGAGGGTGAGGTAGAAGACGCCCGCGAGGACGAGGGAGAGCAGGGGGCCGACGAAGGCGAGGACGAATTCGCGGCCGGGGGTCTCGGTCTCCTTCTCGATCTCGGAGACGCCGCCGAAGAACTGGAGCTGGATGCGTCGGACCGGGAGCTTGAAGCGGAGTGCGGCGATCGTGTGGGCCAGTTCGTGGACGAGCACGGAGGCGTAGAAGGCGATCGCGAAGAAGAGGGAGACGAGGTAGCGGGCGGCGCCGAGGTCGGGCAGGACGCGCTGGATCTGGTCGCCGAAGACCCAGGTGATGAGGGCGGCGACGAGGAACCAGCTGGGGGCGACGTAGACGGGCACGCCGAAGGGGCGGCCCATGAGGATCCCTCCGCCGGGTTCCTCGTTGCGCCGGGTGCGGGAGTCGGCGTCGGCCGGCGGTTCCGCGTCGCCGGACCGCGGCCGCTTGTTCTCGCCGCTCTCGTCGTCCTGGTTCACGGGTTCCTCTCGTTGCCTTCCGCGCGACCCCTGTCGTGCGTCACTCTTCGATCATGCAGCGTGACGGGGTCCGGCGTCGATGGTATTCGGCTCGCTGTCAGTGGCGGGCCGTAGGGTCTGGGTCATGAGTACGAGCGAGCAGCCGCCCGTGGGGGCCAGGACGCCCACGTCGTTGTCGCCTTCGCGGGCGAGCGACTTCATGCAGTGTCCCCTGCTGTACCGGTTCCGGGTGATCGACAGGCTGCCGGAGAAGCCGAGTGCGGCGGCGACGCGGGGCACGCTGGTGCACGCGGTGCTTGAGCGGCTTTTCGACGATCCGGCGGTGGAGCGGACGGCGCCGCGGGCGAAGGCGCTGATTCCGGGGCAGTGGGACCGTCTCCTTGAGGCGCGGCCGGAGCTGGGCGAGCTGTTCGCGGAGGACGCGGAGGGGGAGCGTCTGGCGGGCTGGCTGGTGGAGGCGGAGCGGCTGGTGGAGCGGTGGTTCACGCTGGAGGATCCGACGCGGCTCGAGCCGGCGGAGCGTGAGCTGTTCGTGGAGGCGGAGCTGGAGTCGGGGCTGCGGTTGCGCGGGGTGATCGACCGGATCGATGTGGCGCCGACGGGCGAGGTGCGGATCGTCGACTACAAGACGGGCAAGGCGCCGCGGCCGGAGTACAGCGAGGGCGCGCTGTTCCAGATGAAGTTCTACGCGCTGGTGATCTGGCGGCTGAAGCGGGTGGTGCCGCGCCGTCTGCAGCTGGTGTATCTGGGCAGCGGTGATGTGCTGACGTACGACCCGGTGGAGGCGGATCTGCTGCGGGTGGAGCGGAAGCTGCTGGCGCTGTGGGAGGCGATCCGGCTGGCGACGGAGACGGGCGAGTGGCGGCCGCGTCCGACGAAGCTGTGCGGCTGGTGCGATCACCAGGCGGTGTGTCCGGAGTTCGGTGGGACTCCCCCGGTGTATCCGCTGGAGATCCGCCGGGAGATCGTTTCCGCGCGCCCGCCGGAGTCGGGCGAGTCGGGGCAGGGCAGAATGGGGCCGGTCCAGCCCGCGCCGTGAAGGAGTTCTCGTGGCTATCCGCGTCCTACTGGTCGATGACCAGCCGCTGCTGCGCACCGGTTTCCGGATGATTCTGGAGGCGGAGCAGGACATCGCGGTGGTGGGTGAGGCCGGGGACGGCCTGCAGGCCCTGGAGCAGGTGCGGGCGCTGCAGCCGGACGTGGTGCTGATGGACATCCGGATGCCGCGGATGGACGGGGTCGAGGCGACGCGGCAGATCACGGGTCCGGGCCGGGACGGTCCGGCGAAGGTGCTGGTCCTGACGACGTTCGATCTGGACGAGTACGTGGTGGAGGCGTTGCGGGCGGGGGCCAGCGGCTTCCTGCTGAAGGACGCGCCGGCGAACGAGCTGGTGCAGGCGATCCGCGTGGTCGCGGCGGGTGAGGCGATGCTGGCGCCGTCGATCACGCGCCGTCTGCTCGACAAGTATTCGGCGCATCTGCCGTCGGGTGACGAGCAGATGCCGGACACGCTGAGCACGTTGACCGAGCGTGAGGTCGAGGTGCTGAAGCTGGTGGCGCGGGGGCTGTCGAACGCGGAGATCGCGGCGGATCTGTTCGTGAGCGAGACGACGGTGAAGACGCATGTGGGCCATGTGCTGACGAAGCTGGGGCTGCGCGACCGGGTCCAGGCGGCGGTGTACGCGTACGAGAGCGGTCTGGTGCGCCCCGGGGCGCAGTAGCGACAGCGGCCGGTACGCGGAGTTACGCGTACGGGGACTTACGCGTACGGGGACTTACGAGTACGGGAAGGGGCCCGGCGCGCGTGATGCGTGCCGGGCCCCTTTCCGTGGCCGTGCCGGGCCCTTTTCCGTGGCGGCGGGTCAGCCCTTCTTGATCTCCCAGAAGCGGAAGACGGTGGAGGCGTCCAGGGTCCACTCGAGACCGCTGACGCCGTCCCGGGCGACGGCGTACTGCTTGCCCTGCCACAGCGGCAGGATCGGCAGTTCGTCGGCGACGAGGTCCTGGAGCCTGCCGAAGTCCCCTCCGGTGCCGGCGCGGTCGGCGGCGGCGGAGGTCTTCGGGAGGAGGCTGCGGGTGATGGTGGCGTTGGCGTAGTTGTTGCCGAGGACGTTGCCCTCGCCGAAGAACGGGGCGGTGAAGTTGTCGGCGTCGGGGTAGTCGGGGACCCAGCCCTTGACGTACACGCCGTACTTGCCGGCCGCGATGTCCTTCTCGTACTGCTCGTACTCGACGGACTGCACGTCGGCGTCGAACAGGCCGCTGGTGTTGAGCTGTTCGGCTATCGCCTTGAGTTCCTGGTCGGTGGAGGGGCCGTAGCGGCTCGGGGTGGACCAGAGGGTGAGCTTCACCTTGTCGGTGATGCCGGCCTTGCGCAGCGCCTTCTTGGCCTTGGCGGTGTCGGGGCGGTCGCCGTAGGTGTCGACGAAGGCGGTGTTGTGGCCCGCGATGCCCGCCGGGACGATCGAGTACAGCGGCGTGGCGGTCGACTTGTAGACGTTCTGGACGAGCGCCTCGCGGTCGACGAGGTGGGCGATGGCCTGGCGGACGCCGAGCTCGCCGACGACGGGGTCCTTGACGTTGAAGACGAGGTGCTGGACCTCGGCGCTCGTGCCCTGGACGACCTCGATGCCCTTGTCCTCCGTGGAGGCTTCGAGGGCGGCGATGTCGTCGGCGGCGAGGCCTCGGTAGGCGATGTCGACGTCGTTGTCGGCGAGGGCCTTGGAGAGGGCCGCGCGGTCTCCGCCGTACAGCTTGAGGGTGACGCCGGCGTTCTGCGGCTTGGCGCTGCCGGTGTAGCCGCCGTTGACGGAGAAGACGGCCTCGGTGTCGCTGATGGACTCCAGCTTGTACGGGCCGGAGCCGACCGCCTTGCCGTCGGTGCGCAGCGCGTCCTCGGCGTACTCGCGGTGGTCGACGATCGAGCCGGCGCCGGAGGCGATCTTGCTGGGGAAGGTGGCGTCGGGGGTCTTCAGCCGGAAGATCACGGTGAGGTCGTCGGGGGCCTCGATGGACTGGATCGAGGAGAGCAGTGGCGCCGGGCCGGACGGGTCGTCGATCTTCATGGCGCGGTCGAAGGAGAACTTGACGTCCTTCGAGGTGAGCGGGTTGCCGTTGGAGAACTTCAGGCCCTCGCGCAGCGTGCAGCGGTAGACCTTGCTGCCGGCTCCGAACGCGCACTTCTCGGCGGCCTCCGGCTGGGGCTCGGTGGCGCCCTTGGGGAAGCTGAGCAGGGACTGGAAGACGTTGTTGAACAGCAGCCAGGAGCCGGGGTCGTAGCCGGCGGCCGGGTCGGTGGCCATGACCTCGTCGGACATGCCGACGCGGACGTTGTCGCCGGAGCTCGCGGTGCCTCCGCCCTGCTCCGTCCCACAGCCGCTGAGCAGTGCGGCGGACAGGCCCGCGGCGAGGGGGGCCGTCAGCCACTTGTTGTGCTTCACAGAACGTGCCTCTTGATCTCTTGCCTGGCCGGCCGGGCGCGAGTGCGCGGCCGGTGTAGCCGAACGGGGTGAGGGGTCAGGCGCTGCCGCGGCCGAGCTCCCACAGGAGCAGGTCCGAGGAGGTGTTCAGCGCCCATTCGACGCCGGTCAGATCGTCGCGTGCGGCGACGTACTGCTTGCCCTGCCAGAGCGGCAGGACGGGTACGTCCCGGGCGACGATCTTCTGGATCTGTCCGAAGACGGGGCTCGCGGCGTTGCGGTCGGCGGAGCGGCGCGAGCGCGGGATCAACTGGTCGCGTACGGACGTGTTGACGTAGGGGGTGTTGAGGAAGTTGTCGGCGTCGAGGAAGGGGGCGACGTAGTTGTCCGGGTCGGGGAAGTCGGGGAACCAGCCGAGGCCGTAGACCGGGTAGTCGCCGCGTTTCTGCGCGGGGCGGAAGGTGGACCACTCGCTGCCCTTGACGGTGACGTCGAAGAGTCCGGTGGCGTTGAGCTGGTCGCGCAGCGCCTCGAACTCCTTCTTTGTGCCTGTGCCGTAGTGGTCGGTGGTGTAGTGCAGGGTGAGCGCGACGGGTGCGGTGATGTCGGCCTTGCGCAGGATGCCGGCGGCCTTGCTCTTGCTGGGTTCGCCGTAGGCGTCGAAGAAGGCCGTGGAGTGGCCGGTGACGCTGGAGGGGATCAGCGAGTAGAGCGGCTGGGCGGTGGGGCCGTAGACCGCGTTGACGATGGCGCCGCGGTCGATGACGGCGGCCATGGCCTGCCGGACGGCCTTGTCCTTGACGGAGGGGGCGTCGGTGTCGAAGGCGAGGTAGCGGATCTCCAGGCCGGGGACTTCGGTGAGGTCGATGCCGTCCTTGGGCTTCTCGGTGAGCGTCTTGACCTGCTCCAGCGACATCGCGCGGGTCATCATGTCGATCTCGCGGCTCTCCAGGGCCGCGCCCATGGCGTCCGCGTCGGAGAAGGAGCGCAGTTCGACGGTGTCGTTGCGCAGGGTGATGTCGCCCTTGTACGTCGGGTTCTTGGTGAAGACGACCTTGCGGATGTGATCGCCGTCGCGCTCGGTCTTCATGGTGTACGGGCCGGAGCCGTCGACGTCGAAGCCGTCGCGGAGCTTCCTGCCGTCGTACGTGTTCTTGCTGAGGATGCCGGCGACCGGGGTGGAGAGCTTGTACGGGAAGGTCGCGTCGGGGGTCTTGAGGTGGAAGACGACCTCGCGTTCGCCGTTGGTCTCGACGGTGTCGATGTTGGCGAGGAGGGCGGCGGTTCCGTTGTCGGACTTGATGGCGAGGACGCGTTCGACGGAGAACTTCACGTCCGCGGCGGTGAGCGGGGTGCCGTCGGCGAAGGTGAGTCCGTCGCGGAGCGTGCAGCGGTAGCTCTCGCTGGCCCGGTCGCTGAAGCCGCAGCTCTCGGCGGCCTCGGGGACGGGCTCGCCGCCGCCGCGGGGCACGTGCATGAGGGTCTGCACGGTCTGCCGGAGGATGTTCCAGGCGCCGGTGTCGTAGGCGAAGGCCGGGTCGAGGGGTGCGGGGGCCTCGCTGGTGGCGACGAACTGGTCCGTGGTGCCGACGACGATGGCTCTGGACTCGTCCGTGCCGCCGCAGGCGGCGAGCAGCGGGGCGAGCAGACCGGCGGCGGCCGGCAGGGCCAGGGTCTTGCGGTGCATCAGGGACGTTCTCCTCATCCGGCACTGGGATACAGCGGCGTACGGACACTCCGCCGCTTCCGCCCGGTCGGGGCGGGCGATCGGGCCGGGATGGTGAGCGATCGGTCCTGTGTTCGCGGCGACGTGGATGGGCGCCGGTGCACGCGGATGGTGCGGCGAAGTACTCGCGAAAGATTAGTGCGCGACGCCGTGACGGCCGACCGCGCGCAGGCCGCCCCGGATGCGGATGGTGATCATGAATACGGGGGTCTCGATAGTCATGCGAGGGCATGATTCGGCAGGGAACACGCGAATCGGGACAGAGGTCGTGGGCCAAACCGGAGTCTTCCGGACATGGGGCGCAGGATGACCCTCCGCGTTCCGGCACGCTGGGTGACGAAGGTCACGCCGCGTGCCCGTTCCGCGGAGGGCCGGTCACATGGTCAGGGCCCGGCGATCAGCGTCCGCAGGAAGGGCACGTCCACGTCCTCCAGGGAGCGGACCACGACCCGGCCCACAGAGGGGGCGATCGGTGCCACGGAGGGGACGGCGACCACCCGGCAGCCGGCGGCCTCGGCGGCCGCCACGCCTGTCGCCGTGTCCTCGATGACGGCGCACAGCGCGGGCTCGGCCCCGACCCCGGTCGCCGCCGTCAGATACGGCTCGGGGTGCGGCTTGGTGCGCAGCACCTCGTCGCCGGCCACGGTGAGGGCGAAGCGGTCACGGCCGATCGAGGCGAGGATCCGGTCGATGATGCGGCGGTGCGAGGCGGAGACCAGGGCGGTCGGGATGTTGTGCCGGGCCAGTTCGGAGAGGAGCCGCTCGGCGCCCGGCATCAGCGGCACGCCCCTGGTGATGCGCTGCTCGAACTTCTCGTTGAGCAGGACGGTGAGCTCGGCGACGGTGATGTCGGCGCCGGTGGCCTCGATGAGATAGCCCGCGCTGCGGGTCATCGGGCCGCCGACGACGATGTCGCGCCACGCCTCGTCCAGACCGTGTCCCAGGTCGGCGAAGACCTCGACCTCCGCGTCCCACCAGAAGCCCTCGGTGTCGACGAGGGTGCCGTCCATGTCGAGGAAGACCGCCTGCAGGGCGGAGCTTCCGCTGGTACGGAACAAGGACGCGGGGACCGTACTGGTCATCCGGCACACCTCCATGGAGGGACGAGAAGGCCGGCCCCCTCCCCGGTACGGGGAGGATGACCGGCCTGCACTGGACCGACCAGTGTACGTCCGGATCACCGAAGGTGCGCTGATTTACCCCGGGCGGGTGTTACCGCGCGTTGAAGTACTTCGCCTCGGGGTGGTGGATCACGATCGCGTCGGTGGACTGCTCGGGGTGGAGCTGGAACTCCTCCGAGAGCTGGACGCCGATCCGCTCGGGCCGCAGCAGCTCTGCGATCTTCGCCCGGTCCTCCAGATCGGGGCAGGCGCCGTAGCCGAGCGAGAAGCGCGCGCCGCGGTACTTGAGCGCGAACATGTCCTCGACGTCCTCGGGGTCCTCGCCGCCGAAGCCCAGCTCGGCGCGCACGCGCGCGTGCCAGTACTCGGCGAGGGCCTCGGCCAGCTGCACGGAGAGACCGTGCAGCTCCAGGTAGTCACGGTAGGAGTCGGACTCGAAGAGCTTGGCCGTGGCCTCGCCGATCCGGGAGCCGACGGTGACGACCTGGAGGCCGACGACATCGGTCTCGCCGGACTCCTCCGGGCGGAAGAAGTCCGCGAGGCAGAGGCGGCGGCCGCGGCGCTGGCGCGGGAAGGTGAAGCGGGTCCGCTCGTTGCCTGCCTCGTCGAGGATGATCAGGTCGTCGCCCTTGGAGACGCACGGGAAGTAGCCGTGGACGACGGCCGCCTCCAGCAGGTTCTCGGTGTGCAGCCGGTCCAGCCAGCCGCGCAGCCGCGGACGGCCCTCGCTCTCCACCAGCTCCTCGTACGAGGGTCCGTCGCCGGCCCGGTTCTGCTTGAGGCCCCACTGGCCCTTGAACAGGGCGCCCTCGTCGAGCCAGGAGGCGTAGTCCTTGAGCGGGATGCCCTTGACGACGCGGGTGCCCCAGAACGGCGGGGTCGGCACGGGGTTGTCGGTCGCGACGTCCGAACGGCCCTGCGGCTCCTCCTCGGGACGCTCGGCGAGCTGGACGCCGGTGGCCTTGACCCGGCGCTGCTTGAGCTCGGGGAGTACGGCGCCGGGCACGCCGCGCTTGACGCCGATGAGGGCGTCCATGAGCCGCAGGCCCTCGAACGCGTCGCGGGCGTAGCGGACTTCGCCTTCGTAGATCTCGTGCAGGTCCTGCTCGACGTAGGCGCGGGTGAGGGCCGCGCCGCCGAGGATCACGGGGTACTTGGCGGCCAGCTCGCGCTGGTTGAGCTCCTCCAGGTTCTCCTTCATGATCACCGTGGACTTGACCAGCAGGCCGGACATGCCGATGACGTCCGCCTTGTGCTCCTCGGCGGCCTCCAGGATCGCCGAGACCGGCTGCTTGATGCCGATGTTGACCACGTTGTAGCCGTTGTTGGTCAGGATGATGTCCACGAGGTTCTTGCCGATGTCGTGCACGTCGCCGCGCACGGTGGCCAGGACGATGGTGCCCTTGCCGTCCGCGTCCGTCTTCTCCATGTGCGGTTCGAGGTAGGCGACGGCCGTCTTCATCACCTCGGCGGACTGGAGCACGAACGGCAGCTGCATCTGGCCGGAACCGAACAGCTCACCGACGACCTTCATGCCCTCAAGGAGGGTGTTGTTGACGATGTCGAGGGCCGGCGTGTCCTGGAGTGCCTCGTCCAGGTCCGCTTCCAGGCCGTTCTTCTCGCCGTCGATGATCCGCCGCTGCAACCGCTCGTCCAGCGGCAGCGCCAGCAGTTCCTCGGCCTTGCCCGCCTTCAGCGACTTGGTGGTGGCGCCCTCGAACAGCTCCATCAGCTTCTGCAGCGGGTCGTAGCCCTCCCGCCGCCGGTCGTAGATCAGGTCCAGGGCGGTGGTGACCTGCTCCTCGTCGAAACGGGCGATCGGCAGGATCTTCGACGCGTGCACGATCGCCGAGTCCAGACCCGCCTTCACACACTCGTCCAGGAAGACCGAGTTCAACAAGATCCGCGCGGCCGGGTTCAGACCGAAGGAGATGTTCGACAGACCCAGCGTCGTCTGCACGTCCGGGTGGCGGCGCTTCAGCTCCCGGATCGCCTCGATCGTGGCGATGCCGTCCTTGCGCGACTCCTCCTGGCCGGTGCAGATCGTGAAGGTCAGCGTGTCGATCAGGATGTCCGACTCCAGGATCCCCCAGTTGCTGGTCAGGTCATCGATCAGCCGCTCCGCGATCGCCACCTTGTGCTCGACCGTCCGGGCCTGGCCCTCCTCGTCGATCGTCAGCGCGATCAGCGCGGCGCCGTGCTCCTGGGCGAGACGGGTGACCTTCGCGAACCGCGACTCCGGCCCGTCACCGTCCTCGTAGTTGACGGAGTTGATGACCGCACGGCCGCCCAGGTGCTCCAGACCCGCCTGGATGACGTCGACCTCGGTGGAGTCCAGGACGATCGGCAGCGTCGAGGCCGTGGCGAACCGCCCCGCCAGCTCGTGCATGTCGGCCACACCGTCACGGCCCACATAGTCGACACAGAGGTCGAGCATGTGCGCGCCCTCGCGGATCTGGTCCCGGGCCATCTCGACGCAATCGTCCCAGCGACCCTCCAGCATCGCCTCGCGGAACTTCTTCGACCCGTTCGCGTTCGTCCGCTCCCCGATCGCCATGTACGAGATGTCCTGACGGAACGGAACCGTCTGGTACAGCGACGCGGCGCCCGGCTCCGGCTGCGGAGCGCGCTCGGTCGGCGTCATGTCCCGTACGCGCTCGACGACCTGGCGCATGTGTTCGGGCGTGGAGCCGCAGCAGCCGCCGACCAGGGACAGCCCGTAGTCGCGGATGAACGTCTCCTGGGCGTCGGCCATCTCGGGCGGGGTCAGCGGGAAGTACGCGCCGTCCTTGGTCAGCACCGGCAGGCCCGCGTTCGGCATGCACATCAGCGGTGTGCGCGAGTGGCGGGCGAGGTAGCGCAGGTGCTCGCTCATCTCGGCCGGGCCCGTCGAGCAGTTCAGGCCGATCAGGTCGATGCCGAGCGGTTCGAGGGAGGTGAGGGCGGCGCCGATCTCCGAGCCGAGCAGCATCACGCCTGTCGTCTCGAAGGCGAGGGAGCAGATCAGCGGCACGTCGATGCCGAGCGCGTCCAGGGCGCGGCGGGCGCCGATGACGGACGCCTTGGTCTGGAGGAGGTCCTGGGTGGTCTCCACGATCAGGGCGTCGGCGCCGCCGGCGAGCAGGCCCTCGGCGTTCTGCTGGTAGCCGTCGCGGATCGTCGCGTACGGGATGTGGCCGAGGGTCGGCAGCTTCGTACCGGGTCCGATGGAGCCGAGCACCCAGCGCTGGCGGCCGTCCTTGGCGGTGAACTCGTCGGCGACGTCGCGGGCGATCCGGGCGCCCGCCTCGGACAGCTCGAAGATGCGGTCGGCGATCTCGTACTCACCGGCCGCCGATGTGTTCGAGCCGAAGGTGTTGGTCTCGACGCAGTCGACACCCACGGCGAAGTACTCCTCGTGCACCGAGCGGACGATGTCCGGGCGTGTCACGTTGAGGATCTCGTTGCAGCCTTCGAGCTGCTGGAAGTCCTCGAGCGACGGGTCCTGGGCCTGGAGCATCGTGCCCATGGCTCCGTCGGCCACGACCACCCGGGTCGCGAGTGCCTCGCGAAGGGCTGCGGCGCGGGTCCGGCTGTCAGCGGATGGGGTCGGCGACGAGGCCATGGATGAGCTCCCTGGGATGCGACGGCTGTCGGCTTTGCACGCTCGGTGGAGGGTGCACGGGGCCAGAGTAACCGCGTGGGTGCCGGGGTGGACATCGCGTTCCACTGGGCGGACGGCATGCTGTGCTCCCGGGGCTCCCGGTCGCGCCTGTTCATGACCGACACTGTGTAGGTAACGAGCGGTCGGCATCGACCGATAGTGTTCAGCATTGTCGAACAGCATGATCCACGCGATCCTGATCCCTAGGATCCACGGAAATCCGGGGGTCGTGGACGTCAAGGAGAGGGAGAAGGGCCGGGCGATGGCGAAGAACATCCAGTCGCTTGAACGGGCGGCGGCGATGCTGCGACTGCTCGCGGGCGGCGAGCGCCGGCTCGGCCTGTCCGACATCTCCTCCTCGCTCGGCCTGGCCAAGGGAACGGCGCACGGCATCCTGCGCACCCTGCAGGCCGAGGGCTTCGTGGAGCAGGACGCGGCTTCGGGCCGCTACCAGCTGGGCGCCGAGCTGCTGCGCCTGGGCAACAGCTATCTGGACGTGCACGAGCTGCGGGCGCGGGCGCTGGTCTGGACGGACGACCTGGCGCGCTCCAGCGGCGAGAGCGTCCATCTCGGGGTGCTGCACCAGCAGGGCGTGCTGATCGTGCACCACGTCTTCCGGCCGGACGACAGTCGGCAGGTCCTGGAGGTGGGGGCCATGCAGCCGCTGCACTCCACGGCCCTGGGCAAGGTGCTGTCGGCGTACGACCCGGTGGCGCACAGCGAGGTCCTGGAGGTGCCGCGCGAGGGCTTCACGCCCCGCACGGTCACCGAGCTGACGGAGTTCGAGTCGCTGCTCGACATGACGCGGGCCCGGGGCTGGGCCGCGGACGTGGAGGAGACGTGGGAGGGCGTGGCCTCGGTGGCGGCCCCGATCCACGACCGGCGCCGGATGCCGGTGGGCGCGGTGGCGATCACGGGCGCGGTGGAGCGGGTATGCAACGGGGGCGAGCTGCGCTCGGAGCTGGTGGCGGCGGTACGGGACTGTGCCCGCGCCGTCTCCCGTGACCTGGGCGCGGGGCGCTTCTGACCTGTGTGGCTCCGGGCGCGCGTCCGCGTGGGAGCGCCTGCTCAACCCGTCGGTAACGATCCCGTTATCGGCGGGTTTTTCGTTACCGGAACCCTTGACGCGCTGTTAACCGGAGGGCAAAACTTCCGTTCATCGGTCGGCATTGTCGAACACCTACCGGCAATCACGCTAGAGTGTCGCAGTGCCAAGGGCCGGCAACGCCCTCATAGGAGGGCGCGGACCACCGGAGGGACCCGGGGTTCGCCTTCCCCTGGACGAAGGACAAAGGAGTCGCGGGTGTCCAGCTCCGACATCTTCATCGGCGAGATCATTGGTACCGCCGTACTCATTCTGCTCGGCGGTGGCGTCGTCGCCGCCGTGGTGCTCAAGCGCTCGAAGGCTCAGAACGCCGGGTGGCTCGCCATCACCTTCGGGTGGGGCTTCGCGGTCATGACTGCCGTGTACATGACGGGTACCCTCTCGGGTGCCCACCTGAACCCCGCCGTCACGGTGGGCATCGCTGTCAAGGACGGGGACTGGAGCAACGTCCCGGTGTACTTCGCCGGACAGATGCTCGGCGCCATGCTCGGCGCGTTCCTGGTCTGGATCGCGTACTACGGACAGTTCCAGGCCCACCTCAGGGACCCGGAGATCCTCACCTCGCCGCCGCACGAGGAAGGTCTGGTCACCGAGGACGCCGCTCCGAAGGCCGGCCCCGTGCTCGGGGTCTTCTCCACCGGGCCCGAGGTCCGCGTGGTGTGGCAGAACCTGGCCACGGAGATCATCGGCACGGTCGTGCTGGTCCTCGCCGTGCTCACGCAGGGCCTCAACGACAGCGGCAAGGGCCTCGGCGTCATCGGCGCCCTGATCACCGCGTTCGTCGTGGTCTCCATCGGCCTCTCGCTCGGTGGCCCGACCGGCTACGCGATCAACCCGGCCCGCGACCTCGGCCCGCGCATCGTGCACGCACTGCTGCCGCTGCCGAACAAGGGCGGCTCCGACTGGAGCTACGCCTGGATCCCGGTCGTCGGCCCCCTGGTGGGTGGCGCCATCGCCGCGGGTATCTACAACATCGCGTTCGCCTGAGCCGTCCTTCTTCCAGACCTCCCTTGGAGCACACCGTGACCGACGCACACACCGCCGGCCCGTTCATCGCCGCGATCGACCAGGGCACCACCTCCTCCCGCTGCATCGTCTTCGACACGGACGGCCGGATCGTCGCCGTCGACCAGAAGGAGCACGAGCAGATCTTCCCGAAGCCGGGCTGGGTCGAGCACGACGCCGCCGAGATCTGGACCAACGTCCAGGAGGTCGTCGCCGGGGCGATCGCCAAGGCCGGCATCACCTCCGCCGACGTCAAGGCCATCGGCATCACCAACCAGCGCGAGACCACGCTGCTCTGGGACAAGAACACCGGTGAGCCCGTCCACAACGCCCTCGTCTGGCAGGACACCCGCACCGACACCCTCTGCAAGGAGCTCGGCCGCAACGTCGGCCAGGACCGCTTCCGCCGCGAGACCGGCCTCCCCCTCGCCTCGTACTTCTCCGGCCCGAAGGTCCGCTGGCTGCTCGACAACGTCGAGGGCCTGCGCGAGCGCGCCGAGCGCGGCGACATCCTCTTCGGCACCATGGACTCCTGGGTCATCTGGAACCTCACCGGCGGTGTCGACGGCGGCCACCACGTCACCGACGTCACCAACGCCTCGCGCACCATGCTGATGAACCTGCACACCATGGGCTGGGACGAGAAGATCCTGCAGTCCATGGAGATCCCGGCGGCCGTGCTGCCGGAGATCCGCTCCTCCGCCGAGGTGTACGGCACGGTCAAGGGCGGCGTCCTCGACGGCGTCCCGGTCGCCTCCGCGCTGGGCGACCAGCAGGCCGCCCTGTTCGGCCAGACCTGCTTCGCCGAGGGCGAGGCCAAGTCCACGTACGGCACCGGAACGTTCATGCTGATGAACACCGGCGACAAGATCATCAACTCCTACAGCGGCCTGCTGACCACCGTCGGCTACCAGATCGGCGACGCGAAGCCGGTCTACGCCCTGGAGGGCTCGATCGCCGTCACCGGTTCGCTGGTGCAGTGGATGCGCGACCAGATGGGCCTCATCAAGTCCGCCGCCGAGATCGAGACCCTGGCGTCCTCGGTCGAGGACAACGGCGGCGCCTACTTCGTGCCGGCCTTCTCCGGACTGTTCGCCCCGTACTGGCGCTCCGACGCCCGCGGTGTGATCGCCGGCCTCACCCGGTACGTCACCAAGGCGCACATCGCCCGCGCCGTCCTGGAGGCCACCGCCTGGCAGACCCGCGAGATCACCGACGCCATGACGAAGGACTCCGGTGTCGAACTGACCGCGCTCAAGGTCGACGGCGGCATGACCTCCAACAACCTGCTGATGCAGACCCTCTCGGACTTCCTCGACGCGCCGGTCGTGCGCCCGATGGTCGCCGAGACCACCTGCCTCGGTGCCGCCTACGCCGCCGGCCTGGCCGTCGGCTTCTGGCCGGACACCGACGCGCTGCGCGCCAACTGGCGCCGCGCCGCGGAATGGACCCCTCGCATGGACGCCGACAAGCGTGACAGCGAGTACAAGAGCTGGCTGAAGGCCGTTGAACGCTCCATGGGCTGGCTCGAAGACGGATCTGACGAGGAGTAGATCGACATGACCACCCTGCAGAGCGTCCCTGCCCTGGGGACGCACCCGGCCGCCGGCTCCCTGCCGAGCCGCGCCGAGACTCGGGAGCAGCTTTCCAAGGCGACGTACGACCTCCTGGTGATCGGGGGCGGCATCCTGGGCATCTCCACCGCCTGGCACGCCGCGCAGTCGGGCCTGCGGGTGGCCCTGGTGGACGCCGGCGACTTCGCCGGCGCCACCTCCTCCGCCTCCTCCAAGCTGCTCCACGGCGGCCTGCGCTACCTGCAGACCGGTGCGGTCAAGCTGGTGGCGGAGAACCACTTCGAGCGGCGTGCGGTCTCCCGTCAGGTGGCGCCGCACCTCGCCAACCCGCTCACCTTCTACCTGCCTGTCTACAAGGGCGGCCCGCACGGCGCCGCCAAGCTCGGCGCCGGAGTCTTCGCGTACTCCGCCCTGTCCGCCTTCGGTGACGGCGTCGGCCACCTGCTCGGCCCGGCCAAGGCCGCGCAGGACGTGCCGGAGCTGCGTACGGACAACCTCAAGGCCGTCGCCGTGTACGGCGACGACCAGATGAACGACGCCCGCATGGCGCTGATGACGGTCCGCGCCGCGGTTGCCGCCGGCGCCGTCGTCCTCAACCACGCCGAGGTGACCGGGCTGCGCTTCACCCGCGGCCGGGTCACGGGCGCGGAGCTGAAGGACCGTACGAGCGGCGACGAGTTCGGCGTCACGGCCCGTCTGGTGCTGAACGCGACCGGACCGTGGGTCGACCACCTGCGGAAGATGGAGGACCCCAACGCGGCCCCCTCCATCCGGCTCTCCAAGGGCGCGCACCTGGTCCTCAAGCGGACCTCGCCGTGGAAGGCCGCGCTCGCGACTCCGATAGACAAGTACCGGATCACCTTCGCCCTCCCCTGGGAGGACATGCTGCTGCTCGGTACGACCGACGAGGAGTACGAGGGCGACCCGGGCCAGGTCGAGGTGACCGAGAAGGACACCGCGCAGATCCTGGACGAGGCCGCGTTCTCCATCCGCGACCAGCAGCTGTCCCGTGATCTGATCACCTACGCCTTCGCCGGTCTGCGGGTGCTGCCGGGCGGTCCCGGCGACACCTCCAAGGCCAAGCGCGAGACGGTTGTCACCGAGGGCCGCGGCGGCATGCTGTCGGTGGCCGGCGGCAAGTGGACGACCTTCCGCCACATCGGCCGTACGGTGATGAAGAAGCTGGAGTCCCTGCCGGGCCACCCGCTGGGCGAGGACTACGAGTCCGTCTCGACGCTGCCGAAGCGGCTCCCGCTGCCCGGCATCGCCAACCCGAACGCGGTCGCGCACCGGCTGCTCGTCGACGGACCGGCCCCCGGCCCGCGGATGGCCGCCGACACCGCCAAGCACCTGGCGACGCACTACGGTTCGCTCTCCTTCGACATCGCGCGGATGGCGAACGAGAACCCGGAGCTCGGCAAGCGCATCCACCCGGACGCCCCGGAGATCTGGGCGCAGGTCGCCTACGCCCGGGACCACGAGTGGGCCGAGACGGCGGACGACGTGCTGCGCCGCCGTACGACGCTGACGATCCGCGGCCTGGCGACGGACGAGATCCGGAGCAAGGTCGAGGACCTGCTTCGCAAGTGAGCGAGTGATGTAAGGGGCGGTCTCCATGGGAGGCCGCCCCTTACGCGTTCGTGTGCCGAGGGGAGTTCCTGGGTAGTCGATCAAGGCTGAGAAGGCTCCTGGTGGTGCACGAGGGCTGCGGACGGGTCGTCGGAAAGCCGTAAGGTTGGTCCGTACGACAGGAACTTCGAAAAGGAGGCACTGGGTGATCGAGCTCGAGGGGGTTCCCGAGCTGATCGACCCGGTCATGGTGGCCGCGTTCGAGGGCTGGAACGACGCCGGCGACGCCGCCTCCACCGCGGTCGCCCATCTGGACCGGGAATGGAAGGGCGAGGTGTTCGCGGCGCTCGACGCCGAGGACTACTACGACTTCCAGGTCAACCGGCCCACGGTGTGGCTGGACAACGGTGTCCGGAAGATCACCTGGCCGACGACGAGGCTCTCCGTGGTCCGGGTCGGCGGCGACAAGCCGCGCGACCTGGTGCTCGTGCGCGGGATCGAGCCGTCGATGCGCTGGCGCTCGTTCTGCAACGAGATCCTGGGCTTCGCCCATGAGCTGGGTGTGGAGATGGTGGTGATCCTGGGCGCGCTGCTCGGCGACACCCCGCACACCCGGCCCGTGCCGGTCAGCGGGGTCACCTCGGACCCGGACCTGGCGCGGACGATGGATCTGGAGGAGACCCGCTACGAAGGGCCCACGGGCATCGTCGGGATCCTCCAGGAGGCCTGCACGCACGCGGGCGTGCCCGCGGTGAGTCTGTGGGCGGCGGTGCCGCACTATGTGTCGCAGCCGCCCAACCCGAAGGCGACCCTGGCGCTCCTGAACCGCCTCGAGGATCTGATCGATCTGCGCATTCCGCTGGGCGAACTGCCCGAGGACGCGCGGGCGTGGCAGCTGGGTGTGGACCAACTCGCCTCCGAGGACAGCGAGGTGGCGGAGTACGTCCAGACGCTGGAGGAGGCGCGGGACACGGCGGAGCTGCCGGAGGCCTCGGGCGAGGCCATCGCGCGGGAGTTCGAGCGGTATCTGCGGCGGCGTGACGGTGGTCCCGGTCAAGGGCCGGGGCAGGGGCTCGCCACGGAGGGTGGGGACACCTCGTACCTCCGCGACACCAGCGGTGGCCGGACGCGGCCGCCGAAGCCGGAGCAGCCGGGGCCGGAGGCGACGCCCGAGGCGCCCCAGGAGGACGAGGGCCCCGAGGGTCCGACAGGCGGCGACGGCGAGGAGTGAGCCGTACGGGAAGGGGGCCGCACCGGGATCGGTGCGGCCCCCTTCCCTGTCCTCACACCGTCGGGACTGTCCTCACACCGTCGGGACCGCCACCACGTCGTACTCCGTGTCCGGCGCCGGCTCCACATCGAACCGCGCGTTGGGCAGGTAGAGCCGCCCGCCCCAGGCCGCCGCGGTGGTCGGGATCCGGAACCGCGGGTCCGTGATCCGGGCGATGGCCGTGCCCTTCGTGCCCGAGGCGTCCAGACGGACCACGTCGACCTGGTTGAGCGCCTGCTGGACGACGTACAGCGTGCGGCCGAGGAGCAGCAGCCCGTCGCCGCGCGGGATCTTCAGGCCGCCGAGGTCGACCGTGCGGGCGACCGCGGTGTCCGGGTCGACGCGCATCAGGCTGCCGCCGTCGACGACGGTGTTGACGACGAGGAGCGCGCTGCCGTCGGGCGTGCGCTCGATGCCGTTGGCCGTGAAGTCCGGGCCCTGGACCCAGTCGCCGCCCAGCGGCACGGTCTCGGGTTCGCCGACGGGTGTTCCCGAGCGGTCCAGGGCGAGCCGGTAGAGCTGCGGCTGGAAGGAGTCGGTGAACCAGGCGGCCTCCGGCGTCAGGACGACGTCGTTGACCATCGAGTTCTCGGCGCCGAGTCCGGTGAAGTTCCGCTGGAGCGCGCCTGATCGGGCGTCGGCGACCCGGATGGCCCGTCCCCAGCCGCCGGCGAGGAAGAGGCGCCGTTCGGCGCGGTCGATCTTCAGGCCGACGGTGGCATGGCCGGCGCCGGGTCCGACGGAGAGGATCCGGCCCTCTCCGGTCGCCAGACTCGCCTTGTACACATCGCCGTTGGCCAGTGAGCCGAAGTAGGCGTACGGGCTGTGGCCGATGGTGATGCCCTCCGGCTGGAAGCCGGAGGGCAGGAGGAACCGGGTGGGCCACCGTCCCCCGGGGGCGGCTGCGTGTGCCGTCCCGGAGAGCGGGGCGACGAGAGCCGCCGCGCCGGCTGCGGCGGCGGCTCCCAGGAGACTTCTGCGTGCGACGGAGCGTTGCACTGAGCGTCCTTTCGTACGACGATTCGACGAAACGACCCCCAGCTCATCACAACGCAGGTCCCCCACCCGGCGGTTGGCCGGATCACGTCGGTTCTGTCGCCCTGTCAGGCGCAGTCGAAGCGGGCCGCCGCCCAGTCCCCGTGGTCACCGCTCTTGGAACCGTTGGTGTCGGTGATCCGCAGATGGACATGGCGGGCGCCGGTGACATCGACATCGACCGGTACGGTCGCCGAGGCGCCGGTGAGTCGGGGCGAGGTCCACAGGACCTTGCCGTCCGCCTCGACCGAGAAGGCCACCTCTCCATAGCCGTTGATCTCGTCGTCGATGCCGACGTCGGCGGTGAAGGCGGTGCAGCGCCCGCCGAGGTAGATCTCGATGTCGGAGTCGGCGTGGGCGCCGATGCCCTTCTCGTACGTCGTGCCCGCGAGGGTCAGCGTCCGGCCGTCGTTCGCGCCCGACTCGCCGTTGGAGCGGTCGCGTTCGGGCGGGCCCCAGCCGTTGGTGGATTTCAGCCAGACCAGATCGCTCGCCCAGACGCCGGCCGACGGCGGCTCGGGCATCACTCCGACGGCGAAGCGCTGGACGGCGGTGCGGTCCTGGCCCGCGGCGCGGTACCGGACGGTCGCGCTGAGCGTGGCCTCCCCGGGCTTCGCGTCCTTGGCCGGGGTGACGGAGACCTGGACCCGTCGCGTGGTGCCCGCCGGGATGCGCGCGACCGGTGCGGCCGGGGTGACCTGCCAGCCGGCGGGGGCCGTGAGGGACACCTCGACTCCGGTGGCGTCCCTGGTGCCCGCCGTCACGTCGACGGCGACCGTGCCGGGTGCGCCCGCGCCCAGCTCCTGTGCGGCCGGTACGGCGACGGTGGCGGCGGCGCCCGGTACGGCCCCGCCGACGGCGCTGGTGTCCGCCAGCGAGAGGGTGAAGGCGCGGTCGGTGCGCTGGGCGGCCGTCTTGACCTTCACCACTCCCCCGCGGTCGTCGCGGTCGTACCACCAGCCCTGGCCGGCGGCGTCGTAGTCGGCCTTGGAGGTGAGGCGGGGCAGCGCGCGGTCGCCGAGCGTGACCCCGGTCGGCGCGTCGCCGGTGTGGACGGTGAACTGGTACGGCCGGGCGGTGGACTTGCCCGCGAAGGTGCCGTTGCTCGCGCCGATCCGTACCGTCACGTCACCCGCGCCGCGCTCGGGTGCGTGGACCTCGGCGCGCTGGGTGGCGTACTGGCCGGTGCGGTGGGCGCGCGTGACGCCGTCGTCCTCGTACAGCTCGAAGGACGAGTCGCCCTGCGGGTAGATGTCCCAGGCGAGCGGGGAGTCCGGCGTGCGGTCGGTGTACGAGCGGATGGAGCCGGGCCACATGGGGACGGTGGCTCCGGCCCGGACGAAGAGCGGCAGGGTGTCGAGCGGGGCGCTGTAGTCGTCGACGGTGACGGGGCCCTGGTAGGTGCGGCCGCTCCAGTAGTCGATCCAGGTGCCCTCGGGGAGGTAGATGCCGTCGCGTTCCACGGCGTCCTGGTAGACGGGGGCGACGAGGAAGTCCTCGCCGCTGAGGAACTCGTACTTCGCCGTGTCCGAAGCCGCCTTCGGGTCGTTCGGGTACTCCAGGACGAGCGGGCGGGCGAGGCCGACGCCGGTCCGGGTGGCCTGGTGGGCGTGCGAGTAGATGTAGGGCAACAGCGACTCGTGGAGCTTGAGGGAGGCGCGGTTGATGGAGGTGTACGGCTCTCCGTAGCGGAAGGGCTGCTTGTCGTTGGCGGCCCAGCCGTCCATGGTCATGGTGACGGGGAGGAACATCTTCCACTGGAGGTCGCGGGTGTACGTCTTGGCGCTGCCGCCGAAGATGCCGTCGACGTCGCCGGTGGTGTAGGCGAGTCCGGACATGGAGGCGCCGGCGTAGGTGGGGATCTGCCAGCGGATGTACTCCCAGGTGCCGGACTGGTCGCCGGACCACTGGACGCCGCACCGCTGGGCGCCCGACCAGCTCTCGGGGGCCCAGGTGAAGCCGCGGGCGTCGCTGTTGGCCTCGATGCCGGCGTGTGCGTTCTTGCAGCCGTCGAGGGCGAATTTGTAGCCCGAGCCGACCCAGGCGACGTCGAGCTTGGCGACCCGCTGGCCGGCCTTGACCTGGTCGGCGAGCTTGTCGAGGCCGTCCTCGGTCCACAGGCCGAGCTGCATGCCGCGCTGCTGGAGACCGGTCGCGGTCTCGGCGAGGTTCTCGTAGCCGCAGCCGTAGCCGTCGTTGACGAGCATCCAGCCGTTGGGCATGTCGTGCTGGACATAGCCGTCGGCGACCTTCAGGGCGTCGAGGGTGTGGCGCTCGCCGCGGTTGGCGTTGTGGAGGTAGCAGTCGGCGTCGCCGATCTCCAGTCCGTACACGGGCGGCAGGAACGGTTTGCCGGTCAGGTTCGTGTACTGGCCGATGACGTCCTTGAGCGCGTCGGTCCCGGAGCCGGCGAAGTAGTAGGCGTCGAAGCGCTGTTCGCGGGCGCTGGTGGTGACGGGCTCGCCGAAGACGTAGGTGTTCGGCGCGTAGGTGTTGCGGTAGACGCCGTAGCCGGCCGAGGAGAGGTAGAACGGCACGGAGTTGGGGTGGCCGCCGTCGTTCCAGTTGTAGTCGACGCCGACCTCGACGGTCTTGCCGCGGTGCGAGGTGTTGCCGCGTCCGTTCTGCATGCCGGCGCCGTAGAACTGCTCGTCGGCGCCGCGGGCCAGGGTCTGGGTGGTCCGGTCATGGCTCCAGGTGAGGCCCTGCGCCTCGGACCAGAGCGGGGTGCCGTCGGCGCGGAGGGCGGCGAAGCGGAGCGGCGCCTTGTAGGCGCGCAGGGTCACCTTCGCGGTGGTGAGTTCGTAGCGGTCGCCGCGGTCGTACCAACGGGTGGCGGGCGGGGCGCCCTGGGGCAGGACGATGTCCTGTCCGGTGGGGTCGGTGAACTTTCCGTCGGGGGCCAGCTCGATACGGAAGGTCTCGTCGGTGACGAAGCTGACGCGGGCCTGGGCGCGCCCGGCGGTCAGCCGGTAGACGGTCCCGTCGGCCTCGAAGCCGGTGACGTCGCCGACCGTGGTGGGTGAGGGTTCGGCGGACTGGGCGCTGCCTGGCCCCGCGAACACCGCGAGGAGCCCCAGCACAGCGCCGACCAATGCAGCCTTCATGCGCAATGTTGATTGCATGGTGGGTATTTAGCGCAGAAGCAAGCGTCAGGGCCAGGACAAAACGGAACCGCCCCCGGACTTCATGAGAAGTCCAAGGGCGGTTGTCCGAAAGTGAGTTGTACGGGTGAGTCGTACGTGAGGTGTCCGGAAGGCCGGGCTACAGGGCCACGCCGAGCAGCGCGTCGACGGCGCGGGAGGCAAGGCCGGGCGCGGACTCGTCCGTACCGCCCTCGGCGTTCTGCTTCGCGGCCCACCGGTCGACCGCGGCGAGCGCGGCCGGCGCGTCGAGGTCGTCGGCGAGCGCCTCGCGGATCTCCTCGACCAGCGCGTCGGCGGAGGGCCCGTCGGGGCGGGAGACGGCGGCGCGCCAGCGGTCCAGGCGCTCCACGGCGTCCTGGAGGACCTGGTCGGTCCACTCCCAGTCGGCGCGGTAGTGGTGCGAGAGGAGGGAGAGGCGGATGGCGGCCGGGTCGACGCCCTGGCGGCGGAGCGCGGAGACGAAGACCAGGTTGCCCTTGGACTTGGACATCTTCTCGCCGTTCAGGGCGACCATGCCGGCGTGCACGTACGCCTTGGCCATGGGGAACTCGCCGGTCAGCGTCTGGGCGTGCGAGGCGCCCATCTCGTGGTGCGGGAAGATCAGGTCCGAGCCGCCGCCCTGGACGTCGAAGCCCATGCCGAGGTGGTCGAGGGCGATGGCGACGCACTCGATGTGCCAGCCGGGGCGGCCGGGGCCGAGGCTGCCGCCGTCCCAGCTCGGCTCGCCCTCGCGGGCGGCCATCCACAGCATCGGGTCGAGCGGGTTCTTCTTGCCCGGGCGGTCCGGGTCGCCGCCGCGCTCGGCGGACAGGTGGCGCATCAGCTCGGTGTCGTAGTTCGACACCTGACCGAAGTGCGGGTCGGCCTCGACGGAGAAGTAGATGTCGCCTTCGAGCTCGTAGGCCGCGCCGGAGTCCCGCAGCCGCTCGACGAGCGGCACGATGCCGGGTATGGCCTCGACCGCGCCGATGTAGTGCTGCGGCGGCAGCATCCGCAGGGCGGTCATGTCCTCACGGAAGAGGGCCGTCTCGCGCTCGGCGAGGCCGACCCAGTCGATGCCGTCGCGGATCGCCCGCTCCAGGAGCGGATCGTCGACGTCGGTCACGTTCTGGACGTAGTGCACCTGCCGCTTGGTGTCGAGCCACACGCGCTGAACGAGGTCGAACGCGTTGTAGGTCGCCGCGTGACCCATGTGGGTCGCGTCGTACGGCGTGATGCCGCAGACGTAGATACGGGCGACGGGGCCGGGGGCGAGGGGCACTCGTCCGCCGGTCGCGGTGTCGTGGATCCGGAGGTCGCGGCCCTTGCCGGGCAGGGCGGGGACCTCAGAAGCGGGCCAGGCATGCATGACCTGAGCGTAACCGGACAGGTGTTCCGGATACGAACCGGATCCGGGATCTTGACCGAGGAGGCACTCTTGCGTCTCCCGGCCGATCATGCATACCCCCTGGGGGTGCGGCCCCACCGGCGACGGATGGCCGAATCCGCTCGGTCGAGCAAGGGGATCGGGCTACCGGCCAGGGGGCCCGATGGATCAGACCGGTGGCCAGGGGATCGCCGGCCACTGCCCGGAGGGCTCGGGGTGGCGGCCCGTGGTGCGCAGGGCGGTGACCCGGCGGCGCAGGGCGTCGACCTCGGCCGCGGTGAGCAGCTCGGCCAGTCGGGTGGTGAGCGGGCTCCCCGGGGCCAGCGAGCCGTCGAGTCGGTCCAGGACGCCGGCGGCCTCGGCAGGCAGTTCCTCGCCCGCCCAGCCCCACAGCAGGGTGCGCAGCTTGTCGTCCACGTGGAAGGACACCCCGTGGTCGATGCCGTAGAGGCGTCCATCCGGCGCGGGGAGCAGGTGCCCGCCCTTGCGGTCGCCGTTGTTGATGACGGCGTCCAGGACGGCGAGCCGGCGCAGGTCGGGGCTGTCGGCGTGGACCAGGAGCGCGGTGCGGTCCTCGCCCACCTGGGCGGGCCCCACGGCCTTCCAGCCCTCCCCCGCCTCCTCGTCCTCGGTGAGGGCGAGCAGGCTCGCGCCGGGGTCGGCGTCGATCCACAGCTGGACCATGCCCTCGCCGTACGGACCGTCCCGGAGCACGGTGGGCGGTACGAGTCCCCAGCCGGTGGCCTCGGAGAGCTCGTAGGCCGCGACCTCGCGCTGGGCGAGGGTGCCGTCGGGGAAGTCCCAGAGCGGCCGCTCGCCGGCGACGGGCTTGTAGACGCAGTCGACGGCGGCGCCGTCGTGGCCGACGGAGCAGAGGAGCACCGCGTTGGACGCCTCGCGGACCTGACCGCGCACGGTCAGCTCCCCCTTGCTGAGCAGGTCGACGACCGCCCGGTGGTCGGGACCGCTCATGCTCCGCGCCGGTATCCGTTCTGGCGCGGGCACACATGGCCCTCGGGGTCGAGCGGCAGGCTGCACAGCGGGCACGGCGGGCGGCCGGCGTTGACCACGTCGAGGGCACGCTTGGCGAAGGCCCTTGCCTGCGCGCCGGTGAGGCGGACGCGCAGCATCGGCGGCCCGTGCTCCTCGTCCTGGAGCATCCTTTCCTCGGCGGCGGCGAGGTCCTCGTCGGTCTCGGCGTCGAGCTCGACGAGCGCCTGGGCCTCGACGATCATGCGCTGTTCCTCGCCGTCCCAGGCCAGCGCCATCGTGCCGACCCGGAACTCCTCCTCGACCGGGACGTCGAGGGGGGCGGTGTCCGTGATGTCGGCGGGGACGACGGCCGGGACGGGGGCGTTGCCGCCGGTGCGGCGCACGACCTCGTCGAGGAGTTCGTCCATGCGTTCGGCGAGCGCGGCGACCTGGGTCTTCTCCAGTGCCACGCTGGTGACCCGGCCGCCCGCGGACGCCTGCAGGAAGAACGTACGGCGGCCAGGCAGCCCGACCGTGCCGGCCACGAAACGCTCCGGTGGGTCGTAGAGGAACACCTGACGGGACACGTCCCTGACTCCCTTGGGTCTCGGCAGTGGTGGAGGCCCGCGCTACAGCGGCCCGTCCACCCTACTGCGCGGATGGATCACGGTGCGCCCGCACCGCCCCCGACCTCGGCGGCCCCGCCGCTCTCCTTGGGGGCGAACGCGCCGAAGTCGCCGGTGTCGCCGAGGCGTACGAGGAAGGGGCGCGTCCGGGTGTAGCGGATGACGGTGACGGAGCAGGGGTCGACGTGGATGCGCTGGAAGAGGTCGAGGTGCATCCCGAGGGCGTCGGCGACGATCGACTTGATGACGTCGCCGTGGGAGCACATCGCGTAGACGGCGTCCTCGCCGTGTTCGGCCTCCACGCGCGCGTTCCAGTCCCGTACGGCGTCGACGGCCCGTGCCTGCATGGCACGCATCGACTCGCCGCCGGGGAAGGCGGCGGCGGAGGCGTGGGCCTGGACGACGTCCATGAGGGGATCGTCGGCCAGTTCGGCGAGCTTGCGGCCGGACCAGTCGCCGTAGTCGCACTCGCTGATCCGCTCGTCGGTGTGGAGCGGCAGCCCGGGCCGGGCGTCGAGGAGTGGCCGCAGGGTCTCGCGGCAGCGCTGGAGCGGGCTGGTGACGACGGCGGCGAGCGGCACCCCGGCCAGCCGCCCGGGCAAGGCGGCGGCCTGCGCGACCCCCCGCTCGTCGAGGGCGACCCCGGGCAGCCGCCCGGCGAGGACACCCGAGGTGTTGGCGGTGGAGCGTCCGTGCCGGACGAGAATCAGCGTGGCCATGGCGGCAAGGGTAGGCGCCCGCACGCGCGCGTGGTGGGGGTACGGGGATGTGGCACACGGGTGTGCGCGCGTGCGGGGAAGGGGTGGGCGGGGGAGAATACGGCGCGTGATCGTCGACTCCGCCATCTACCGGAACGGGCGCCGTACGGACGGACCCGCCGATCTGTCCGACGCCCTGGCCGAGGCGCGAGCCACGGGTGACGCGTTCCTCTGGCTCGGTCTCTACTAGCCGACCGAGTCGGAGTTCGACCACGTGACGGCCGAGTTCGGGCTGCATCCGCTGGCCGTCGAGGACGCCCTGAAGGCCCATCAGCGGCCCAAGCTGGAGATCTACGACGACTCGCTCTTCGTGGTCCTCAAGCCGGTGGTGTACGAGCCGCGGAGCGACCGGGTCTCCTCGGACGAGGTGATGCTGTTCGTCGGGGATTCGTTCGTGGTGACGGTCCGGCACGGGGAGAGCGCGCCGCTGGCGGCCGTACGTCGCCGCATGGAGGCCGAGCCCGAGGTGCTCAAGCACGGTCCGACGGCTGTGCTGTACGCGATCAGCGACGCCGTCGTGGACCACTACATCGAGGTGGCCGGTGAACTCCAGGTCGACCTGGAGGAGCTGGAGGCGGACGTGTTCGCCCCGACGGGCGGCAATCCGGCGAACACGGCGCAGCGGATCTACACGGCCAAGCGGCAGGTCCTGGAGTTCCGCCGGGCCAGCGGTCCGCTCGCGGGACCGATGACCAAGCTGGCGGCCGGCGACGCGCCGTTCGTGTACGAGGAGGCGCGGCCGTTCTTCCGGGACGTCGCCGACCATCTGATCCGCGCCAACGAGCAGGTGGAGGGCCTCGACCGGCTGCTGTCGGACGTCCTGTCGGCGCACCTGGCGCAGATGGGCGTGCGGCAGAACGACGACATGCGGAAGATCTCGGCCTGGGCCGCCATGGCCGCGGTCCCCACGATGGTCGCGGGGATCTACGGCATGAACTTCGAGCACATGCCGGAACTCACCTGGACCTGGGCGTATCCGGCCCTGATCCTGCTGATGGCCGGCATCGAGATCGGTCTGTACCGGCTGTTCAAGCGCCGCGGCTGGATGTAGCCCCCGGCGCCCCGGGGGCCGTCTCGCAGTTCAGAACGCGGGGGCCGGGGTCGCGGGGCCGCCCAGCGCGTCGCGCCGTTCGGGCATCTTGAGGTCGACCATCTTGTGCCAGCCCGCGGCGCGTTCGTACGCGTACATGCCGTGGATGCCGGCGGCGAGCACGGCCGCCTTGGCCTTGGGCCACTTCAGGATGCGGCCCATGTGGCTCATCACGGCGAGGCTGACGTCGCGGTAGACCCCGATCTCGGCGAGCGCGGACTCGCGCAGGGTGCGCTGGATGAGCCGGCCGTGGCCCGCGTCGTTGAGGCGGAGCAGCTCTTCGTGGCAGTAGGCGAGGTGGTTCGCCTCGTCGTTGTCGATCATATGGATGGCCTTGCCCAGCTCGGGATGGTTCCCGAAGTGGGTGACGAGCATGTCCATCTGGTCGGCCGCGCGCTGCTCGGTGACCCGGCTGTGGCTGAGGTAGACGACGATGTCCTCCTCGCTCAGCGGTTCGTCGCGGCGGAGCTTGTCGTGGGCGAGGCCGATGCCGCGCTGTTCGAGCAGCATCGTGTAATCCGTCTCCGGGGGCACCGGTACGGGCTCGAGGCCGCGCTTCTTCATCAACGCGTTGAAGATCCGGCCGTGTTTGTCCTCGTCGGCGCCGTGCCGGGTGATCTTGGGCGCCATATCCCGCATCCCGGGCGCGACCAGGGCCGCGATCCGGGCGTTCTCCCAGCCGCCCTGGGACTCGCCGCTGGCGGCGATGGAGCAGAAGAGCTGGAAGGACTCGTCGTTGTCGATGATTTCCTGGAACAGGCTCCTGGCCGTGAGCATCGCTGCACCTCCATCGGACGTCCGCACGCCGCACGCCCGCAGAGAACGAGTCAAATGCGGTACGGGCCGGTGGGCAACAGGAGGGGCGGGCCGTTCGACTGAAAGAGGGAGTGTTCCGCACGTAACCTTGCGCTGGTGTGGAGCGTTGTGCTGCGTGACGGCCGTGGCGGGGAAGACCCCCCGAGCCCCCACCACGGCCGCAGACCACCTTTCCCGCTGTTCCCGCTAGGCGAGGCCCGCCCGCTCCAGGGCCTCGGTGCCCGCCCGCAGCGCCGCCACCCGCTCGTCGAGGGTGAAGCCGGCCGGGGCGAGGGTGAGGGTCGTGACACCGGCCTCGGCGTAGGCCTTCATCCGGTCGGCGATCCGCTCGACGGAGCCGAGCAGGGTGGTCTGGTCGATCAGCTGGCGCGGTACGGCTGCGGCGGCGCCCGTCTTGTCCCCCGACAGGTACTTGTCCTGGATCTCGGCGGCCTGCTTCTCGTAGCCCATGCGCTGGGCGAGCTGGTTGTAGAAGTTCTGCTTGCGGCTGCCCATGCCGCCGACGTACAGGGCGGTGTACGGGCGGAAGATGTCGGCGAGGGCGTCGATGTCGTCGCCGAGGGCGATCGGCAGGGTGGGGTGGACGTCGAAGCCCTCCATGGTCAGCCCGGCCTTCTCGCGGCCCGCGCGGAGCGGACGCAGCGCCGTCTCCTCCAGGTGCTCGGCCGAGGGGAAGATCAGCAGCGCGCCGTCGGCGATCTCGCCGGTCTGCTCCAGGTTCTTGGGCCCGATCGCGGCGATGTAGAGCGGGATGTGCTCGCGCTGCGGGTGGACGGTGAGCTTGATGGGCTTGCCCGGGCCGTCCGGCAGCGGGAGCGTCCAGTGCTCACCCTCGTACGTGAGACGCTCGCGCGACATGGCCTTGCGGACGATCTCGACGTACTCGCGGGTGCGTGCCAGGGGCTTGTCGAACTTGACGCCGTACCAGCCCTCGGAGACCTGCGGTCCGGACACGCCGAGGCCGAGGCGGAACCGGCCGCCGGAGAGCGAGTCGAGGGTGGCGGCGGTCATCGCCGTCATCGCGGGCTGGCGGGCCGGGATCTGCATGATCGCGGAGCCGACGTCGATCCGCTCGGTCTTGGCGGCCACCCAGGCGAGGACGGTGGGCGCGTCGGAGCCGTAGGCCTCGGCGGCCCAGCAGACGTCGTAGCCGAGGCGGTCCGCCTCCTGGGCGACGGCGAGATTGTCGCCGTCCATACCGGCGCCCCAGTAGCCGAGGTTGATGCCGAGCCTCATGACCACACCCTCTTTACTGATCAGTAACGTCCCTTGGGCCGGACTCTAGCGCGCGGGTACGGGATCCGTCAGGGGGACGTTGTCCACAGGCTCTCTCCGCGTGGGGTCCTGGCCAGTAATCTCGCGCCCATGGAGCAGAGGCATCTCGGACGTACCGGCCTGCGCGTGTCCCGGCTCGGGCTCGGCACCCTCACGTGGGGCCGGGACACCGACGAGCACGACGCCGCCGACCAGTTGAAGGCGTTCTGGGACGCGGGCGGCACGCTCGTGGACACTGCGGACGTGTACGGCGGGGGCGAGGCCGAGTACATGCTCGGGCAGCTCATGGAGCGGCTCGTGCCGCGGCGGGACCTGGTCATCTCCACCAAGGCGGGCAGCGTGCCCGACCCGGACCGGCGGATGGACGGCTCGCGCGGGCATCTGCTGGCCGCGCTCGACGCGTCCCTGGCCCGGCTCGGCACGGACCACGTGGATCTGTGGCAGCTGCACGCCTTCGATCCTCACACCCCGCTGGAGGAGTCGCTCCAGGCACTGGACATCGCCGTGAGCAGTGGCCGTGCCCGGTACGTGGGGGTGTCGAACTTCTGCGGCTGGCAGCTGGCGAAGGCGGGCACCTGGCAGCTCGGGGCGGCCGGCGCGGGGCGGACGCGGCTGGCGGCGACGCAGATGGAGTACTCGCTGCTCCAGCGGGGCGTCGAGCGGGAGGTGCTGCCCGCGGCCCTGGACCTGGGGATAGGTCTCCTGCCGTCCTCGCCGCTGGGGCGCGGGGTGCTGACGGGGAAGTACCGCAGCGGCACACCCACGGACTCGCGGGGCGGCTCGGAGACCATGGCGCCCTTCGTGGAGCCGTACCTCGACGAGGCGGCGAGCCGGATCGTGGACGCGGTCGCCACGGCGGCGGACGGCCTGGCGGCGACGCCGCTCCAGGTGGCCCTCGCCTGGGTCCGCGACCGGCCCGGTGTGACCGCCCCGATCGTCGGCGCGCGCAACGCCGGGCAGCTCACGGCGGCTTTGTCAGTGGAGAGCCTTAGTCTTCCTGACGAGATCTGCCGGGCTCTCGACGATGTGTCGGCGCCCGTTCACCGCTATCCGGACCAGGACTGGAGCACCTTGTGACCGAGCCTTCGCGGGAGACCCCTCCCGAGGCCACCGAGCCCGCCCCGGGCGAGGCCGCCGTGGCCGCGACCGAGCGCACCCCGGAAGGCGTGGAGGAGCACGTCGAGGCGGGCGCGGACGGCGAGGCGGGTGCCGACGCTGAGGCCCGCGACGGCGCCGAGGCCGGTGAGGCCGGGGACACGGCAGGCGCGGGAACCGAGGCCGGCGCAGGCGGCGAGCCTGGCGAGGCAGCCGCGGCCGGCGACGAGGAGACGAAGGCCGCCGCGGTGTCCGAGGCGCAGGCCGAGCTGGCCGCGCAGCGGGAGTTGCGGGCCAGGATCGAGCAGCGCAAGGCCGAGAAGGCGGCGCCCGTCGACGCGGGCGCGAAGCTCAGCGGCACGGCGGCCGACCTGCTGGCTGCGGTACGGGCGGTGGAGAGCGGTACGAAGTCGGGCACCGCGTTCTTCGAGGAGCCGGAGCCCGCGCCCCGGCGGCCCGCGCCCGCACCCGCACCGGCCCCTGCAGCGCGCCCGGTCGTCCGGGAGACGACGGCCGCCCCCGAGACGCTGGCGGCCGTGCGGGAGGTCCTCGCGCGCGGTGGGGCGCCCGAGTCGCTGACCGGGCAGGTAGCCGCCACGCTGGGCGAGGGCGCCGCCGAGGCGCTGCGCGAGGACCCCTGGCAGCTCCTCTCGGTCCCCGGGGTCACGCCCGAGCACGCCGACGGCTTCGCCCGCGCCCTGCTCGGCGCGGAGTGCGGTCCCGACGATCCCCGGCGGGCGGTCGCCCTGGTGGCGTGGCTGCTCGAACGGGCCGCCCTGAAGGGGCACACCGCTCTGGAAGACACCGCCCTGCGGGCCGGGCTCGGCAAGCTGTCGGTGCCCGACCCGGACGAGGCCGTCCGCCAGGCGGTCTCCGAGGGTGCGGTGCTGGTGTTCCAGGAGGAGGAGCCCGCTCCGGAGGAGGTCGAGGACGAGGAGTCGGCCGCCGCCGAACCGCCGGTCACCCCCGAGGTGCCGGTTCTGCTGGGTCTCGACCGGTATGCCCTCGCCGAGGAGAGCCTGGCCGACGGTCTGGCCCGGCTGGTCAAGACCGTCACTGCGGAGCCCTGGGAGGGGTCAGAGCTGGTCCGCGCCGTCGGCGCGCACGGCCTGGTCCTGCACACCGGCGGCGAGGCGGCCCGGAGCGAGCCCGTCGCGCTCGCCGAGGCAGCCCGGGAGCGGGGTCTGCGGGTCGCCGTGGCGGTGCACAGCGAGAACGGGGTCCGCCGGCTCGGCACGGAGGCATCGACGGTCGCCGCCCTGCTCTCCGGCGCGGCCGGACCCGGCCGGGACGCGGAGGGCGCCTTCGCCCTGGACCTGCTGGTCGTCCTGGACGCGCCCCAGCTGGACGTCGAGAACGCCGCGATGCTCGTGGAGTCCCTGCCCGACGGCTGCCGGCTGGTGCTCAGCGGCGACCCCGGTGTGCTCGGCTCCGCCGGGGCGGGCCGGGTCTTCGCCGATGTGCTGGCCGCCCGGGTGTGTCCGCAGATCGCCTCCCGCGTCCCCGACCCGGGGCCGATCGGCGAGCTGGTCTCGGGCATCGGCATCGGCGAGCTGAACCAGGTGGAGGCGCCCGGCAAGGAGGTCGTCATCGTTCCGGTCCGGGACGCGGGCGAGGCCGTCCACCGCACGGTCCAGCTCGTCGCCGACTCGATTCCCCGGGCGATCGGCGTGCCGGCCGAGGAGACCCAGGTGATCACGGTCGGCCACGGCGGCTCGGCGGGTACCCGCGCGCTGAACGCCGCGCTCAAGCAGCGGCTCAACCCCGGCCCCGGCCGCTTCGGCGGCTTCGACCCGGGCGACCGGGTGGCGTACGTGCCGGCTCCCGGGCGGACGGTGACCGGGACGGTCGTCTCGGCCGACGCCGAGGGCCTGCGCCTGGAGTGCGCGGGCGAGCAGCTCGTCGTACCGAAGGACCGCGTGGAGTCCGCGCTGCGTCACGGCTGGGCGCTCACGGCGCACCAGGCGGCCGGGATGCGCTGGCCGGCCGCGGTCGTGGTGCTGCCCGGGGACGCGGCCCAGGCGCTGAACCGGGCCTGGGTGTACACGGCCTTCGGCCGGGGGGAGCGCCATCTCTCGGTCGTCCACGGCGTGGACCAGGCTCTACCCCGCGCGGTGTCCGAGGGGCTGCCCGAAGACCGTACGACTCGCCTGAGGCCGCTCCTGGAGTCCCTCCTGGCGGCCCCGGAGGCGTGAACCGACCTCGCGACGCCCGTACGCCAGAGGGCGGGGCACCGTATGGCGCCCCGCCCTCCGCCGTACCGTCGCGCACGTCCGCACCGTCCCGTACGTCCATACGCCGTCCCGTGCGTCCGTACCGGTCAGGCGTCCTGCTCCTCCGGGTCGTCGTCCAGCTCGTCGTCGAAGACCGCGCTGACGTCGAAGCGGCAGACGATCCGCTCCGGATCGGCATGCTCGAAGGGGGCGTTGAGCCACTCCCCCGGTTCCGGCAGCTCGTCCACGGCCGACACCCAGAGCGTGGAGTCGCCCTCCTCAAGACCGAACTCCTTGTGCCGTGAGGCGATTTCGTCCGGTTCGTACTCGCCGAAGAGCACGCCGAGCGCCGCGTGCGTGCTGGCACCGACGGCGGGGACCCCGTCCGCCCCCTCCTCGTCGCCCTCCAGATCGGCGATGCGCTGGGCCTGGGCCAGCAGCCGCTGCGGCTCCACCACGGCGTAGTCGCGGCGGATCAGCACGCTGAGGGCGTGCGGCTCCTCCGGCCCCGCGTAGGGCGGCAGCGAGTCGTCGGCGCCCGGGATCTCGAAGGGGGTGACCTCGTCGTACCGGTCGTAGAGCCGCTCGTCGTACGCCTCGGCCGCCGCGGCGAGGGCGTTGAAGGCTTCGTAGACGGCCGGGTCGTCGTCCCCGGAGCGACGTTCGACCGCCTCCAGGTGACGGTCCAGTGCGGCTTTGACCGCCTCGGCGGCGGCACGTACCTCGGCAGCGGTGGGCTGCGCAGCATCAGACATGGGACGCACGCTATCCGTAGCGGGCCCGTGCCCGCACAATAGATGCGATGCCGGAATACGAATTTGTCGACGTGTACGTGCCGCGCGGCGTCTCCCGCAAGGAGGCGACGCGGCTCCTGACCGACCATGCCGAGTATGGCCACTGGGAGTTGGACCGCCTGACCTTGCGCCGGGACGGCAGCCGCAGGGTGCGGCTGCGCCGACGCATCATCCGGCAGGTCCGCGCCACCTGGTGACACGACAAGGGGCCCCGCACGGCGGGGCCCCTGCGCGTGGTGCGACCCGGCGGACTAGGCGGACCGGCGGGCGCGGCGGTAGAGCACCGACCCGGCGAGCAGCAGGCCTGCGCCGGTCGGGACGATCATCCCGAGCGGACCGGAACCGGTCTGCGCCAGCTCCTCGGTCGCCTCGGGCTGCGTGATCGTGTGCGTACCAGGCGTGTTCGGCCCGGTCGGCGAGCCCGGCCCGCCGTGCTCGCCGGAGTCACCGGGGTTGCCCGGGTTGCCGGGGTTTCCAGGATTGCCCGGGTTGCCCGGGTTGCCCGGGTTACCGGGATTCCCGGGGTTACCAGGGTTGCCCGGATTCCCGGGGTTCCCAGGGTTGCCCGGGTTCCCAGGGTTCCCAGGGTTTCCGGGGTTGCCCGGCTCGCCCGGGTGGCCGGGGTGCGTCGGCTCGATCCCGTTGGCGCACTCGTTGCCGAACGCGGGGTTGATGGCGCCGATGACCGTGACGCTGTTCCCGCACGCGTTGACCGGGGCGTCGATCGGCACCTGCACGTTGTTGCCCGAGCCGACGCCCGGCGAGTTGCTGGTGCCGCCCTCGGCCGACGACCCGCTGCCGCCCGGCTTGGAGACATTGGCGCACTTGTTGCCGAACGCCGGGTTGATCAGTCCGACGACACTGACGGTGTTTCCGCAGGCGTTCACCGGCGCGTGCACCGGAACCTGGACGGAGTTTCCGGACGCGACGCCCGGTGAGTTCGAGGCCGTACCGTTCGCACCCGAATCGGCATTCGCATAACCACCACCGAGGGCGAGTACTCCGCCCGCGGCCGCAACGGTGATCAGGCCCTTGCGTGTGACCTGTCGCATAGCTTGTTCCCTGCCTTCTCGGCTTCTGCCTTCTGGCTTCAGAAGAGGGCCACCGGGCACGGCGCCCGGGGCGAGAAATGCCCACCGGCCCCGGAGTGCATGGCACGCACTCCGGGGCCGGCCTGGCTCAGACCCTCATGGGTCGAGGCACAACGTCAGGCGTTGACGCAGGTGTTGCCGAAGGACGGGTTCAGCAGGCCGATCACGGAGACCGTGTTGCCGCACACGTTCACCGGGATGTGAACCGGCACCTGGACGACGTTGCCCGAGAGCACGCCGGGGGAGTGCACGGCGGCACCCTGGGCACCAGCGTCGGCAACGGCCATGCCCGCACCCGCGAGAACGAGACCGCCCGTGGCAGCCGCAGCAGCGACGACCTTCTTGATCATTATTCCTCCTTGTTGGCAATGCGGTCCCAGCCGCGGACCGCACCACCTGTAACGAGGGGGAAGTAATGGGGCTACGAGACTATGAGTACATTCACTCTTTCCGGTCACAAACGCACGTGCGCCCGATTAGGACGCGTCGATGAACCGATCAAGTACGCGAACGCCGAACTTCAGGCCGTCCACCGGCACCCGCTCGTCCACGCCGTGGAACATCCCGGCGAAGTCCAGCTCCGGCGGCAGCTGGAGCGGCGCGAAGCCGAAGCAGCGGATGCCGAGGTCGTCGAACGACTTGGCGTCGGTGCCACCGGAGAGCATGTACGGCACGGCCCGGGCGATCGGGTCCTCGGCCCTGAGGGCCAGCTGCATCGCGTCCACGAGGGCGCCGTCGAAGCTGGTCTCCAGGGCCTTGTCCTCGTGCACGTCCTCGCGCCTGACCCGCGGCCCGAGGATCCGGTCGAGGTCGGCGAGGAACTCCTCCTCGTAACCGGGCAGGAACCGTCCGTCGACGTGCGCCGTGGCCTGTCCGGGGATGACGTTGACCTTGTACCCGGCGCCGAGCATGGTCGGGGCGGCGGAGTTGCGCAGGGTCGCGCCGACCATCTTGGCGATGCCGCCCAGCTTGGCGAGGGTCGCCTCCATGTCCTCGGGGTCGAGCGGGGTGCCCAGCGCGTCCGAGAGCTCGTCGAGGAAGGACCGTACGGTCTTGGTGACCCGCACCGGCCACTGGTGGCGGCCGAGGCGGCCGACGGCCTCGCACAGCTCGGTGATGGCGTTGTCGTTGTTGGTCATCGAGCCGTGCCCGGCCGTGCCCTCGACGGTCAGCCGCATCCAGTGCATGCCCTTCTGGGCCGTCTCGACCAGGTAGAGCCGCAGGTTCTCGTTGACGGTGAAGGAGAAGCCGCCGACCTCGCCGATCGCCTCCGTCACCCCGTCGAAGAGGTCCCGGTGGTGGTCGACCAGATGCCGGGCGCCGTAGGTGCCGCCGGCCTCCTCGTCGGCGAGGAAGGCCAGGACGATGTCGCGCGGGGGCTTGCGGCCGCTGCGCATCCGGTCGCGTACGACCGCGAGGGTCATCGCGTCCATGTCCTTCATGTCGACCGCGCCCCGGCCCCAGACACAGCCGTCGGCGACCTCGCCGGAGAACGGGTGGTGGGTCCAGTCCTCGGCGTTGGCCGGCACGACGTCGGTGTGCCCGTGGATGAGCAGGGCCGGCCGGGAGGGGTCCTCCCCCTCGATACGGGCGACGGTGGAGGCCCGTCCCTTGTGCGACTCGATGATCTTCGGCTCGAGACCGACCTCCGCGAGCTTCTCGGCGACGTACTCCGCCGCCGCCCGCTCTCCCGGGCCGGAGTGGTCGCCGTAGTTGCTGGTGTCGATGCGGATGAGGTCACGACAGAGGTCGACGACCTCGTCCTCGCCCGCGACGCTCCGGGCCGTGTTCGACTCGCTCACGCTGCTTCCTCCCACTACGTGCCCCACGTGCTTGCTGCCGGTCGCCCCCATCCTCCCGCGCCCGCCCCCGGGACCCAAGGGCGGCCACCGGCCGACATGCGGCTGTCACACGGTTCCGCCCTGACCGGGGGTGGTGATCGACCACCTCCAATGTTTGCTATGGTTTTCCACGTCGGAACGGCCGAGCGGCCGGAAAGACAGACACCTTGTCCGGGTGGCGGAATGGCAGACGCGCTAGCTTGAGGTGCTAGTGCCCTTTATCGGGCGTGGGGGTTCAAGTCCCCCCTCGGACACCAGCGAAGGACCCCACATCATGTGGGGTCCTTCTTGCTTGCCCGTGCTCCTGATCTCCCTTTCAGCGCTCGGCGGATCCGGCTAACCTGCCCCTCGCATGCGCACGGCGACGTAGGGGGAAGGCCACCATGCCCATCAGACCGCAGTACCGTCGGGTGTCGGCTCTGCAGCGGCAGTTCTTCAACCGGGAGGGCCTGCTCTCGGCCTACGACGAGGAACTGACCGCTCTCGGCGAGGGCCCTCGCATCCTGAACGTCGTCGGCGTCGGCGGCATCGGCAAATCGCGGCTGCTCCAGGAGTTACGCAACCGCACACCCGACAACTGCCGGACCGCCCACCTCGATCTGCAACTGCCGACCATGCGGCAGCAGGAGGACGCGCTGGCCGTCCTTCGTATGGAACTCGGCGCGCAGGGTGTGCAGTTCGACCGGTTCGACATCGCCTACGCGGTGCTGTGACAGCGCGTTCATCCGCAGCTCCAGTTGAATCCCAGGAACACCCCGTTCGCCGAGGAGAGCGAGACCCTCTCCAAGATCCTCGACGATGCGATGGGTCTGCCCGTCTTCGGCACGGCTGCCGGGCTGGTACGGCTGACCGGGCGGGCGATCAAGAACCGTCAGCGTCGGCAGAGGATCGAGGCCGATCCCACGCTCCATGAGCTCGACAGCCTGAGCAATGCCGAGCTGGGACACGCGGTCTCGTACCTCTTCGCGGAAGAGCTGCGGGCCTCGGCGGCGGACCGGCCCTACGTCGTGTACGTGGACGCCTACGAAGCGCTCGTGCCCACTCCCCTCCCGGGCGGCCGCAGCTACGGGTCCGACGCCTGGCTGCGTGACCTGCTGGGCCAGCTCCATGGTGGCCTCACCGTGCTCGCCAGCCGCGAGGCGCTCCGCTGGGCGGCGTACGACCCGGAATGGGCGTCGGTGATCCGCCGGGCGGATGTCGACGGGTTGCCCATGGCGGCTCGGCTGGAACTGCTGGCGCAGGCGGGGATCACGGAGATTCCGCGCCAGCGGTCGATCGCCGAGGCCAGCGAGGGCGTCCCCTTCTACCTGCACCTCGCGGTGGACACGCACCTGCAGAACCCGGCCCGGCCGGAGCACGCGGGGACGTCGGAGGAGATCGTCCAGCGTTTCCTCCAGCACGTCTCCCCGGACGAGGTGCGGATCCTCGAGCTGCTGAGTGTGGCCAGAACCTTCGACTTCGGTGTGTTCCAGGCGATCGGACGGGCCTCCGACCTGCCCGCCAACCTCCTGATGTGGGAGTCGCTCACGGCCTACTCGTTCGCCTATCCGCTGCCCGAGGGCTGGTACCGGCTGCACCAGCTCATGATCAGGGCGCTGCAGCGCCATCTCTCCCCCGCGGTTCAGCGGCATGTCCACGGCACACTGCGGACCCATTGGGAGGCGCTGGCCGACCGGATGGAGGACGGAGCCCGGCGCACCTCCGGCAGGGCCCGCCTCTCACCGCTGCGCGAGGCGGTCTACCACGGCCTGCACGCCGCGGACATCACGCCGGAGGAGATCCAGGAACGTGCCGACCGGGCCGTTGCCCGCAACGGCAGGCAGGCCGTCGACGGCATGGTGAAGGACCTTCGCGATCATCTCGCGGCGAGGGACGGCAGCCCGGACGACGAGGTGCTCGCCGGCCTGCGCGACGCGGCGGACTGCCTCGACGCGGAATCGCGACTGGAGCTCGGCGACACGGCCGGAGCGATCGAGCTCACGCCGCACCTGGATCGCCGGGTGGGCTCCCTGGTCTCCGCGCGGCTCGCCCTGGCCGGTGCCAACGCCCGGCGTATCGCCGGGGAGAGCGGCCTGGCCGCGTCGATCTTCGAGCGGGTGTGGGCGGAACACGAGGGCGCGGCCCGGTCGGCGGCCGGGTACTGCGTCGCCGACATCCGTATGTGGCAGGGCGATTTCCGGGGCGCGTTCGCGCTGGCGGAAGAGGTGCACGGGATCTGTGCGCCCGAGGACAGGGTGATCCGGGGCGATCTCAAGCGGCTGATGCATCTCGGCCACCGGTTCCTGATGGACTTCGACGCCTCGGCGCGTCTTCTGGCCGAGGCGGAATCGGAGTACCGGGCGGCGAACGCGATCGTCGGCCTGGCCAACGTCCGGACCAACTGGGCCGAGCTGTACGCCTTCACCGACCCCGCGGCCGCCGTCGACGCTGCCACCACCGCCCTGGAGGTCCAGCGCGAGCTGGGTGCCCAGCACGAGATCGGCAAGGCCTACACGGCCATGGCCATGGCCCAGACCCGGCTGGGCCAGTACGAGCGGGCCGCGTCCTCGTTCCTCAACGCCCATGCCGCCCTCGACCGGGCCGGCTACCGGTCGGGGCGGGCCCGGGCGGACATGTTCCGTGCCTTCCTGCTGCTGCGGGAGGGGGAACGGCGGGCGGCCGGCGAGCTGCTCCTGCATGCCGCGAGGGAGTTCGAGGCGTGCGAGGTCTACCCTTCGCTGATCCTGGCGATCCACAGGGCCGCCGAGCGGCTGGAACTGGGTGATCCGGAGCTGGCGGCCGCGGCCGAGCGGGCACGGCCCGCTGTACGGCCGCTCGGCTCGCTGGACGACCTCCAGCACCGCACGGACTCCGTCCTGTCGACCTTCCTCGAGGTGACCGCGTGAACTGGCTGGAGCTCTACGAGCAGGCACGGGAGTCGGGCGAGGCAGCCGCCGGTTACTACAACCGCAATGTCGGCGTGAGGACGGCCGAGGGGAAGGTCAACGTCCGCATTCCTCTCGCGGCGGCGGACACGATGGACGTGCGCGTGTGGCGGGAGGAGGACGTGCTGGCCTGTATCCGGCCGTACGTCGGCCAGGCCCCGGAGCTGAGGCACGTCTCGCCGGATCCGCGGTTCCAGGTCCACCACTTCATCGAGGGGCGGGTGCTCGACAGCTTCTCGCCGCGGGGCAGCTTGGTTCCCGCGCATGTCATCGGCGATGTCGTGGGTGTGATGGACCAGTTGGTCCGTATTCCCCTCGAGAAGGCTCCGGCGCTGCCCGGCGACTGGCCCGCCTCTGGCGACAGCGGCGGGTTCGGCCGACGGCTCGCGGCGTTGACGCAGCAGGTCTACGACCTCCACCGGGACGAGTACGCCGCCGTGTTCGAGGACTTCGGCATCCCGGCAGAGCCCCTGGCGGTCGTCGAACCGCTGTGGGACGGGCTCACGTCACGTCCTTTCGCGGTGCTGCACTCCGACCTCCACCGCAAGAACATGATCGTCTCCGGGGGGCTGACCTGGTTCCTCGACTGGGAGCTGGCGCTGTGGGGCGATCCGCTGTACGAGATCGGGATCCACTTCCACAAGATGGACTACCCCGACGACCAGCGGGACGAGGTGCTCCGGCAGTGGCGGGAGCGCCTTCCCGCCTCGTCCACCGCCGGGCCGGCGGCCGACCTCGACCTGTATCTGGCGCATGAGCGCATCAAGTCGGCGATCGTCGACACGGTCCGCTATTCGAAGCAGCTCGTCGGCGCCGACCGGTCCGTGCGTGACTTCCTCACCGGTCGTCTCGCGCGCAAGCTCAACGTCGCCCGTGCGGTGTGGGGCGTGGCGCCGGAGATGACCCCGGAAAGGGTCGCTCAGACGCTGGCGCCGTGGGTAGAGAGACAGCCATGGACGCCCTAGCTCTGTACGAAGAGGCCCGCGCGCACGAGGGTGCGCTGTCCGGGTTCTACAACCGCAATGTCCGCGTGGAGACGGAGTCGGGGCCCGTCCTCGTGCGGACCCGAGGGCCTGTGACCGAGGCCATGGACCTCACGCTCTGGTCGGAGCCCGCCGTACTCGAAGCGATCCGCCCCTACGTCTCCCTGGCGCCTCGGCTGGTCCATGCCAGTACGGATCCCGGATTCCAGATCCACGAGTTCTAGGGCCATCGGGTGGACGAGGGTGCGCCGGACGGGAAGCCGGTGCCGGACGCGGTCCTCGACGGCGTCGAGCGTCTGTTCGGCGAGATGCTGACGGTCCCTCGCACGGCCCTCCCGGGGGTGCCGGCCGACTGGCCACGCGACGGGGACACGGCGGCCTTCGCCCTGCGCCTCCTGGATTTCGTACGGGAGATACGGGGCCGCGCGGACTCGGAGCTGAGAGCCCTGCACGGGGCACTGGGCGTCCCGGAGGACCCGTGCGGGCTGCTGGCCGAGCGAGCGGTGCGCGAACTCGCCGAGCGGCCCTTTCGTCTGCTGCACGCGGACATCCATCGCCAGAACATGATCCTCACCGATCAGGCTCGGGTCGTCTTCCTCGACTGGGAGCTCGCCCTGTGGGGCGACCCGGTGTACGACCTGGCCGATCACCTGCACAAGACCTCGTACACGGCGGCCGATCGGCATCGGGTTCTGGCGGGCTGGGAACGGGCGGCTCCCGTTGCCTGCCGCACGGCCTGGCGGGCGGACCTCGAGTTCTATCTCGCCTATGAGGCGATGAAGTCCGCGGTCGTGGACACGGTTCGCTGGAGCCGTCGGATCGCGCTCGCACCGACGGCGCGGGAGCGACGGGCCCTGGCGGAGGAGCTCAGGGCGAAGCTGGTCGCCGCAGGCCCGCACTGGGAGGGTGGTCGACCCCCTGGCGCACCGGAGATCGAGAGCGCCGCCACGCGTTGGTTCGGTTCCACGGAGTCCGGAGGGGAGGGCGGCAGCCGCTGAGTCGTCGGCGGCTCGTTACCGTGGAGCGGTGAGACGCAGAGCGAGGACTCCGGGCGCGCCGTTGCCGCAGCGGGAGGGGATCGATCCCGTGCGGGTGCGGTTGCCCGAGGACGCCGGTGGGGGGTGGGCGACCGTCGGGGAGTATCTGCGGGGGCGGTTCGGGGGCGCCATCGGGGATCCGCGGGTCGCGGAGATGGTGGCGGACGGGCGGTTCGTGGGGGTGGACGGGCTGCCGGTCCGGGACGACGAGCCGTACGCCGCCGGGATGCGGCTGTGGTTCCACCGGGACTTCCCCGCCGAGGAGCGGGTGCCCTTCGAGCTGGGGATCGTGTACCGGGACGAGCGGATCGTCGTCGTCGACAAGCCGCACTTCCTGGCGACGATGCCGCGCGGGCGGCATGTGACCGAGACCGCGCTCGCCCGGCTGCGCCGGGAGCTGGGGGTGCCCGAGCTGCAGCCCGCGCACCGGCTCGACCGGCTGACCGCCGGGCTCGTGCTGTTCGTCGTGCGGCCCGGCGACCGGGGGGCGTACCAGACGCTGTTCCGGGACCGGCTGGTCGGCAAGGAGTACGAGGCGGTGGCGGCGTACGAGCCCGGGGTCGCGCTGCCGGTGACGGTACGGAGCCGGATCGTGAAGGAGCGCGGGGTGATGGCGGCCCGCGAGGAGCCGGGCGAGCCGAACAGCGAGAGCCGGATCGAGCTGGCCGAGCGGCGGGGCGGGCTCGGGCGGTACCGGCTGCTGCCGGCGACCGGGCGCACGCATCAGCTGCGGGTGCACATGAACAGCCTGGGGCTGCCGATCCTGCACGATCCGGTCTATCCCGTGGTCCGCGAGGACGGGCCGGAGGACTTCACGCGGCCGTTGCAGCTGCTCGCGCGGGTACTGGAGTTCACCGACCCGCTCACCGGCGACCCGATGCGGTTCGAGAGTGGGCTGCGGCTCGGCGGGTTCGACGGAGGCGCGGGAACGTAGCGCGGGACCCCCGCAGGCCTGTGCCTGCGGGGGTCCCGGTACCCCGTGGGGGGCTTCAGCCCTGGTGCGTCGTCGCGGTCGTGCGGACGCGCTTGCGTACCAGGAACCAGCCGCCGACCAGCATCGCCGCGATGAGCGGGAGGCAGTTCACGGTGGTGCGGCTGATGCCGCCGTCCATCCACATCAGGACGAGGACCGAACCGAGGAAGACCAGCGTGACGATCTGGGTGTACGGGGCCCAGGGCAGCTGGTAGCCGGGGCGGGTGACCCGGCCTTCCTTGGAGCGGTTCACGAACAGCAGCGAGCAGACCATGATCATGGCCCAGGTGCCGATGATGCCGATGGAGGCGAAGTTCAGGACGAGCTCGAAGGCCTCGCCGGGCATGAGGTAGTTCAGGCCGACACCGAGGACACCGAAGGCGGCGGTGAGCAGGATGCCGCCGTAGGGCACGCCGCCCTTGTTCATGACGCCGGTGAACTTGGGCGCGGAGCCCGACAGCGACATGGAGCGCAGGATGCGGCCGGTCGAGTACAGGCCGGAGTTGAGGCTCGAGAGCGCGGCGGTCAGGACGACCAGGTTCATCACACCGGCGGCGCCGGGGATGCCCAGCTTGTCGAAGACCGTGACGAAGGGGCTCTGGTCACCGGAGTACGCGGTGTACGGGAGCAGCAGCGCGAGCAGGACGACGGAGCCGACGTAGAAGAGGCCCACACGCCACATGATCGAGTTGATCGCCTTCGGCATGATCTTCTCGGGGTTCTCGGTCTCACCGGCGGCGACGCCGCACAGCTCGACGGAGGCGTAGGCGAAGACGACACCCTGGATCAGCAGCAGCATCGGCATGACACCGCTGGGGAAGATGCCGCCGTTGTCCGTGATGGTGGCCAGGCCCGGGGTGTGGCCGCCGATGTCGTGCGAGGTCACGACCAGGAAGATGCCGATCAGCATGAAGGCGACGAGCGCGCCGACCTTGATGATCGCGAACCAGAACTCCATCTCGCCGAAGTACTTCACCGAGATGAGGTTGGCGGCGAGGACGACCGCGAGGGCGATCAGCGCGAGGATCCACTGCGGGACGTCGCTGAACATGGCCCAGAAGTGGGCGTAGGTCGCGGCCGCGGTGATGTCGGCGATGGCGGTGGTCGACCAGTTGAGGAAGTAGAGCCAGCCGGCCGTGTAGGCGCCCTTCTCGCCCATGAACTCACGGGCGTAGGAGACGAAGGCGCCGGAGGACGGGCGGTAGAGGACCAGCTCGCCGAGGGCCCGCACCACGAAGAAGGCGAAGACGCCGCAGACCGCGTACGCGATGAAGAGGGACGGTCCGGCGTTGGCCATGCGGCCACCGGCGCCGAGGAACAGGCCGGTGCCGATCGCGCCGCCGATGGCGATCATGTTGATGTGCCGGGACTTGAGGTCCTTGCGGTATCCGGCGTCGCCGGCATCCACATGGGGGGACGCTCCGGATGCCGTCGCCGGTGGCGTGGCGGACAGCGTGTCGGCCGCAGGGAGGGTGCGGTCACTCATGGAGTTGTTCGCCTTCGTGAGGGGGAGGGGCTGTGCGGTACCCGGCCGCGCGCGTGGAGGTCGTCCACGGCTCTCACGGCCAGCGCACATCGTCACGGCAAGACGGGATTTCGGCAGTGGCCAATGTCACTGCTCGCCCATATTTGAGCTAATTCTGAGGTTCCTACAGGGCGAAGGCCTGGGATCGGCAGGGTTTACGGCGCGAGAACGTCCAGTTCCTTAAGTGCGCCGACCGCGATCTGGCGGGTGAGCTCCTCGGCGCGGGCCGCGTCCCTCTCCCGTACCGCCTCGGCGACCTGGACGTGCAGGGTGACGGCAGCCGGGTCGGGGTCCTCGAACATCACCTGGTGGTGCGTACGGCCGGTGAGCACCTCGGCGACCACGTCGCCGAGCCGGGCGAACATCTCGTTGCCGGAGGCGTTGAGGACGACCCGGTGGAAGGCGATGTCGTGGACGAGGTACGCCTCCAGCTGCCGGCCGCGCGAGGTGGCGACCATGCCGAGCGCCTGCTCGGTCAGCTCGCGGCACTGCGCGGGGGTGGCGTGGACGGCGGCGAGTCCGGCGGCGACGGGTTCGACCGCGGAGCGGAGTACGGTCAGCGAGCGCAGCTGCCGGGGGCGGTCGGCGCCGGCCAGGCGCCAGCGGATGACCTGGGGGTCGTACACGTTCCACTGCGCGGTCGGCAGGACGATCACGCCGACGCGGCGGCGGGACTCGACGAGGTGCATGGACTCCAGGACGCGGACGACCTCGCGGACCACGGTGCGGGAGACGTCGAAGCGCTGGGCCAGCTCGTCGGTGCGCAGCACGCTGCCGGGCGGGTACTCCCCCGCGGTGATCGCAAGACCCAGGGTGGCGAGGACGTGCGGATGAAGCCCCTGGGCCGGTGTCGTCATGGGGGTCAGCCTACGCGCGCACCAAGATCGGGAACAAAAAGTATGACTTTAATGTCACAGGCTCTTGAATACGTCGTACCCAATGGGTTTCATGAGCGCGACGGAATCGCGAGATCGACGTCGGAGAAGAAGTCGATGTCGAAGAAGACAGCGAGGCACCACCCATGAGCACCACCTCCCCGACGGTCCCCCGGGTCGTCGTCGTGATGGGCGTCGCCGGCACCGGCAAGACGACCATCGGTCCGCTCGTCGCGGACGCGCTCGGCGTCCCCTACGCCGAGGGCGACGACTTCCACCCGCCGGCGAACGTCGCCAAGATGTCGGCCGGCATCCCGCTGGACGACGCGGACCGCGGCCCCTGGCTCGACGCGATCGGGCGGTGGGCACACGGCCGGGAACGGCTCGGGCTCGGCGGGGTGGTGAGCAGCTCCGCGCTGAAGCGGAGCTACCGGGACCGGCTGCGAGCGGCCGCCCCCGGCGTGGTCTTCCTCCACCTGACCGGCGACCGCGCGCTGATCGAGAGGCGGATGACCGAGCGCAGGGGGCATTTCATGCCGACAGCGCTGCTCGATTCCCAGTTCGCCACGCTGGAGCCGCTGGGGGATGACGAGGCGGGCGTCGCCGTCGACGTCTCCGGTTCGCCCGAGGAGATCGCGGCGCGGGCGGTCGCCGCGCTGGGCGGGCTCGCCTGCTGATCTCCGTCCGTCCGTACGCCAGTCGTAGGTGCGGTGCCTGCGATGCCCGCGGTGCCCGTAGGGGCCGCAGCACCCGCAGTACCGGCAGTACCGGCAGTCCCGCGCGGGACCCGCCGTATCCGTCGTACCAGCAGTCCCCCGCCGTATCCGCAGTACCAGCAGCCCCTGTAGTCCCTGTAGTCCCTGTAGTCCCCGTAGTCCCCGCCGTACCCGTCGGCCGCCGTCGTGTTCGGCGTGTTCTCCTGCCCCCACCCGTCCCCTAAGGAACCACCGTGACCAGTCTCAGCGTCGAGATGCTGGCAGCGGACGCCGTCGAGCCCATCACCTCGGCCGGCAACGCCCAGCTGGGCATCGCCGTGCTCGCGGGCATCGCCGTCATCGTCCTGCTCATCACCAAGTTCAAGCTGCACGCCTTCCTGGCCCTGACCATCGGCTCGCTGGCCCTGGGCGCCTTCGCCGGGGCGCCGATGGCGGCGACCATCGACTCCTTCACCACCGGTCTCGGCAAGACCGTCGCGGGTGTGGGCGTGCTGATCGCACTCGGCGCGATCCTCGGCAAGCTCCTTGCCGACTCCGGCGGCGCGGACCAGATCGTCGACACGATCCTCGCGAAGGCGAGCCGCCGGTCCATGCCCTGGGCGATGGTGCTGATCGCCTCCGTCATCGGTCTGCCGCTCTTCTTCGAGGTCGGCATCGTCCTGCTGATCCCGGTGGTCCTGCTCGTCGCCAAGCGCGGCAACTACTCGCTGATGCGGATCGGCGTCCCGGCCCTCGCGGGTCTGTCGGTGATGCACGGGCTGATCCCGCCGCACCCCGGACCGCTCGTCGCCATCGACGCGCTCGGCGCCGACCTCGGTGTCACGCTCGGCCTCGGTGTCCTGGTCGCCATCCCGACCGTGATCATCGCCGGTCCGGTCTTCTCCCGGTACGCGGCCCGCTGGGTCGACATCCCGGCCCCCGAAAACCTCATCCCAGTCCGCCCGTCGGAGGACCTGGAGAAGCGTCCCGGCTTCGGTGCCACCGTCGCGACCGTCCTGCTGCCCGTCGTCCTGATGCTGGTCAAGGCGCTCGTCGACATCGTCGTGGACAACCCCGACAACGGTCTGCAGAAGGTCACCGACGTCATAGGCTCGCCGCTGATCGCCCTGCTAGCGGCCGTCCTCGTGGGCCTGTTCACCCTGGGCCGCGCGGCCGGTTTCACCAAGCAGCGGCTCTCCTCGACCGTCGAGAAGTCCCTCGCCCCGATCGCGGGCGTGCTGATGATCGTCGGCGCGGGCGGCGGCTTCAAGCAGACCCTGATCGACGTCGGCGTGGGCCAGATGATCCTGGACTTCTCCAAGAACTGGTCGATTCCGGCCCTGCTCCTCGCGTGGCTGATCGCCGTGGCGATCCGCCTCGCGACCGGCTCGGCGACGGTAGCGACGATCTCGGCGGCCGGCCTCGTGGCCCCGCTCGCCGAGGGCATGGGCACGAGCGAGACGGCACTTCTCGTCCTCGCGATCGGTGCCGGTTCGCTCTTCTTCAGCCATGTGAACGACGCGGGTTTCTGGCTGGTCAAGGAGTACTTCGGGATGAACGTCGGCCAGACGATCAAGACCTGGTCGGTGATGGAGACGATCATCTCGGTCGTCGGCATCGTCTTCGTCCTGCTGCTGTCACTGGTGTTGTAGCCGCAGCCTTCCCAACTGCCGTACCGGACCGGGCCGGACGCCGTTCAGGCGTTCCGGACCCGGTCCACGCGCACCGTCGCCGCCCGGCCCGCCCCGGTTCGTCAGGCCACCGATCGCGCCGCCGCCCTGCCCGCCGCTCGGCCCGAGAAGATGCAGCCGCCGAGGAAGGTGCCTTCCAGGGAGCGGTAGCCGTGGACGCCTCCGCCGCCGAAGCCGGCCGCCTCGCCCGCCGCGTACACGCCCTCCAGCACCTCGCCGCCCTCGGTGAGCACCCGCGACGACAGGTCCGTCTCCAGGCCGCCGAGCGACTTGCGGGTGAGGATGTTCAGGCGTACGGCGATCAACGGGCCGGCCTTGGGGTCCAGGATCCGGTGCGGGGACGCCGTACGGATCAGCTTGTCGCCCAGGTACCTGCGGGCGCCCCTGATCGCCGTGACCTGGAGGTCCTTGGTGAAGGGGTTGGCGATCTCCCGGTCCCGCGCGGTGATCTCGCGGCGCAGCTCCGCCTCGTCGATCAGCGGCTCGTCGGTGAGGGCGTTCATGCCCCGGACGAGGGCGGCCAGGTCGTTCTCCACGACGAAGTCGACGCCGTGGTCCATGAACGCCTTCACCGGACCGGGCACGTCGGCGCGGGCCCGGCCGATGACGTCCCGGATGGACTTGCCGGTGAGGTCCGGGTTCTGCTCGGAGCCTGAGAGGGCGAACTCCTTGCCGATGATGCGCTGGTCGAGCACGAACCAGGTGTGGTCGTACCCGGTCCGCATGATGTGTTCGAGCGTGCCGAGGGTGTCGAAGCCCGGGAAGAGCGGTACGGGCAGCCGGCGGCCGCGCGCGTCCAGCCAGAGCGAGGACGGGCCGGGCAGGATGCGGATGCCGTGCCTGGCCCAGATCGGGTTCCAGTTCTCGATGCCCTCGGTGTAGTGCCACATCCGGTCGCGGTTGATGTGGCGCGCCCCGGCCTCCTCGGCGATGCCGAGCATCAGTCCGTCGACATGGGCGGGGACGCCGGAGAGCAGCTTGGCGGGCGGGGTGCCGAGCCGGTCGGGCCACTGCTTGCGTACGAGATCGTGGTTGCCGCCGATGCCGCCCGAGGTGACGATCACCGCCTGCGCACGGAGTTCGAAGGTGCCGGTGGTCTCCCGGCTGCTCGCCGTCCCGCGCTCGGCGGTGGAGGGCTCCAGGATCTCGCCGGTCACGGTGTCCACGGCTCCCGCCGTGCGGCCGAGGCCGGTCACCCGGTGCCGGAAGCGGAGCGTGACGAGGCCCCGGGCGACGCCTTCGCGGACCCGCTGCTCGAAGGGGGCGACGAGGCCGGGGCCCGTGCCCCAGGTGATGTGGAAGCGAGGCACCGAGTTGCCGTGCCCGTTCGCGTCGTACCCGCCGCGCTCGGCCCAGCCCACCACGGGGAAGAACCGCACCCCGCGCGCGTGCAGCCAGGGCCGCTTCTCGCCCGCCGCGAAGTCGACGTACGCCTCCGCCCACTTCCTCGGCCAGTGGTCCTCGGGCCGGTCGAAGCCGGCGGTGCCGAGCCAGTCCTGGAGGGCGAGCTCGTGGCTGTCCTTGATCCGCATCCGGCGCTGCTCGGGCGAATCGACGAGGAAGAGCCCGCCGAAGGACCAGTGGGCCTGGCCTCCCATGGACTGCTCCGGCTCCTGGTCGAGCAGGATGACGCTCCGCCCGGCGTCCACGAGTTCGGCGGTGGCCACCAGGCCGGCGAGGCCGGCTCCGATCACGATCACATCAGCGTCGTACGACATGGACCGAATCTTGGATACACGAATGTATCGAGTCAACCGTCCGGACACGTGCAGACCCTCCCGCTTTCTAATGCCGGGCATTAATGTGGCTCTCGTGGCGAGGACATCGGGGCCCGAGACCCGGGAGAAGCTGATCCGTGCGGCGGAGGAGATCTTCGCCGCCCAGGGCGTCGACGGCGCCCAGCTCCGCGACATCGTCGCCCTCGCCGGCCAGGCCAACCCCTCGGCCGTGCAGTACCACTTCGGCTCGCGCGCCGGCCTCCTCGACGCCGTGATGGTCGGCCGCCAGGCACGTACGGAGAAGGTCCTCGACCCGCTTCTGGCGGCCACACCCGACGAGCTTCGCGCGCTGATCGCCGCTCTGGTCACCGCCGAGGCGAGCGAGCTGCGCACCGAGCGCGGCCGGCGCTGCCTGCGGATCTCCGCCCAGCTCAGCCACGAGAGCGGCGTGCGCACCCGCACCCCCCATCCCACCCTCGACGGCACCGTGTACTGGCACCTGATCGAGCGGGTCGAGGCCTGTCTGACCGGCCTGCCCGAGCCCGTGCGCCTGGAGCGGCTCGATCTGGCGCTCACCGTCGTCGGCGCCGCCCTGGCCGACCGGGCGCGGCAGTACCTCGACGGCACGTCGCCGCTCACGAGTGAGCCGCTCTTCCTCGCCGACCTCGTCGAGACCACCACGGCACTGCTCCGGGCGCCCCTGCCCGCCATCCGAAGGGACGACACATGAACGACCTCACCGGCAGGACCGTCCTCGTCACCGGAGGCGCCCGCGGCCTGGGCGCCGAGGCCGCGCGGCAGGCCGTCGCCGCCGGCGCGAACGTCGTCGTCACCGACGTGCTCGACGACGAGGGCAGGGCGACCGCGGCCGAACTGGGCGGGCGGGCGCGCTTCCTCCACCACGACGTCACCTCCGAGGAGGAGTGGACGGCGGCCGTCGCGTACGCGGTCGCCGAGTTCGGCGGTCTGCACGGTCTGGTGAACAACGCCGGGATAGCCACCGGCGCGTTCCTGGAGACCGAGTCCGTGGAGAACTTCCGCAGGGTGCTCGACATCAACCTGACCGGTGTCTTCATCGGTATGAGGGCCGCGATCCCGGCGATGAGGGAGGCCGGTGGCGGCTCGATCGTCAACATCTCCTCGGCAGCCGGTCTGATGGGCCTGGCGCTGACCGCGGGCTACGGCGCCTCGAAGTGGGGAGTACGCGGGCTGACGAAGATCGGAGCGGTGGAGCTGGGCACGGCGGGGATCCGCGTCAACTCGGTCCACCCGGGCATGACGTACACCCCGATGACGGCCGGCGTCGGCATCGAGCGGGGCGCGGGCAAGTACCCCAACACCCCGATGGGGCGGGTCGGCGAGGCGCCCGAGATCGCGGGCGCGGTGGTGTTCCTGCTGTCGGACGCGGCCTCGTACGTGACGGGCGCGGAGCTGGCCGTGGACGGCGGCTGGACGACCGGTCCGACGGTGAAGTACGTCATGGGCCAGTGATGGAATGGGGGCATGAACCCCGCCGAAGAGATCCTCGATGTCGTCGACGAGAACGACGACGTGATCGGACAGGCCCCGCGCGCCGAGGTGTACGCGCGGGGCCTGATCCATCGCTGCACGTTCATCCAGGTACGGGACGCCGAGGACCGGATCTTCGTGCACCGGCGCACGCCCTCGAAGCTGGTCTACCCGTCGATGTACGACATGTTCGTCGGCGGCGTCGTCGGCGCGGGCGAGTCGTACGACGACGCGGCGCTGCGCGAGGCCGAGGAGGAGCTGGGGGTCTCCGGTCTGCCACGCCCCGAGCCGCTGTTCCGGTTCCTGCACGACTCCGGGGGCGTCGCCGGGAAGTGGTGGTCGGCCGTGTACCGGGTGCGCTGCGAGCTGCCGGTGAACCCTCAGGTGGAGGAGGTCGCCTGGCACGCCTTCCTGCCGGAGTCGGAGGTGGACGCGCGGCTCGGGGAGTGGGAGTGGGTGCCGGACGGGCGGGACGCCTACGAACGACTGCGACGGCTGCGCGCGGACCGCGGTTAAGGTGCCCGGGTGAGTGACTTCGTGCAGAGTCTGCGGCTGTGGTTCGCGCCGCAGCGGATCCGGGGCGAGGGCGAGACTCCGGACTACCGGTTCTCGCTCGCCAACGAGCGCACCTTCCTCGCCTGGATCCGGACCGCGCTGGCGCTCATCGGCGGCGGTTTCGCCGTCGACCAGTTCCTGCCGGATCTGCGCTGGGGCGTACGGGTCGGGCTTGCGCTCGCCCTGCTCGCCGCGGGCGTGCTGTGCGCGCTGCGGGCGGTGAACCACTGGGTGCGGTGCGAGCGGGCGATGCGGCGCGGGGAGGACCTGCCGGTGACACGGTTCCCGACGGTGCTGAGCCTCGCGGTGGCCCTGGTGGCGCTCGCACTGGTGGTGGTCATCGTCTTCGGCTGGGCCGGGCGGTGACCGAGGCGCCGACGCCGGCCCGGGATCCGGGGCTGCAGCCGGAGCGGACCCGGCTCGCGTGGCGGCGTACGACGCTGACTTGCACGATCGTGGCGGTGCTCGCGGGGAAGTCGGCGATCAGGGACGAGATCACGGCGCCGGGGGTGGCGGGGGCCGCGCTGATCGCGCTGGTCTGGGTCGCGTTCCTGGCCGTGGCCCATCGCCGCATCCACGCCCTGGACACGGCGCGGCCGGGGGCCCTCTCGCACCGGGGCGCACTGCTCGCGACGGCGTGCACGGTCGCGCTGGCGGCGTTCGCGGTGGCGGTCGTGCTGTAGGAGGCCAGGGAGGCCTCTAATCGGGCCACTCCACCGTGACCACGACCTTGCCGTCCAGGCCGCCCTCCGCGTTCGCCCGCTGGGCGTCGGCCGCCTGTTCCAGCGGGAAGGTCCGCGCGACCCGTACGGACAGCACGCCCTCGTCGACCAGACCGGCGAGCGCGGCGAGGTCCTGGGGGTCGGGGCGGACCCAGAAGTAGCGGCCGCCGAGGGCCAGGACCTCGCCGTCCGCGACCGAGGCGAGGCGGCCCTCGGGGGCCAGCACGTCCGGGGTCTTCTTGAGGAAGGTCCCGCCGATGGTGTCCAGGGCCGCGTCCACACCCTCCGGCGCGAGGGAGCGGACCTGTTCGGCGAAGGTGCGCTCGTCGTAGACGACGGGCTCGGCGCCCAGCTCCTTGACCCGTTTCTGGCCTGACTCGCGCACCGCGCCGATGACGCGGCAGCCGAGGTGGCGGGCGATCTGGACGGCCATGGAGCCGACTCCGCCGGCCGCCGCGTGCACCAGGACCGTCTCGCCGGAGCGGACGGCGAGGGCCTGGTGGAGCACCTGGTAGGCGGTGAGTCCGGCCAGCGGGAGCGCGGCGGACTCCTCGAAGCCCAGGGTGCGGGGCTTGCGGGCGAGGGTACGGACGGGGGCGGCGACGTACTCGGCGAAGGTGCCGTGGGAGAGGAAGTCCTCGCGGACGTAGCCCATGACCTCGTCGCCGACGGTGAACTCGGTGACGGAGACTCCGGGCTGGACGACGACGCCCGAGACGTCCCAGCCGGGGATGACCGGGAAGACGGCGTCGATCATCCCGTCCAGGTAGCCGGCCTGGGCCTTCCAGTCGACCGGGTTGACGGCGGCCGCCCGTACCTTCACGAGGACGTCGTCGGGGCCGACCTTCGGGTCCGGCCGCTCCCCGTACTCGAGGACCTCGGGGCCGCCGTACCGGCTGTAGCTGATCGCCTTCATACCCCGAACGATCACGGCGGCCCCTGCACCCCGCAAGCCGGACTCCTCCGCAAGAGCGGTGGGTCGGGTAGGCCCATAAAGGGATTACTACGACATTCAGGACTAGCCTGAGGTGGTCAGACCCTTCACAGAGGCGATGCCATGACCGTTCCCCACCATGAGCACCCCACCCCCCACGCGCACACCCACGGCCCGTCGTGCGGGCACACCGCCGTCACGCATCGCGATCATGTCGACTACGCCCACGACGGGCACCTGCACCGTGAACACGCCGGTCACTGGGACGAGTGCGAGCCCACGTCCCACGTCCAGCACACCCACCCCGACCACACGCACGGGCCGGACTGCGGACACATCGCCGTCACGCACGGCGACCACATCGACTATGCGCACGACGGGCACCGGCACGCGGCGCACGGCAACCACTGGGACGACCACTGACAGCTGTAGCCGACGGCCCCGTCGTGCTACCAGCGCGCGGGGCACCATTCCGGGTCCACCGCGCGCATCGCCGCCGCGTCGTCGCGGTCGCGGAGGCTGCCGTCGTCGTCGAGCCAGCGGCGGTGCAGGGCCGCGAGGCGGTCGGGGTCCAGTTCGACGCCGAGGCCCGGTGCGTCGGAGACCGCGAGGTGCCCGTCGTGGAAGGCGGGGCGGGTGGTGAGTACGTCCTCGGTCTGCCAGGGGTAGTGGGTGTCGCAGGCGTGGTCCAGGTGGGGCAGGGTCGCGGCCACGTGGGTCATGGCCGCGAGGCTGATGCCGAGGTGGGTGTTGGAGTGCATGGAGAGCCCGACGCCGTACGTGCGGCAGAGCGCGGCGAGTTCGCGCGTGCGGTGCAGGCCGCCCCAGTAGTGGTGGTCGCAGAGCACGATCCGTACCGCGTCCCTGGCGAAGGCCTCGGGGACCTCCTCGAAGGTCGTCACGCACATGTTGGTCGCCAGGGGTACGTCCGTACGGGCGGCGATGTCCGCCATGGCGTCCGTGCCCGTCGCCGGGTCCTCCAGGTACTCCAGGACGTCCTTCAGTTCGCGCGCCACGGTCAGTGAGGTCTCCACGGACCAGGCGCCGTTGGGGTCGAGCCGGAGCGGCCGGCCGGGGAACTCCTCGGCGAGGGCGCGGATCGCGGCGATCTCCTGGTCGGGCGGGAAGACCCCGCCCTTGAGCTTGAAGGAACGGAAGCCGTACATCCGGTCGAAGCGGCGAGCCTGCTCGACGATCCCGGCCGGGTCGAGGGCCGCGCCCCACTCGTCCGTCCCGGCGAAGCGGTAGAAGAGGTACGCGCTGTACTCGACGGAGTCGCGGACCTTGCCGCCGAGCAGGGCGTGGACGGGGAGGCCGAGCGTCTTGCCGAGCGCGTCCAGGCAGGCGACCTCGAAGGCCGAGACGACGGAGAGGCGGAGCTTGTCGGCGGTCTGGATCCCGCGCAGCCCGCCCGCGTCGACCCGGTCGTCGACGGCCCGTGAGTCGCCGCACACTCGCTCGGCCAGCGCGAACAGGCCGTTCACATCCGTGACCGCATGGCCCGGCAGCGCCTCGACCAGCGGCCGGGCGAGATCCAGGTACTTGCCGTCGCCGTAGGTCTCCCCGAGGCCGGTGACCCCACCCCGCGTGACCACTTCGACCACGAGCCGGGGCGTGAAGGCCTGGTGGACGCCCTGGGTGTTGAGCAGGGGCGGGTCGGCTATCAGGATCGGGGTCAGCCGGACTTCTTCGACGAGCAGCTTTGGATTCATATGTGAACTCTATTCATGCAGCCGATCCCCCACCAGACCGCCGACGCCGCTTTCCCTCCCGAACCCTGGACGACATACCGACTGGTCGGTCATCATGAACGCCGACCAGTCACCCTCTGGAGGGACGCACGATGACTTCAGCCCCGCCGCCAGGTCTCGACCCCGAGCAGCTGCGCGGATTCCTCGACCGGCAACGGCCGGGACTCGTGCGCGGCCCCCTCGACGCCCGGCTGATCGAGGGCGGCCGGTCCAACCTGACGTACGTCGTCACCGACGGCACCGGCCAGTGGGTGGTCCGCCGGCCTCCGCTCGGCCATGTCCTGGCCACCGCCCACGACATGAAGCGCGAGCACCGGGTGATCAGCGCCCTGCACACGACGGCCGTACCCGTCCCGGAGCCCCTGCTCCTCTGCGAGGACGAGAACGTCCTCGGGGCGCCGTTCTACGTCATGGAGTTCGTCGCCGGCACCCCGTACCGCTCGGCCGAGCAGCTCGCCCCGCTCGGCCCCGAGCGCACCCGCGACGCCGTACTGGGCCTGGTGGACACGCTCGTCGAGCTGCACGCCGTGGACCCCTCGGAGGTCGGTCTCGGCGACTTCGGGCGGCCTGAGGGCTTCCTCGACCGGCAGCTGCGCCGCTGGGGCAAGCAGCTCGACGCCTCCCGCAACCGTGAGCTTGCGGGCATCGACGAGCTGCACGCCACGCTCGGCCGCGCACTCCCCACGTCCCCCGCCCCGTCCGTCGTGCACGGCGACTACCGCCTGGACAACGTCCTGATCGGCGAGGACGACCGGATCAAGGCGGTCCTCGACTGGGAGATGTCCACCCTCGGCGACCCACTGACCGACCTCGGTCTGCTCGCGATGTACAGCGCGAGGCTCGACCTCCCGCACTCCCCCGTCTCCACGACCGCCGCGGCCGCCGGGCACCCCACGCCCGCCGAGCTGATCGAGCGGTACGCCGCCCGCTCGGGCCGCGACACCTCCGCCATCTCCTGGTACACGGCCTTCGCCTGGTTCAAGCTCGCCGTGATCCTGGAGGGCATCCACTACCGCTACACCCTCGGCCAGACCGTCGGCGCCGGCTTCGACCGCATCGGCGAACTCGTCCCCGTCTTCATCGAGCACGGCCTCACCACCCTCCAGGAAGGCTGATCCGCCATGGACTTCGCATACGACGCACGCACCGAGGAGCTGCGGGCCCGGCTCCTCGCCTTCATGGACGAGTACGTCTACCCGGCCGAGGAGACCGCCCACGAGCAGCGCGCGCTGCTCGCCTCGCCGTGGGACACCCCGTCCGTCGTCGAGGAGTTGAAGGCGGAGGCCCGCCGCCAGGGACTCTGGAACCTCTTCCTTCCCGACGCCGAGCACGGGGCGGGTCTTACCAACCTCCAGTACGCGCCGCTCGCCGAGATCACCGGCCGCAGCCCGCACTTGGCCCCCACCGCCCTCAACTGCGCGGCGCCCGACACCGGGAACATGGAGGTGCTCGCCCAGTTCGGCGACGAGGCGCAGAAGAAGCAGTGGCTGGAGCCGCTGCTGGCCGGGGAGATCCGTTCGGCGTTCGCGATGACGGAGCCCGAGGTGGCCTCCTCGGACGCGACCAACATCGAGACCCGGATCCTCCGCGACGGCGACGAGTACGTCATCAACGGCCGCAAGTGGTACATCTCCGGGGCGATGAACCCCGACTGCAAGATCTTCATCGTGATGGGCAAGACCGACCCGGACGGCGCGGACATCCGCCGCCAGCAGTCGATGATCCTCGTGCCCCGCGACACCCCGGGTGTGGAGGTGCGCCGGGCGATGCAGGTGTACGGCTACGAGGACCACTCCCACGGCGGTCACGCCGAGGTCGTCTTCCACGACGTCCGCGTCCCGGCCGCGAACCTGATCGGCGAGGAGGGCAGCGGCTTCGCCATCGCGCAGGCCCGGCTCGGACCCGGCCGGATCCACCACTGCATGCGGCTGATCGGCATGGCCGAGCGGGCCATCGAGCTGATGTGCCGCAGGGCCGTCTCCCGTACCGCGTTCGGCAAGCCGATCGCCCAGCAGGGCGTCGTGCAGAACTGGATCGCGGACGCCCGGGTGACGGTCGAGCAGCTGCGGCTGCTCGTCCTGAAGACGGCCTGGCTGATGGACACCGTCGGCAACCGGGGCGCCCACACGGAGATCCAGGCCATCAAGATCGCGACCCCGCGCGCGGTGGTCGAGATCCTCGACAAGGCCGTGCAGGTGCACGGCGCGGGCGGTGTCTCGCAGGACTTCCCGCTGGCCGAACTCTGGGCCGGCGCGCGGACGCTGAAGCTCGCGGACGGCCCGGACGAGGTGCACCAGCGGTCGCTGGCCCGTCGGGAGCTGAAGAGGTACCTGTAGCGACGCTACGGGCGGAGCGCGCGCAGCAGCAGGTCGGCGAGCTGGTCGGCGACCTGCTGCGGCGTCAGCGGACCGTCCGGGCGGTACCAGGTGGACAGGTGGTGGACGGAGCCGAAGTGGTAGTCCACCACCAGGTCCGCCGGGGTCGCCGTCGAGAACACCCCGGCCTGCTGCCCCTCCTCGATCAGGGCGCGGAACCGCTCGTGGTAGCGACGACGCTCGGCCCGTACCTGCTTGTTCTTCTCGGGGCTCAGGTGGTGCATCGAGCGGAAGAAGATCGAGGCGTCGTCGAGGTTCTCGATGGTGGTCACGACGACATCGGCGGCGGCGTCCCGCAGCCGCTGCTCGACCGGGGCGTCGGCGTCCGCGAAGGCGTCGAGCCGCTCCTGTTGGAGCCGCAGGACCCGGGAGTAGACCTCCTGGAGGAGGTCCTCCTTGGAGCCGAAGTAGTGGTAGAGCGCGCCCTTGGTGACGCCCGCCGCCTCCACGATCTCCTGGACGGACGTGCGGTCGTAGCCCTGCTCCGCGAAGAGCCGGGTGGCGGCGGCCAGCAGCCTCTGGGGGACGGGGGTGCCGCTCCCGTCCGTCGTCCTGGCCATGCGCCGCCGCCTTTCTCTCGTGATCATCGATCTGTGTTGTCCTACGTGAGGGAACGCAGTTCCCTTCTGAGGATCTTCCCACTTGTCGTCTTGGGCAGCTCAGCCAGGATCTCGACCTCGCGGGGGTATTTGTACGCGGCGAGCCGCTGCTCACAGTAGGCGGACAGCTCGGCGGGCTCGACGGCCGCGCCGGGGCGCAGGCTCACGTACGCCTTGACCGTCTCGCCCCGGTAGGCGTCGGGGACGCCGACGACGGCCGCCTCGCGGACGGCCGGGTGGGTGTAGAGGACGTCCTCCACCTCTCGCGGCCAGACCTTGAACCCGGAGGCGTTGATCATGTCCTTCTTGCGGTCGACGACGTAGAGCCAGCCGTCCGCGTCCATGAAGCCGATGTCCCCGGTCAGCAGTTCCCCTTCGGGGAAGGTGGCGGCGGTGGCCTCGGGGAGCCGCCAGTAGCCGGGGACGACCTGCGGGCCGCGCACGGCGATCTCGCCCTGCTCGCCGAACGGCACCTCGGCGCCGGTCTCGTCGAGGATGCGGACGACCGTGTCCGGCCCGGGGACCCCGACGGACAGGGTGCCGGAGGCGGGGTCGACGGGGGCCTCCTTCTCCGGCGGCACGGCGGCGCACGGGGCGGTGCACTCGGTGAGGCCGTAGCCGTTGCGGATGTACGGGCCGAAGCCGGCCCGGAACTTCTCCACGAGCGCCGGCGGAACGGGGGCGCCGCCCGAGGTGAGGACCAGGAACGAGGAGAAGTGGTCCCGGGTGGCCCCCGGGTGCGCGGCCAGTGCCATGAAGGCGGTGGAGGGTCCGACGGTGAAGGCGGGGCGGTGCTCCAGGAAGGCGTCGAGGACGACGCCCGCGTCGAAGCGGTAGGCGAGGACGAGGGTACCGGCGTTGGCGAAGCAGACGGCGAGCTCGCAGACGATGCCGGTGATGTGGAAGAGCGGGGCCAGCACGAAGTAGCCGGCGCCTTCGGGGACGGGGTGTCCGGTGCGCTGGCGCTCGGCGTTGTAGGTGATGCCCCGGTGGAGGTTGAGGGCGCCCTTGGGGGTGCCGCTGGTGCCGGAGGTGTAGCTGATCAGGGCGACGTCGTCGCCGGTGAGTTCGCGGCCGACGGGGGCGGGGTGTCCGGCGCGGGCGACGGTGAGGAGGTCCTCGACCTCCGTCTTCACCGGTTCGAAGGCGAGGACACGCGGGTCGTCGCGGGTCTGGAGGTCGCGTTCGCAGGCGGTGAGCGCGATCCGTACGGGAGAGTCGGCGACGGCCTCCCGGAGGTAGCTGTCCCAGGCGCGGTCGGAGCAGATGAGGGCCACGGCCCCGGAGTCCCGCAGGGCGTGCCCGACCTCGCCCGACTTGTACATCGGGTTGAGCGGGACGACGGTGGCGCCCGCCTTCCAGGCGCCGAGCAGGGCGAGGACGAAGTGCGGGCTGTTCTGGAGCATGATCGCGATCCGGTCGCCCCGCTCCAGGCCCTGGGCGGCGAGGTGTCCTGCGACCGAGTCGGAGAGCGCGTCGGTCTCGCGGTAGGTCAGGCGGCCGTCGAAGTAGGCGAGGGCCGGGCGTTCGGGGGCGCGTTCGGCGGCGGCGCGGAAGGCGTGCAGCACGGTGGGCGGCGGGGCTATCGGCGCGCGCTGGGTCTCGGTGAGCTGAGAGAGCCAGGGCTTGGCCGCGTAGGCGGACTCCGTCGAGGTCATGCGCGGGGTCCTTCCCATTTCTGCTGAATGTGATTCATGGTGCCGAGCCACCGTTCGGGGTCGGTGGCGCGGGTCCGGTAGTAGTCGGCGACCTCGGGGTGCGGGAGGACGAGGAAGCGGTCGGCGTCGATGGCGTCGAAGAGGGAGTCGGCAACGTCCTCGGGCTCGATGGCGGTGGGGGCGAGGACGAGTTCGCCGGCCGATCCGGCGGCGGTGAGCATGTCCGTACGGACGCCCTGCGGGCAGATCGCGTGGACCTTGAGGCCGCGGTGGCGGTAGGTGAGGGAGAGCCATTCGGCGAAGGCGTACGCGCCGTGCTTGGAGACGCTGTACGGCGCGGCGCCGACCATGGTCAGCAGGCCGGCGGCGGAGACGGTGGAGACGAAGCGGCCGCTGCCGCGCTCCAGCCAGTCGGGGAGCAGCGCGCGGGCGGCGCGGACATGGGCCATGACGTTGACGTCCCAGGCGGCGGCCCAGACGGCCTCGTCGGCGAAGGCGTCGCCGCCGGAGGCGAGTCCGGCGTTGGCGCACCACACGTCGACGGTGCCGCCGAGGGCGTCCCGGGCCTCCTCGACGATCTCCGAGGCGTCGCCCGGGACGGCGGTGGCGCCGATCTCCTCCGCGACGGCCTTGGTGCGGCCGGGGTCGAGGTCGTTGACGACGACCCGGGCGCCCTCGGCGGCGAACCGGCGGGCCAGCGCGGCCCCGATCCCGCCTCCCGCGCCCGTGACGACCACTCCAGAACCCTGCACCGTACTCATCGGGATCCGCCTCTCCGTTACGACAGTGCGAGCAGACTAACCAGTCGGTATGTGCCGGCGAAAGTCCCGTGGCATGCCTCGTTCCCCAGGGCCGTCAGGAGCGCTAGCGTGCGTGGCCATGTCAGGCAAGGCGATCAAGGAGGTTTCTGTATGAACCTGTCGAGCCTGTCCAGACGGAGCCTGCTGGCCGCCGGCGGCGCGGTCGGAGTCGGCGCGGTGGCCGCTCCGGTGGCGGGAGCGCACGAGGGCGAGGGCCGGCGGGTCCGTACCGGTTTCGAGCGGCTGGCCGCCGGCGGGTACGCGCCGCTCGCCGGGCAGCGGGTCGGCGTCGTCACCAACCCGACCGGGATCACGTCCGATGTCCGCCACATCGTCGACGTGATGCACGGTGACGACCGGGTGGACCTGGTGGCGGTCTTCGGTCCCGAGCACGGCTTCCGGGGCACGGCGCAGGCCGGCGGCTCCGAGGGCCGCTACGACGACCCGGCGACCGGGCTTCCGGTCTACGACACGTATCTCAAGAGCGGGCAGCCGCTCGCGGACGTCTTCACCGCGTCGGGCGTGGACACGGTCGTCTTCGACATCCAGGACGTCGGCGCGCGCTTCTACACGTACATCTGGACGCTCTACGACTGCATGGTGGCGGCGGCGCTTGCGGGGAAACGGTTCGTCGTCCTGGACCGGCCGAACCCGGTGACCGGCCGGGCGGCACTCGGCCCGGTCCTCGACCGGGCCTTCGCCACCTTCGTGGGACGCGAACCGATCGCGCAGGCGCACGGGATGACAGTGGCGGAGCTGGCCCTGCTGTTCAACGGGGAGTTCCTGGCCACGCCGGTGGAGCTGGAGACCGTACGGATGTCGGCGTGGAAGCGCTCGGACTTCTTCGACGCGACCGGGCTGCCGTGGGTGCCGCCGAGCCCGAACATGCCGACGCCGGACACCGCGCTCGTCTACTCCGGCACCTGTCTCTTCGAGGGCACGAACCTCTCCGAGGGCCGTGGCACGACCCGCCCCTTCGAGCTGCTGGGCGCGGAGGGCGTGGACCGGCGGTGGGCGGAGGCCGCGAACGCCCTGGAGCTGCCCGGGGTGCGGTTCCGGGAGGCGTACTTCGCCCCGACGTTCTCCAAGTTCCAGGGGAAGACGGTCGGCGGGGTCCAGGTGCAGGTGCACGACCGGGCGGCGTTCGACCCCGTACGTTGCGGGATCGGGCTCCTCGTCTGCGCCAGGCGCTCGTGGAGCGGCTTCGCGTGGCGCCCGGACAACTGGATCGACAAGCTGACGGGCTCGACGCGGGTACGGACCCTGATCGACGCGGGCGCGGACACGGACGAGGTGGTGGGGGCGTGGGGCGCGGACCTGGCCGCGTTCCGTGCGGTGCGGAAGGAGTACCTGCTGTACCGGTGACGGGCGGGGCACAACCGAGGTCTCCGCGGCGCGTCTCTGCTGAAAACCTGGCCGTCCCTCCGTGCGCGCAGGATGCTGTCGCGGGAAGAGCTTCCCCAGCAGCTTCCTCGACGCGGAGGGACGGGCAGACCATGGCCGGGATGAGTGTGGAGCCGTACCGGGAGATCACCTTCGACAAGGAGGGCGACGCGGCGGGCGGGCAGCGCGAGGCCCTCGCGGGGCTTGCCGCCCAAGGGGTCACGGATGTGGTGATGTTCGCCCACGGGTGGAACAACTCCCGCTCCGTGGCGACCCGGCTGTACTCGGCCTTCTTCGCCCCCTTTCCGGAGATCCTCGGGCCGGTGGCGCGGGTGGGGTACGTGGGGGTGGTGTGGCCGTCGATGATGTTCTCGGACGAGCCGATCCCCGACTTCGAGGCGGTGGCGGCCGTGCACCCCGGGAAGAAGGCGGTGGTGGGGCGGCTTGCCACGCTGCTCCAGGAGCAGCCGGACGACGAGTCCGCGTTCATGGAATTCGGCGATCTGCTCCGGAAGTTGACGGACACGGACAGGAGCAGCGCCCTCGTCGAGGGTCCGGACGCGACGCCGGTGCCCGACTTCCTGCTTGCGGACCCGGTGGCCGTCTGCGCGATGTTCACCGACGCGCTGGAGGAGGCAGCGGGGCCCGGCAGCGTGCCGACCCCGCGCGAGGCGTTCGGCGGCAGGCTGACGCGGTACTGGAAGGGGGCCAAGGAGGCCCTGCGCCAGGCCACGTACTACACGATGAAGCGGCGTGCCGGCACCGTCGGCGAGCGGGGCCTCGGCCCGCTGCTCGGCGAGGTCGCCCGCTCCTCCCCCGGGCTGCGGATCCATCTCGTCGGGCACAGCATGGGCGCCCGGCTCGTCTCGTACGCCCTGCGCGGCCTGCCCGCCGGCGCGCGGAACGTGGCCTCGGTGACGCTGCTCCAAGGAGCCTTCTCGCACTATGCGTTCGCGGCCCGGCTGCCGCACGAGCCCAGCAGGGGCGGCGCGCTGCGCGATCTGCAACAGCGGGTCGACGGGCCCGTGGTCGCCTGCTACTCGCGCCACGACACCGCGCTGCGCGTGATCTACCCCCTGGCCTCGCGCCTGGCCCGCGACGCCGATTCGCTGCTCGGCAGCGACAAGCGCTGGTGGGCGATCGGCCACGACGGCATCCAGGCGGTCCCGGACACGCCCGCACTCACCCTGACGAGGGCCCTGCGCGACGGCCTCCCGCCGTCCGGCTGCGTGAGCGTCGACGCGGCGGAGGTGGTCGGGGAACACAGCGACATCTGCCACGAGGAGCTGGCCCGGGTGGTGGTGTCGGCGGGACGGATCGGGAGGGGGTAGGTCACCCGCGAGTCCCAGCGGTACGTTCCGCATCAGGCCTCCCCCGCGCGCCTCTGATGGACCCCATCGAATTTTCGATGGAACACCGAGGGTCCGTCGTTCGTCCATTCCATGACGTCCTTGACGCGGAAGTACCAGCGACGGAGGTGCGGAGCGATGGCCGGTTTCCGGAGTCTTGCGAGACAGGTGCGCGATCCGGGGAACGACACGGCGCTGCGGAGGTACTCGCTGCGCAAGTGCCTGGAGCGGTTCGCGCCGTACGGGCACCGTGCGACCTGGGACCATCTGTGCCGTCGGCACAGGTTCGGGCCCGAGGACCGGGAGCTCGATCCGGGGCGGCTGGTGGCCGCGCTGGAGGAGCTGGAGGAGGCGCGGGCGGTGTGGCTCGCGTACGAGACGGAGTTCGCGGCGCGGCGGCGGCGCGAGAAGCACGAGGGGCTGCGCCGGCCGGGCGCGCTGGACGACTGGCACCGGCGGACGTGGGGCGGCAACGGGGTGGCGCGGTGCGACGATCCGGCGGTGCATCCGTCGGAGCCGCTGGCCGAGGTGTTGCGGCGGCTGATCGCCGCGCTGGAGTCCGCGCCCGGGGAGCACTGCCCGGTGTGCGCGGGGAGCAGGATCGAGTGGCGGCCGGATCTGGCCGACGAGCCGTGGTTCGGCCCGGTGTGCGCGGAGTGCGGTGTGGTCGTGCCGCGGGTGGTCCTGACGGCGGGGGCGCTGGCGCGGGCGCGGGGAGAGGCGCTGCCCCGGCTGGCGTCGGTGGCCTGAGAAGCGGAACACCATGAGCAGCGGGGGCAACGGGGGCCCACGGGGGAAGACGTTGATCCAGGTCTGTCTGAACGGGACGCGCGGACCGGGGGATTCCGCGGCCGTTCCGATGTCGCCGGGCGCGATGGCGGAGTCGGCGGCGCACGCGGTGGCGGCGGGCGCGCGGGACGTCCATGTGCACCCCAGGACCCCGTGCGGGAGCGACACGCTGTCGCCCCGGGTCCTGGCCGAGACGCTGACCGCGATACGGCAGGCCGTGCGCGTCCCGGTGGGCGTGACCACGGGCGCCTGGGCCGAGCCCGATCCCGTACGGCGGGTGGAGCGCGTCCGCGCCTGGACGGTCCTGCCCGACCACGCGTCGGTGAACTGGCACGAGCCGGGCGCGGAGGAGCTCGCGGCCGTGCTCCTGGAGCGCGGCGTGGGCGTCGAGGCGGGCCTGTGGTCCGGTACGGAGGGTCCCGAGCGGTTTCTCCGCTCGCCCCTGGCGCCCCGGGTGCTGCGAATCCTCGCGGAGGTCACCGACCCCGACCCGGCGACCGCCGAGTCCACGGCCCGCGCCCTCCTCGCGGACCTGGCCACCGGCCACGGCCCGCCGGTCCTCCTCCACGGCGAGGACGGCGGCGCCTGGCCGGTCCTGCGCCTGGCCCGCCGCCTCGGTCTTGCCACCCGCATCGGCCTGGAGGACACGCTGTTCCTGCCCGACGGCACCCCCGCGGAGTCCAACGCCCAGCTGGTGGCGGCGGCGCGAGAGGCGTGACCGTACCAGAGCGTAAATCCGGTGGCCCACCGAATTCCGTTCCCGCAGAGTGTCCGGCGATGAGAACGACACCCGAGGCACCGGAGAACTGACATGTCGACGCTGCGCGTCACCGCCGAAACGCTGGCCGTCCACGCCCATCCCAACGCCGACGCGCTCGAACTCGCCCAGGTGGGCCTGTACCGCGCTGTCGTCGCCAAGGGCGCGTACCGCAGCGGTGATGTCGCCGTCTACATTCCGGAGCAGGCCGTGCTGCCCGCCGCGCTCGTCGACGAGCTGGGGCTGACCGGGCGGCTCGCCGGGAAGGCTTCGGACCGGGTCAAGGCCGTGCGGCTGCGGGGCGAGCTCTCGCAGGGGATCGTGTGCCGGCCGAAGGCGCTGGCCGATGTCGATCTGGCCTCGGCGGCAGCCGAGGGGACCGACTTCGCCGAGCTGCTCGGGATCACGAAGTGGGCGCCGCCGATCCCGCCGACGATGAGCGGGGACGTGGAGCCCGCGCCCGATCTGCTGCCGTGGGTCGACATCGAGAACCTCCAGCGCTATCCGGACATCTTCGAGCCCGGCGAGCCGGTGGTCCTGACGGAGAAGCTGCACGGTTCGGCCTGCCTCACCACGTACATCGTTGAGGACGGCCGCGTCCAGGTCTCCTCGAAGGGCTTCGGCGCGAAGGGCCTGGCGCTCGTGGAGGACCCGCGGAACCTGTACTGGCGGGCCGTCCACGGCCACGGCGTCCCGGCGGTCGCCGCGCGGCTCGCCGCCCGCCTGGGCGCGCGCCGGGTCGGCCTGTTCGGCGAGGTGTACGGGGCCGGTGTGCAAGACCTCGGCTACGGCGCCAACGCCCGCAGCGAGGACCTCGGTTACGCGGTCTTCGACGTGTCCGCCGAGATCGACGGCCAGGTGCGGTGGCTGGACCCGGCCGAGGTCCTGGAGGCCGACGAACTGCCGCTCGTACCGCGGCTGTACGCAGGGCCGTACGACCGGGACACCGTTCTGGAGCTGGCGAGCGGGCGGGAGACCGTGTCCGGGCGCGAGCTGCATCTGCGGGAGGGGGTCGTGATCCGCCCGGTGACGGAGCGGTACAGCCCGGTCGTCGGCGGGCGGGCCATCGCGAAGGCGGTCAGCCCGGCCTACCTGACCCGCAAGGGCGGCACCGAGTACGAGTGAGCCGTCCCGCAAGGACCGAGGGGCCCGTCCACGGGGGTGGCGGGCCCCTCTTCTCGTATGCCTACGCCTGCGCCGGCCTGCGCTCCCCCATCAGCCGCGAGCCGGTGAGCTGTTCGCCGATCACGTCGTCGGGGTTGGACAGCACGCAGGTGCGCAGCGACAGGCACCCGCAGCCGATGCAGTCGGTCAGGTGGTCCCGCAGCCGTCCGAGCTGCTTGATCCGCTCGTCCAGCTCCGTGCGCCACGTCGCCGAGAGCCGTGCCCAGTCCTCGTTCGTGGGCGTGCGCTCCTCGGGGAGTTCGGCGAGGGCGCTGCGGATCGTCGCCAGCGGGATGCCGACGCGCTGCGCGGCCCGGATGAAGGCGACCCGGCGGAGCGTGTCGCGGCCGTAGCGGCGCTGGTTGCCGCTGGTACGGCGGCTGTTGATCAGGCCCTTGGACTCGTAGAAGTGCAGGGCGGACACCGCGGCGCCGCTGCGCGCGGACAACTGGCCGACGGTGAGTTCATGGATCTTCTCTGGAATCTGCGGCACCCCTCGAACCCTACTGTCCGTTGACAGCGGGCCCACCACCCCACATGCTGAGCAAGCGCTTAGAAACAGGAGTCACAGGTTCACGTTCACGGGTCACGAAGGGACGAGGGAAACATGGCTGAGCCGAGGATCTTCACCTCTGCCGAGGAGCTCCGCGCCGCGGTCGGCGAGCCGCTGGGCCACAGCGACTGGCTGGAGATCGAGCAGAAGCGGATCGATCTGTTCGCCGACGCGACCGGTGACCATCAGTGGATCCACGTGGACCCGGAGCGGGCGGCCGCCGGGCCGTTCGGGAAGACCATCGCGCACGGCTATCTGACGCTGTCGCTGCTGCCGACCCTGGTCCCGCAGATCATGCGCGTCGAGGGCATGAAGATGGGCCTCAACTACGGTACGAACAAGGTCCGTTTCCCCGCCCCCGTGCCGGTCGGCTCGCGGCTGCGCGCCGGCGCCGTCCTGACCGAGGTGACGGACGCCGGCGGCGGGGTGCAGGTGACCGCGACCGTGACGGTGGAACGCGAGGGCGGCGACAAGCCGGTCTGCGTCGCCGAGTCGGTCTCCCGCTACTACTTCTGAGCGCCGACCATCCGCAGCACGAGGTCGGCGTAGAGCGCGCCGACCTCGTCCGGCGTCCGGCGGCCCTGGGTGTTGAACCAGCGCGAGACGTCGATGCAGAGCGAGAGCACCGCGACGGTCGTGCCGGGCACGTCCGGCACGTCGAACTCCCCTGCCGCCACGCCCTCGTTGATGATCCTGCGCACGGTCGCGTCGGACTCCCGGCGCAGCGCCACGATCTCGGTGCGATGCTCGGGCGCGAGCGCGTCGAGCTCGTACTGGACGACACGCGCGGTGGTGTGCCGCTCGGCGTGCCAGCGCACGAAGGACCGTACGGCGTCGGCCAGCCGCTCGCCCGCCGTACCCTCGCCGTCGGCGGCGGCCCGGAGGATCTCCAGGGCCTTGTCGTGACCGATGCGGCTGATCCGGTGGAGCAGCTCTTCCTTGGTCTTGTAGTGGATGTAGAGCGCGGCGGGGCTCATGCCGGCGCGGCCGGCGATGTCCCGGGTCGTGGTGGCGTGGTAGCCGCGCTCGGCGAACGCCTCGACGGCCGCGACGAGCAGCCGCCTGGCCGCCTCGGGCGTGACCTCGCCCCACGGCGCGTCCTCGCCGCCGGGCGTCTCCTCCGCGACGCTCATCGTTCGCCCCTTCTCCAGCTCGTCAGAACGAACACCATACAACGAAGGTGAGCAAGCGCTTAGCTTCCGCACGGGCTCAGAACGCCCCAGAACCCCTCAGAATGCCGACACGCCCGTCAGCGCGCGCCCGATGATCAGCTTCTGGATCTGGCTCGTGCCCTCGTACAGCGTCATCACGCGCGCGTCGCGCAGCAGCTTGCCGACCGGATACTCGTCGATGTAGCCGTAGCCGCCGTAGACCTGGAGGGCGTTGTTGGCCGCGCGGACGGCCGCCTCGGAGGCGTACAGCTTGGCCTTGGAGGCGGCGGTGGCGAAGTCCTGACCGCGGTCGATCAGATCGGCGACCCGCCAGGTCAGCAGCCGCGCCGCGTCCACGTCGACGGCGATGTCGCTGATCAGCTCCTGCACCAGCTGGTACGAGGCGATGGGCTTGCCGAACTGCTCGCGCTCGCCCGCGTAGCGCACGGCCGCGTCGAGGGCCGCCTGCGCGATGCCGACACAGCCGGCCGCGACCGACATCCGGCCCTTGGCGAGGGCGGACATCGCGATCGAGAAGCCCTTGCCCTCGGGCCCCAGCATCGCGGAGGCGGGGACGCGCACGCCCTCCAGGACCAGTTCGGCGGTCGCCTGGCCGCGCAGGCCGAGCTTGCCGTGGATGGGGCGGCGGGTGAGGCCGGGGGTGTCGGTGGGGACGAGGAAGGCGGAGACGCCCTTGTGGCCGGGGGTGTCGTTGGTCCGGGCGAAGAGGAGGACGACGTCGGCCCAGGTGCCGTTGGTGATGAACATCTTCGAGCCGTCGACGACGTACGCGTCTCCGTCCCGGACGGCCCTGGTGGCGAGGTTGCCGGCGTCCGAACCGGTGCCGGGCTCGGTCAGCCCGAAGCAGCCGACGGCCTCGCCCGAGCCGAGCCGGGGCAACCAGGCGCGCTTCTGCTCCTCGCTGCCCCAGGAGGCGATGGTCTTGGCGACGAGGCCCAGCGAGACGGAGACGATGCCGCGGACGGAGGAGTCGCCGCGCCCCAGTTCCTCGGTGACGAGGCAGTACGAGAGATGGTCGCCGCCCGAACCGCCGTACTCCTCCGGGATCGTCAGCCCGAGGAAGCCGACGGCCCCGAGCTTCTTCACGATCGACCGGTCGACGTTCTCGCTCCGGTCCCACGCGACGACGTGCGGGGCGACCTCGCGTGCGACGAAGTCCTCGGCGAGCTGCCGTACGGCTTCCTGCTCCTCGCTCAGCTCCAGGTTCACCACGCCACCGACCTTCGGGAGGGCTTTCGCCGGCCACTTTAATTAGCACTGCTAGTTTCTGTTGCGCAGGCCTACTATGTGCGCCATGGCCCGACCGCGCAAGCCCCTTCTCAGCAGAGACCGCATCGTCGAGACGGCGAGCGCGCTCGTGGACGCCGAGGGCCTCGCGGCCGTCTCGACGCGGCGGCTCGCCGCCGAGCTGGGCGTGAGCGGACCGTCGCTCTACAACCACTTCCGCACCAAGGACGAGATCCTCGACGCGGTCGCCGACGCGGTCAGCGCGAAGGTCGATCTGTCGATGTTCGAGGAGGGCCACGGCCGCGACTGGCGTACGGCGCTGCACGACTGGGCGGCCTCCTACCGCGCCGCCCTCGCCGACCACCCCCACATCGTCCCGGTCCTCGCCCAGGGCCCCGGCCGCCGGCCGGCGGGCCTGAAGGTCGCCGACGCGGTCTTCGGCGCGATGGTCCGGGCGGGCTGGCCGCCCGCGCAGGCGACGTACATCGGCGCGCTGATGCGCTACTTCGTCACCGGCTCGGCCCTGGGCTCCTTCGCGCGCGGCTTCGTCGACGACGAGACGGCCTACGACCCGGCCGACTACCCGCACCTGGGCCAGGCCCACCTGCTGGCGGAACACGGGCAGAAGGTCGACGAGGGCGCGTTCGAGACGGGGCTGCGGGCGCTGCTCGACGGCCTGGAGCTGCAGTACGAGGCGGGGGTACGCGGGAAGGACGGTTCGGCCGCGGCCGAACGATAGCCGCGCGATCCTGTCTCCATGGCATCCAAAGACCTCGCCGCCCTGGCCGCCCTCTTCGCCGACGAGACCCGCGCCGCGTTCGTGCTCGCTCTGCTCGACGGGCGGGCCTGGACCGCCGGGGAACTCGCGCGCCACGCGCGCGTGGCGCCGTCCACGGCCAGTGAGCACCTGGGGAAGCTCGTCGCGGGCGGGGTGCTCGCCGAGGAGCGGCAGGGACGGCACCGGTACGTGCGGCTCGCCGACTCCGGGATCGCGCACCTCGTGGAGGACCTCGCGGCCCGCGCCGAGCCCGTACGGAAGGCGCCGCCGCGGTCGTTGGGGGCCGCGAGCGCGGGCCGGGCGATGGCCCGGGGCCGTACCTGCTACGACCATCTCGCCGGACGGCTGGGGATCGCGATCACCGAGGCGATGACCGCCCGCGGACTGCTGCGCCAGGACACGGGGTTCGCGCTCACCGACCGGGGTGTGGCGTGGTTCGGGGAGCGGGGCGTCTCCCTGGAGGCGAAGGGCCGGCGGCCGGTCGCCCGGGGCTGCCTCGACTGGACCGAGCGCAGGCCGCACCTCGCCGGGATCGCGGGCGCGGCCCTGTGCCGGCACGCGCTGGACAGCGGCTGGTGCGTACGGATCGGGTCCGAGCGCGCGGTGAAGGTGACGGCGGACGGAGAGCGCGCGCTCCACGATGCGCTGGGCATCGACCCGGCGGTGCTGAGGTGAGCGCGCGGGGCGATGGTGCCCTGCGCGAGCCGGGCGATGCTGCGGTGACGAGCGGTTGCTCGGGTGCGCGAGCCGGGTGACGCTGCGGCGAATGAGCGCGGGGTGCTCGCGGTGAGCGAGCTCGGCGATATTGCGGTGAGCGCCGAACCGTCCGGGGCCTACCGTCACCGCATGACCTCCTCCCGCAACCCCAGGCCCTCTTCGCCCTCTTCCCGCGTCACCTCACGTCTCGCGCTCGCCGCCGCCGGAGTCACCGTCGTGCTGTGGGCCTCTGCCTTCGTCTCGATCCGCAGCGCCGGCGCGGCCTACTCCCCCGGCGCCCTCGCCCTCGGGCGGCTGCTCGCCGGGGCGCTCGTCCTCGGGGCCGTCCTGCTGATCCGGCGCGAGGGGCTGCCGTCCCGGGCGGCCTGGCCGGGGATCGCGGTCTCCGGGCTCCTGTGGTTCGGCGGGTACATGGTGGCCCTCAACTGGGGCGAGCAGGAGGTCGACGCGGGCACGGCCGCGATGGTCGTGAACATCGGCCCCGTCCTGATCGCCCTGCTCGGCGCGCGGTTCCTCGGCGAGAAGCTGCCGCCCCGGCTGCTCACGGGCATGGCGGTGTCCTTCGCGGGCGCGGTGGCCGTCGGGCTCTCGATGTCGGGCGAGGGGCACGCCTCGGTGCTCGGCGTGGTGCTCTGCCTGGTGGCGGCGGTCGCGTACGCGGGCGGTGTCGTCGCGCAGAAGCCGGCCTTGGCGCACGGGAGCGCCCTCCAGGTCACGACCTTCGGGTGCCTGGTCGGCGCGGTGGCCTGCCTGCCCTTCGCCGGGCAGCTCGTGGACGAGGCGGCCCGCGCGCCGCTCTCCGCGACCTTGAACATGGTGTACCTCGGGGTGTTCCCGACCGCCCTCGCCTTCACGACCTGGGCCTACGCCCTGGCCCGTACGACCGCAGGCCGGATGGGCGCGACGACGTACGCCGTACCGGCCCTCGTCGTCCTCATGGCCTGGGTGTTCCTCGGCGAGCTGCCGGGCCTGCTGACGCTCGCGGGCGGGGCGCTGTGCCTGGCGGGCGTGGCGGTGTCCCGCTCCCGGCCGAAGGCCCCCGCGGAGCCCTCGGCCGAGACCGTCGCAGAGCGGGCCTAGAAGGAGAGCGCCTAGAAGACGACGAGCGCCCGGCCGCCCTTGCCCGCGAGCATGTTGTCGAAGGCGCCCGGGATGCCGTCCAGGGTGATCCGTTCGGTGACCAGCGCGCTCAGGTCGAGGCGGCCGGCCCGGATGTGCTCGGCGAGGACGGGCAGGTCCTCGGCCGGGTCGGAGTTTCCGTACACGCAGCCGGACAGGGTCCGGCCCCAGTGGAAGAGCTCCAGGGCGTGGAAGGTGACCTGCTGGTCCTTGCCGCCGATGCCGACGACCGTGGTGCGGCCGCCGCGCCGGGTGGAGTCCCAGGCGGTACGGATCGTGGTGGCGCGACCGACGCATTCGACGGCCACGTCGGCGCCCTGGCCGCCCGTCAGCTTCCGGACCTCCTTGGCGGTGGTCTCGGAGGCGACGACGTACTCGGTGGCTCCGGCGGCCCGGGCCAGGGCCTCCTTCTCCGGCGACACGTCCACCGCGATGATCGGCGAGGCGCCCGCCATCCGGGCGGCCTGGATCGTGGCGAGGCCGACGCCGCCGACGCCGTACACGACGACGGACTCGCCCTGCCGTACCCGGGCGGAGTGGTGGATCGCGCCCCAGCCGGTGAGGACGGCGCAGCCGAGGAGGGCCGCGTCGGTGAGCGGGACGCCGTCCGGGACGGGCAGGACGCAGTTCGCCGCGACGACCGTCTCCTCGGCGAAGGCGGCGACGTTGAGGCCCGGGTGGAGGTCGACGCCGTCCTCGGTGGCCGCGTACACGTTCCCGGCGCCGGTCAGCGCGTCGGCGCAGAGCCAGACCTCGCCGAGCGAGCAGGGGTGGCAGGAGCCGCAGGACGGCGCCCAGTTGAGGACGACGCCGTCGCCGGGGGCGACATGGGTGACGCCCTCGCCGACGGAGACGACCGTGCCCGCGCCCTCGTGGCCGAGGACGGCGGGGACGGGCACCCGCATGGTGCCGTTGGTCAGGGACAGGTCGGAGTGGCAGACCCCGGCGGCGGCGAGCCGGACCCGGACCTGTCCGGGGCCGGGCTCGGGGAGCCGTATCCCGGTGATCTCCAGCGGAGAGCCGACGGCGGGCAGGAAGGCGGCGCGGACCACGCTCATGACGCGTCGTGCTCCTCAGAACTGGAGGGACTTGGTCTGGAGGTACTCGGTGAGGCCGTGCGCCCCGAGTTCGCGCCCCACGCCCGACTGCTTGTAGCCGCCGAACGGGGCGAGCGGGTTGAACCGGCCGCCGTTGATGTCGACCTGGCCGGTCTCCATGCGGCGGGCGAAGGCGACGGCCGCCTCCGGCTCGCCCCAGACGGCCCCGGCGAGCCCGTACACGGTCCCGTTGGCGATGGCGAGGGCCTCGTCCTCGTCCTCGTACCGCAGGATCGAGACGACCGGGCCGAAGATCTCCTCCTGGGCGATGGTCATGTCCGGCGTGACGTCGGCGAAGACGGTCGGGGAGACGTAGTAGCCGGTCTCCCGCGGGGCCTCCGGCCCGCCGGCGATGATCCGGGCGCCCTCCTCGACGCCCTTCTCGATGTAGCCGCGCACCCGCGCCTGCTGCCTGGCGTTGACGAGCGGGCCGACGCGCTCGCCGGGGACGTACGTGGCGACGGCCTCGGCGGCCAGCGCCACCGCCTCGTCGTACTGGTCGCGGTGGACGAGCATCCGGGTCCACGCGCTGCACGTCTGGCCGGAGTTGGCCATGACGTTGGCAATGCCGACGGCGACGGCCTTGCCGAGGTCGGCGCTCGGCAGGATGACGTTGGCGGACTTGCCGCCCAGCTCCAGGGCGACCCGCTTGACGGCTCCGCCCGCGAGGGCGCCGATCCGCCGGCCGACGGCGGTCGAGCCGGTGAAGGAGACCAGGTCGACGCCCTCGTGCTCGGCCAGCGCCTGCCCGGCGACCGGGCCGAGGCCGGTGACCAGGTTGAACACCCCGGCCGGGATACCCGCCGCGTGGACCGCCTCCGCGAAGAGCTGGGCGGTCAGCGGGGTGTCCTCGGCCGGCTTGAGGACGACGGTGCAGCCGGCCGCGAGCGCGGGGGCGACCTTGGCGACGATCTGGTGGAGCGGGTAGTTCCACGGGGTGATCGCGCCGACGACACCGACGGGCTCGGAGTAGACGGTGGAGTTGCCGACCTTCTCCTCGAACGAGTGGGTGGCGGCGAGCTCGGCGTACGAGCCGGCGACGGCGATCGGCAGTCCGGCGTGGACGGCGGCGGCGAACTTCGGCGGGGCGCCCAGTTCGGCGGTCACCGTGGCGGCGATCTCCTCGGCGCGGGCCGCGAGGCCGTCGCGGAGCGCGCCGATCAGCTTCGCGCGCTCGGCCGGCGGGGTGGCGGCCCAGCCGCGGAAGGCGGCGCGGGCGGCGCGCACCGCGGCGTCGACGTCCTCGGCGGTACCGGCCGGAACATGGCCGATGATCTGCTCGTCGGCCGGGTTGACGACCGGAATGGTCTCCGTGGAGGCGGCGGGACGCCACTCCCCGCCGATGTACATCGCGTCGTGGCACTTCATCCGCAGTCTCCTCCGCACATGCCGGCCGGTCGGTCCGGCGCCCTAAATTAGCGCTGTTAGTTTTTTGGCGCCAGAGGCGCCTTGCCCCGGCTCAGAAGTCGGCCCGGGTCGGCTCGTCGAGCCGGGCCACGGACTCCTGCCCGTAGGCCTTCCGGTACGCCTCCCTGATCTCCTCGATGCTCGGGTCGTGGAGCCGCGTCTCCGACGACGGGTACAGCAGGATCAGCTCGTACGAACGCTCCCGCTCGATGGTGCCGTTCCGGTCGCGCCACTGTCCACGACCGTTCTGGACAGTCAGGCCCGCCGGAAAGCGGGGCGTGACCTCCTTGTCGACGAAGGCCATGAACTGCTCGTCGGTGACGGCCGGGCCGCCGTCGGGACGCTCGGTCCCGAAGAAGAGCCGCGTCTCGACGTACGCCTTGCCACGCGCCTGCGCCGTGACGGCGGTCTGCGGGGAGGTGTTATCGCCGAGCGTGGCGTACGCGGCGGGGGCACCGGCCGCGATCAGCAGCCCGGCGAAGGCGACGGCGATACGCGTACGAGTGCTGGTGCGGGTACGGGTGGTCAGCGGGCGGATGGGCATGTGCACGTCCTCGTGGTTCGAGCGGGCGGGGCGGGGCGGGGCGGGGTGGGGTGGGCAGGGCGGGTGGCCCGGACCTGGTGTCGAGGCTCGGTAATTCCCCAGTAACGGACCAGTTCTAGCGTCCCGGCCGAGCCCGCCCCGCCACCTCCGCGCTCATTCCCCCATGGACAAAGGGGATCGGGGCGCCGGCTTCCCCCGTACCAGCGATGGAGGAGCCACCCATATGCATCGCAGATCCACCGCCTGGGCCGCGGTCGCCGTCACGGCCGCGGCCCTGCTCGGCGCGCCTTCCGCGGCGGCCGCCCCCACCCCCGGGCCGGCCGCCCAGGTCGATCCGGGCGTCACCGCCACCGTCGAATCCGGCCGGAACGCGACCTTCTTCGTCGTCCTCGCCGACCGCGCCGACCTCTCCGGCGCCCGCCGGCAGCGCGCCCACGCGAAGAAGGCCGCCGCCGCGTTCGACGCGCTGCGCGCCGGAGCCGCCCGCAGCCAGAGCTCGCTGACGCGCTATCTGGACCGGGCGAAGGTCGGCTACGAGTCGTACTGGATCGCCAACGCCGTGAAGGTGACCGGCGACAAGGCGCTCGTCGAGACGCTCGCCGCCCGCCCCGACGTGGCGTCCATCCGCCAGGAGCGGCACTACGCCCTCGACACCGTGGCCCAGGGCGCGGTCACCGCCGAGGAGGCGGGGATCCCCGAGTGGGGCGTCAAGGACGTCAGGGCCGATCAGGTCTGGTCGCAGTACGACAACCGCGGCGAGGGGATCGTCGTCGCGAACATCGACTCGGGTGTCCAGTACGACCACCCGGCGCTGAAGGGGAACTACCGGGGCAACCTGGGGGACGGCACCTTCAGCCACGATTACAACTGGTTCGACCCGACGGGCCAGTGCGCCGGCGGCACGCCCTGTGACAACAACGGCCACGGCACCCACACCATGGGCACCATCGCCGGCGCCGACGGCATCGGCGTCGCCCCCGGCGTGAAGTGGATCGCCGCCAAGGGCTGCGAGGCCCGCAGCTGTTCGGACTCCTCGCTGCTGAAGTCCGGTCAGTGGATCCTCGCGCCGACCGACCGCAACGGGCAGAACCCGCGCCCCGATCTCGCCCCCGACATCGTCAACAACTCCTGGGGCGGCGGGAACACCACCTTCTACCAGGACATCATCGAGTCCTGGAACGCCGCCGGCATCTTCGAGGCGTTCGCGGCCGGCAACTCCGGCGACGGCACGACCTGTTCGACGACGGAGGCCCCCGGCGCCCAGGCCCCGGCCTACGGTGTCGGTGCCTACGACGTCGAGGGGAGGATCGCGAGCTTCTCCGGCTTCGGCCCCTCCCGGGTCGACGGCTCGATGAAGCCGAACCTCTCCGCCCCCGGCGTGAACGTCCGCTCCGCCTGGCCGGGCAACGGCTACCGCGCTATCTCCGGTACGTCGATGGCCACCCCGCACGTCGCAGGCGCCGTCGCCCTGCTCTGGTCCTCGGCCCCGTCGCTCATCGGGAACATCGACGCCACCCGCGCCGCCCTGAACGACTCCGCACGGGATGTCGAGGACACCCACTGCGGCGGTACCGCCGACGCCAACAACGTCTGGGGCGAGGGCAAGCTGGACGTCCTCGCCGCCGTCGACCGGGCCCCGCACACCGCGGCCACCCTCACCGGCACGGTCACGGACCGGGCGACCGGCGCCCCGATCCCCGGCATCACGGTGGCCGCCCGCGCGGGCGACGCCCGGCGCTCGGTGAGCACGGACGCCTCCGGTGCCTACCGGCTGACCCTCGCGGCGGGCACGTACACGCTCTCCACCGGCGGCTACGGCTACCGCACCGCCACCGAGGAGAACCTGACCGTCACCACCGGCCAGTCCCTCACCCACGACCTCGCCCTGGACGCCGTGCCCGCGCACGCCGTCTCCGGCACGGTCCTCGACGTCACCGGCAGGCCGCTGAGGGGAGCCACCGTCCGCTTCACCGACGCCCCGCTCGCGCCGGTCATGACCGACGCCTCCGGCGGCTTCCGCTTCCCGGCCGTCGCCGAGGGCGCCTTCACCCTCACCGCCACCCCGGCCGCGCCGGTCCTGTGCAACGGCGTCCACACGGCCGCCCTGACCGTGGACGGCGTCGAGAACGTGACCGCCGCCCTGCCCGCTCGTACCGACGCCTCCGGCAACAGCTGCCGGCCCGCCGCGTACTCCTGGGTCGACGCCAGGACGAAGCTCGCGCTCTCCGGCGACGAGAACGCGAAGACGATCGCCCTGCCGTTCCCTGTCTCCTTCTACGGCGTCCCGTACAGCGAGGCGAACGTCACCACCAACGGCCTGGTGAACTTCCTCGCCCCGCGCCTCGGCGACTATGCCAACACCGCGCTGCCCGCGCCGGGCCAGCCCAACGGCATCCTCGCGGCCTACTGGGACGACCTCACCCTGGACGCCAAGTCCGCCGTGAGGACCGCGACGACCGGCACGGCGGGTCAGCGGAGGTTCGCGATCGTCTGGGAGAACGCGGCCTTCGCCGCCGACACCTCCCAGCGTGTCACCTTCGAGGCCGTGTTCGAGGAGGCGACCGGCGCGATCGTCCTGCAGTACCAGTCGATCGGCGCGGGCGCGTACGAGTCCGGCGGCAAGGCCACCGTCGGTATCGAGAACCAGGCCGGCACCGACGCCCTGCAGTACTCCTTCAACGAGTCCGTGATCGCCGACAGGTCCGCGATCCGCATCACCCCGAAGGCGGTCCGATGACTTCCACCTCCCGGCGGGCCGTACGCCTCGCCTCCGCCCTGATCGCGGCCGGACTCGCGCTGACCGCCCTGCCTGCCACCACCGCCCACGCCTCCGTGTACGCCGGCGAGGAGCCGGTCGCCCGTGTCCTCACCGACGCCGAGGCCGACGCGCTGGAGCAGCGCGCCGTCGAGGCCGCCGAGCCGCAGCAGGTCACTCCGCAGGGCGCGCCGGAAGCCCCGGCGCCCACCGCCCAGGGCACCGAGGACACCGGGGCCGGTGCGGTGGCCCTCACCGCGGCCTCCGCCCTGGAGACGTACCGCGGGCAGGCCGAGACCGCGCAACTCGGCGGGGGACGCGGGGACTTCCTCGCCGTGCACAGCCTCGGCACGGTCACCCGGCTTACCGCCTCCGGCCGTACCGTGTGGAAGCGGGACAACACCTCGTTGTACGCCGACTGGCAGGTCAGGAACGTCCGGCCGTGGCAGGCCGAGCCGTATCCCGCCCGGATCACCCTCGGCTACCACGCGAACAGCCCGTTCGCGGACCTCGCCGACCGCGGCTGGTCCCAGGGCGATCTGACGGGCGACGGGGTCGCGGACGTCGTCTTCACGGCGGACGTGGGCAACAGCCCGTACCGGCCCTTCACCTCGCCCGGTTCGCCGCTGACCACCGGCACCTTCGTGACCGTCCTCGACGGCCGGACCGGGGCCACGGTCTGGAGCCGACTCTTCGCCGACGCGCAGCAGGTCGTGCTGGTGGGCGACACCCTGCTCGTCGCCGACCAGCCGTCCACCAATCCGAACGCGGACAAGGCGGCCACGGCGACGCTGTACGGCTTCCGCTTCGGGTACGCGGAGGGGCGGCTGACGCCGACGGCGACCTGGACGTACGCCACGGGGAAGCGCGACGGCCGGTGGTCCTCGGTCACCCCGCTGGCCGGTGGCGCGGCGGCCGTCTCCTGGCACGTCCGCAGGACGGCCACGGCGCCCGCCGAGAGCCACACGCTCGTCCTGGGCACGGCCGACGGGTCGGTGCGTTGGCGGACGGACGGGAGCCTGTACGGGCGTGAGGCGGTGCATGACACCTCCCGCGGCCGGCTGGTCGCCCTGGAGCAGTCCGACTACCGCGAGGGGCTGCGGTACGAGATCGCCGCGTACGACCTCGCCGACGGCACCCGGACCGTCCTGGACAACCGGATCAACGCCGTCGGCACCGAACTGGCCGTCGGCGACGTCCGGGACGGCGGCGGCGCGGAGTACGTGTTCGCCGAGGCGACTCTCGACGCGTACCTGTACGTCAACGCTGCCACCGTGCGGGCGCTCGGGGGCTCCGACGGGGGCGAGCTGTGGTCACACACGGTCAAGCGCGGCGAGGACAACGTCAAGGACGGCGACTCGGCGCTGGGTCTGGAGATCGCCGACGGCAGGGTGCTGGCCTCGTACGTGACGACGGAGGGCAAGGAGACGGCCGCCAATCCGGGCGGCTCCCGCTACGGGACCCTGACCGTGCTGAACGGCCGTGACGGCGGGGTGCGGTGGTCGAGGAAGGGCGCGGTGGCCTCGCCGCTGTACGCCCAGCCGTACCGCTCGGGCGACGACTGGCTGGTGCGGACCGTCGACAACGAGCACAACATCCGCTCGTACCGGCTTGGCAACGGCAGCTCCGCCGGTCTCACCCCGCTCCAGGCCGATCTGTCCACCGGCATCGCGGTGGACGTGAACGGCGACGGGGTGAAGGACGTGGTGGCGGCGGGCCAGTCGCACGGGCTGTGGGCGTACGACGGCCCCTCCCTGGCGGCCGGTGAGCCACGGCTGCTGTGGCAGTCCACGCTGCCCGGGTCGGTGGCCGGGGACATCGCGGTCGGTGACACGGACGGCGACGGCCGCGAGGACGACCTCGTGCTCGCCGCCGACAGCGCCGCGGTGATCGTGGACGCCGGTACCGGGGCGGTTCGCAGGACGATCGACGGGGGCGGTCGGTTCGTCCGCTCGGTGACGGTCGCGGACCTGGACGGTGACGGGGACGACGAGGTGCTGGTGCCGACGGACGCGGTCCGCGCGTACAAGGGAAGCGGCCGGCTCGTCTGGTCGTACACCCCCGCCGGCGCAGGCCCGGTGGTCTTCTCCGACCTCGCGGTCGCGGACGACCGGGTCATGGGCTCGTACCAGACGCCGGGGTCGCTGGGCACGGGCGCCGGGGTCGTCAACGGCATGGCGCTGGAGGCCGCTTCGGGCACGCTCGCCTGGGCCGCCGACCCGACCTGGACCGGCGACGCCGACACCCGGATCCACGCGGCGCAGCTCTATCACGGGGTGTACGCCTCCCCCGACATCCCGTACGCGGACGGGCACGCGGTCGTGCACTCCTGGATCGTGCGGGAGGGAAGGTTCTGGACCACGCTCCTCGAGTTCCGTGACGTGCGGACGGGCAAGGTCGTACGGACCGCCACGGGTGGCGGCGCCTGGACGGTCGGCAACTGGTTCACCGGTGACGAGGGTCTGGTCCTCGCCGGCACGGCCTCGTTCCGCACCTTCGCCAAGGACGGCGGCGAGCACGAGATCTACACGCTGCCGACGGTGCACCGGGGCCGGTTCGCGACCGGCCCCGGCGGGCGGCGGCTGTTGATCGGCGGTACGGAGGGCGCCTCCTATGTGTGGGACCCGGCGGTCCTGACGGGGGGCGTGAACTACCCGAACCAGCTGACGCGGATGCAGCGCTTCGCCCAGCAGAACCTGATCGTGGCGGACCTGACCGGTGACGGGGTGGACGAGGTCGTGGGTCTCGGCAAGGACGACACCGGTTTCGACCGGACGATCGAACTGTCCGGCGGGCGCTACCTCCTGTCGGACAGCGGCCTGCACGGCGCGGTGACGGGCGTGCTGACCGTTTCCTGACCGAAGCCTTGCTGACCGAAGCCGCTGGTGGGGGCGCCCATTAGAGTGGGCGCCCTCATGGGCGATGACATATCAGCGGGCGCGCCCCCGGTGCTGCGGGTGCGTCTCCTCGGCGGGTTCGGCGTCGACCGGGACGGCGGGCCGCCGCTCGCCGAGCGGTGGCCACGCCCCAGTGCCCGGACGCTGGTGAAGCTGCTCGCCGTCTCACCCGGCCACCGCCTCCACCGCGAGCAGGCCATGGAGATCTGCTGGCCGGACGCCGATCCCCACTCCGCGCTCGGCAGTCTGCGGGTGGCCCTGCACGCGGCGCGCCGGGCGATCGAGCCCGAGCTGCGGCCCCGGGCGGTCTCCTCCTATCTGACCGGCGAGGGTTCCCTGCTGCGGCTCGATCCGCGGACGGTACGGATCGACGCCGACGAGGCCGAAGCGCTCGCCGAGGCGGCCCTGGCGCACGGCGGGCGCGCCGGACTGGCCGCGGCCCTCGACGCGTTCACGGGCGAGCTGCTGCCCGAGGACCGCTACGCCCCCTGGGCCGAGGCCCGCCGCGCACGCCTGTCCGCCCTGCGGGAGCGCACCCTCCTGGCGCTGGCGGCGGCACATCTGGCTGCCGGGGCACCGGAGGAGGCGGTACCCGCAGCGGAGCGCGTCCTGGCGTCGGCCCCGGCGGAGGAGGGCGCGCACCGGATCCTGATCGAGGCGTACCTCCGGCAGGGGCTGCGGCGGCGTGCGGTGGCGCAGTACCACCTGTGCCGGGAGGCACTGGACGCGGAGTTCGGTGTGCGGCCCGGTGCCGAGACCGAGCGGCTGCACCGGGAGGCGCTCGCCGCGCCCGTACCGTCCTCCCGGTCGGTACGCCCCACGCTGCCGGCCGTGGTGCGCCGCCCGCCCGCCTCGCCCCTGCGCGGCCGGGACGAGGTGCTGGCCCGGCTCCTGGACCCCGCTTCCCCGCCCGTGCTCCTGGTCACGGGTGAGGCAGGTCTCGGCAAGACCCGGCTCGTGGGCGAGGCGGCCCGCAGGGCGGCCAAGGAGGGGACGGCCGTCCTGTGGGGGGCGGCGCACGACGCGGAGGGGCACACGCCGTACGGTCCGTTCGCCGAGGCCCTCGACGGCTGGCTGGCGGACCGCCCGGCCGCCGAGAGGTCCCGGGCGGGCGCCGAGTACCCCGAACTGGCCGCGCTTCTGCCCTCCTTGGGCCGGGTGCGGCCGGTGTCGGGCCGGAGTCCCGAGGAGGAGCGGGACCGGCTGTTCCGGGCGGCTGCCGGGCTGCTCGGGGAACTGGCGGCGGAGCGGCCCGTGTTGCTGGTGCTGGACGACCTCCATGCGGCGGACTTGGGCTCGTTCCAGCTCCTCAGCCATCTTGCTCGCCAGGCAGGCGACACGGGAAGGGCTTGGCGATTTCTCGCCACCATCCGCCCCGAGGAGCTGCCGGCCTCCGATCCGCGCCGCCACACGCTCGACGTGATGCCGCGCCAGTCGCTCGCACTCACGGTGGAGCTGCCCCGCCTGACCCGCGAGGCGTGCCTGGCCCTGACGGCGGACGTGCTCGGCGAGGCCGATGCGGGGGCCGGGGCCGTTGAGGGTGCCGGGGCCGTGTCCCTCGCCGTACCCGTACCCGTACCCGTACCCGTACCCGTGCCCGAATCCGTACCCGTACCCGTACCGGAGCGGGTGTGGGAGCTGTCGCTCGGCAATCCGCTGTTCGCCCTCGAACTTGCGCGCGCGGTACGGGAGGGCGGCGACGGGCGGACTGGCGCGCCCGAGAGCGTCCGGCAGTTGGTCGCGGAACGCCTCGGGCGGCTCGGCGGCGCGGCCCGCCGCGTGGTCGAGGTGGTCGCCGTGGCAGGTCAGGACGCGGCGCTGGCCGAGGTCCTCGACGTGGCCCGGCGGGGCGGTCATCCGCGGCTCTCGGCCGCCGAGGCCACCGAGGCGGTGGACGCCGCCGTCGCCGCCTCCGTGGTCGAGGAACGGATCGTCGTCGCCGAGGGCCGGCCGGCGGCCGGGCTCGCCTTCCGTCATCCGCTGGTCCGGCTGACCTGCTACGAAGCGCTGTCCACCGCCCGGCGCCGGCTGCTGCACTCGGCGTACGCGGAGGCGGTGCTGCGCCGCAGGCCCGAGGCGGTGGACATACTCGCCACCCATCTGACCCGCGCCGACGACCCGCGCGCCACGGCCTATCTGCGTCGGGCCGCCGAACGGGCCGCCGTCCTGTACGCCAACGACACCGCCGACCGCTACTACGCCGAACTCACCGAGCGGCTCGACGCGCTGGCCGCGGAGTCGGCGCGGGCGAGGATCGACCGCAGTGCCGTGCTGCGCCGGATGGGCCGCTTCGAGGAGGCCGCGCGGCTCCTCGCGGAGGCGCGGGCGGAACTGCGGCGGCGCGGCGACCGGGACGGTCAGGTCCTGGCGACGGCCCGGCTCGCCGAGTTGATGCCGAAGACCCGCAGCAGCGACGAGGGACTGCGGCTGCTCGACTCCTGCCCGCCCGGGCCCTGGACTCCGGCGGCGACGGCGAGCGCGCACCATCTGGCGCGGGCGGTGCTGTGTTTCGTCGCGGGGCGGTACGAGGACGGGGTGACGGCCGCGCGGGCGGCGGAGGAGACGGCTCAGGCGGTGGACGGGCCGGAGCGGCGTGGTCTGCTCGCCCGGGCCCTGGCGGCGCGGGCGACCTCGCTGGGGCTCGCGGGGCGGTTCGGGGAGGCGGGCCCGGTCGCCTACGAGGCGCTGCCGCACGCGGAGGCGTACGGCGATCCGCAGCTGCTGGCCTCGGTGCTCTCGGTGCTGCGTGAGACCGCGCGCCGGGCGGGGCGGCTGCGCGAGGCGATCGCGACGGGCCGGCGCGCGCTGGAGCTCGCCGAGCGCTCGGGCGATCCGACCGCGTCGGTCTTCGAGCGGGCCAATCTCGCCGAACTCCATCTGCTCGTGGAGGAGACGGCCGAGGCGCGGCAGCTGGCGGAGACCGCGGTGCGGGATGCGGAGCCGGACGGGGTCTGGTGCGCGCCGTACGCCTGGGTGGCGCTGGCCCGGGTACGGATGCGGATGGCGGAGCCCGGGGCCGTGGCGCTCCTCGACTCTGCCGAGCGCACGGCCCGGTCGCAGGGCGACCATCAGGCGCGGCAGGAGGTGCGCTCGGCGCGCGCCGAGGCGGCGATACGGGAGGGCCGGCCGCAGGAGGCGCTGGCCCTGCTGGCGGAGAGCGGGGAGCCCGGGACGGCGCATCTGACGGCGTGGGCCCAACTGGCGTGCGGGCGCGCCGAGGAGGCGGCCTCGGTGGCCGCCGCGGAGGTCGTACGGGCGGAGCGGGCCGGGGAGCGGCTCGCGGAGGCGGAGGCCCGTACCGCGCACGCCGCCGCGCTGGCCGCCCTCGGCCGCGCGCGGGAGGCGGCGGAGGGGTTCGACAGGGCGGCGGCGCTGGCGGCGGAACTGCCGTATCCGGCGGGCGCGCGCCGGGTGGCGAGGGCCCGCGGCACGACGGACGGCGCGCGTCTCAGATCTCCCGGGCGACGTCCGTGAGGTGGGCGAAGACGACGACGTTCGACGCGTAGCCCTTCTTGGGGTCGAAGGTTCCGCCGCAGGTGAGCAGCCGCAGTTCGGGACGGTCCGTGGAGCCGTACACCTCCTGGTCGGGGAACTCCTCCTTCGTATACGTACGGACCCTGTCGACCGTGAAGACGGCGACCTTGCCGTCGGCCCGGGCGACACGGACGGTGTTGCCGGGGGCGAGCGAGTTGAGGTTGAGGAAGATCGCGGGTCCGGTACGGGTGTCACGATGGCCGACGACGATCGCCGTGCCGCGCTCGCCCGGGGCGGCACCGCCCGCGTACCAGCCGACGACCCGGGGGTTCTCGACCGGTGGGGTGCCGAGCTGTCCTGACCGGTCGAGGCTCAGGCCGATGATCGGGGCCTCGATGGTGATCGCCGGGATGGCGAGTCTGGTGGCGCGCGAGCGGGCCAGGGGCGCAGGCGGCGGCGACGGCGTGGCCGGGGCCTTGGGGCGGGGCTTGACCGCCTGGGGCGGGGGCTTGGGACTGGACTCTGCCTGCGGCTTCTGGTCGGGGTGCTGCCCGTGCGTGGCCGGGGCGGCGGCGATCGGTGGGCCGGACGGTTCCTCGTCCTGGGCCCACCAGATGCCGCCGACGACCAGCGACAGGGTCACCACCACCGTCCGGGCGAGCCGGAGAAGGCGCCGCTGCCTGCGCGTGAAGCGGGACCTACGCGGCGCCATCGGTGCGGCGGCGCGACCGACGGATGAGGATCACGCCCGCCGTGCCGGCGACGGCTGCGGCGATGGCCGATCCGATCCCGAAGGCCGAGTTGTCGGACGCGAGCTCGGCGCTACCGCCACCGCCGGCACCGACCGGGCCGTGGGGCTTGTGGTACGGGGGCTTGGTGTGCGGAGGCTTGGTGGGGCCGCCGTTACCGCCGTTGTCGCCGTTGGGCGGTTGCGTCGGGCCGTTGATGTCCTTGCAGTCGACCTTGAAGACCTTGCTCTTCTTGGCGCCCATCTGGCCTTCCCAGGTCCACTCGATCTTGTACATGCCGTCGGTCAGGCGCAGGTCATCGGTCCACCACCTCTCCGAGGTCAGATGGATGGTGCCGGACAGGGTGGTGGTGTCCGTCGGGGGCTGGGGCGAGATCGCCCAGCTGACGTCCTGGATGGTGTCGAAGTTGAATGCCGCGATGTAGAACGGGCACACCTTCGTCACGGTGCGCTGGTCGTCATGGGGCGTGCGCGGCTCGTACGGCGGGTACGGGCCGGCGTGGTGGATCTTGATGTCGCCGTTGTCGCCGGGGGCGGCGAAGGCGGCGGGTGCGCCGCCCAGGGCCACACCGCCGATAGTGAGGGCAGCCACGGCGGCGGAGAGCAAGGGGCGGACAACCTGAGCGGTCATGCGGGGGTTCCTCCAGTCACGAAGACGTCGGACAGATCAGCCGATAATCTGACTATCAGTTACATGACCACTACTCAGGGTGCGCAACGCCGCGCGAGTCCTCGAATCCCCCGGACAGCCGAAAGCCCCGGCCACCGTCGGTGACCGGGGCCTGTGCCCTGGCGTCAGATGATTCCGAAGAGGATCCCCGCCGCCAGCACCACCAGCGACGTGAGCGCGGCCCACTTCACCGTGAACTTCGTGTGGTCGCCGAACTCGACCTTCGCCATGCCGACCAGGACGTACACGGCCGGAACCAGCGGGCTGGACATGTGCAGCGCCTGGCCGACGAGCGAGGCCCTGGCGATCTCCAGCGGCGACACGCCGTGGGCCGCGCCCGCCTCCGCCAGGACCGGCAGGACACCGAAGTAGAAGCCGTCGTTCGACATGAAGTACGTGAGCGGGAGGCTGAGCAGACCGGTGACCAGCGCCATGTGCGGGCCCATGCCCTCGGGGATGGCGCCCACGAGCCAGTCGGCCATGTGCTTGACCATGCCCGTGCCGGTGAGGACACCGGTGAAGACGGCGGCGGCGAAGACCATGCCGGTCACGTTGAGGACGTTGTCGGCGTGGGCGGCGATCCGGGCCTTCTGGTCGGCCATCTTCGGGTAGTTGACGGTGAGCGCGAGCGCGGCGCCGAGCAGGAAGAGGACCGGGATCGGCAGCAGCTCCAGGATCATCGCGGTGAGCAGCGCGACGGTGAGACCGGCATTGAACCAGTACAGCCGGGGCCGCAGCGTCGGGCGGTTGGGGTCGAGCCCCTGGAAGCCCTCGCCCTCGGCGGGCTGCCCCGGTGCGCCGGCGGAGCCGCCGGACGCCTGCGGCGTGTCCGTACCGTCACCCGCACCGCCGCCCGCCTTCACCAGGACGGTCTCGGTCTGCGGCTCCAGGACCTCGTCCAGGGTGAGGTAGCCGATGCGCTTGCGCTCGCGGCGGCCGAGGACGTACGCGAGGGCGAAGACGAAGAGCAGGCCGACGCCGAGAGCCGGGATCATCGGGACGAAGATGTCGGCCGCGTCGACCTTGAGCGCGGTCGCGGCACGGGCGGTGGGGCCGCCCCAGGGCAGGGTGTTCATGACGCCGTTGGCGGTGGCGGCGACGCCGGTCATCACGACCAGGCTCATCCCGAGCCGCTTGTAGAGCGGATACATCGCCGAGACGGTGATCATGAACGTGGTGGAGCCGTCGCCGTCGAGCGAGACGATCGCGGCTAGTACCGCCGTACCGACCACCACCCGCAGCGGGTCGGCCTTGCAGAAGCGCAGGATGCCCCGGACGATCGGGTCGAAGAGGCCGACGTCGATCATCACGCCGAAGTAGACGATGGCGAACATCAGCATCGCGGCGGTGGGGGCGAGCTTCTCCACGCCTTCGATGACGAAGTCGCCGAACTGTGCCCCCTGTCCGACGGCGACACAGAACAGCGCGGGGATCAAGACGAGCGCCGCGATCGGCGACATCTTCTTCATCATGATCAGGACCAGGAAGGTCGCGATCATGGCGAAGCCGAGGACGGTCAGCATGGAGGACACCTCACGTTCACCCTTGAACTCACACCGGGGCGGCTCCCGCCGGTGCGGCGGTTCGGATGACGTTAGGTGCCCTCTTCTGCTGTTAACAAGATGTTGACGCGTGAGCAATACGAGCAAAACCCCAGGTCACGGCAGGGGTCCGGCCCAGGGTCAGGGCAGGGGCGTCAGCTCCACCGGGAAGCCGTTGAGCACGGCGGTGCCGGAGAGCGGGTCCAGGCGGGAGCCGTCCAGGAGCTGGTTGACGTTGACGCCGGGGCGCGCGGCGGCGACGGCGAGACGGGTGCCGGGCCGATCGTGGCCCCAGCCGTGGGGCAGGCTCACCACCCCGCTCCGTACGGTGTCGGTGATCTCCACCTCGACCTCCAGGGCACCGCCCTCGGCCGCGATCCGGGCCGGTTTGCCGTCGGCGAGACCGAGCCGGTCGGCGTCGTCCGGGTGGACCTGGAGGGTGCACCGGTTCGAACCGCCGTTGAGGGACGGCGCGTTGTGCAGCCAGCTGTTGTTCGAGCGCAGATGGCGGCGGCCGACGAGCACCAGGCCGCCCGGTTCCGCGTCGAGGGCGGCGCGCAGCCGGGGCAGGTCGGCGGCGATCGGCTCGGGCAGCAGCTCGACGCGTCCGCTGCGGGTCCTGAGGATCCCGGGGAGGCGGGGCTTCAGGGGGCCGAGGTCGATGCCGTGCGGCGCCCGGAGCAGGTCGTCGAGGGTGAGGTCGTACGGGCCGAGGCGGAGCATCAGGTCAAGCCGTCGCAGGGGCCCGGTCGCCCCGCTCAGCTGTGCCGCCACGGCCTTGGGGTCGGCGCCGTGGACGGGCGAATGGGGCTGGGCGACGGCCTTGGCGAGGGTCGTGTCGATGGCGAGGTCGTCGACGGCCGAGGGCGGGGCGCCGTGCATCCCGGAGACGGCGAGGATCAGCCGTGCGTGTATCTCGCACTCGTCCATGCGTCCCTCTTCCAGAGGGACGGCGGCCGGGGTGAAGCGGGCCTGGTCGCGGACGGCGAAGTTGTTGAAGGCGAAGTCGAAGTGGGCGCTTTGGGAGGGCGGCGGCGGGGGCAGGACGACGTCGGCGTGACGGGTGGTCTCGTTGAGGTACGGGTCGACGGCGACCATGAAGTCCAGGGCGCCGAGCGCCCGGTCGAGGCGCAGCCCGTCGGGCGCGGACAGGACGGGGTTGGCGGCGAGGGTGATCACCGCGCGGATGCACCCCTCCCCCTCCGTCTCGATCTCCTCGGCAAGCGCGGCCATGGGCAGCTCGCCCTTTGCCTCGGGGTGGCCGGAGACCCTGCTTGTCCAGCGGCCGAGCGTGAAGCCCTTGCCGGGGCCCGCCGGCCGGGGCGCGGGGGCGGTGGCGGAGAGCGGGAAGAGCGCGCCGCCGGGGCGGTCGAGGTTGCCGGTGAGGACGTTGAGGACGTCGACGAGCCAGTTGGCGAGGGTGCCGTACGCGACGGTGGAGCTGCCCATCCGGCCGTAGACGGCGGCCGTGGGCGCGGCGGCGAGTTCGCGGGCGACGGTACGGATGGTGGCGGCGTCCACGTCGCAGGCGGCGGCGACGGCCTCGGGCGTGAACTCCCGTACCGCCTCCCGTACGTCCTTCATGCCCAGGACGTGCTCGGCGAGCGCGCCGGGGGCGGCGAGGTCCTCCGCGAAGAGGGTGTGGACGAGCGCGGCGAGGAAGAGGGCGTCGGCGCCGGGGCGGATGGAGACATGGCGGTCGGCGAGCCGGGCCGTGCGGGTGCGGCGCGGGTCGACGACGGTGAGGGTGCCGCCGCGCCTGCGCAGCGCCTTGAGCTTGCCGGGGAAGTCGGGCGCGGTGCAGAGACTGCCGTTGGAGTCCAGGGGGTTGGCGCCGAGCATCAGGAGATGGCCGGTGCGGTCCAGGTCGGGGACGGGTATGGCGAAGGGGTCCCCGAAGAGCAGTCCGCTGGAGACGTGCTTGGGCATCTGGTCGAGCGTGGAGGCCGTGAACAGGTTCCGGGTCCGCAGGGCGCCGATCAGCAGGGGCGGATAGAGGGCGCCGGCCATGGTGTGGACGTTCGGGTTACCGAGCACGATACCCACCGCGTTCGGCCCGTACGCCTCGATGAGGGGCCGGATCCGGGCGGCGATCGTGTCGAACGCCTCCTCCCATGTGGCCTCCCGCAGCGCGCCGTCCTTGCGGACGAGGGGCCCGGTGAGCCGGTCGGGATCGGCGTCCACCTCGGCGAAGGAGGCGCCCTTGGGGCAGATGAACCCCTGGCTGAAGATGTCGTCGCGGTCCCCGCGGGCGCTGGTGACCCGGGTCCCGTCGAGGGTCAGGGTCAGCCCGCAGGTGGCTTCGCAGAGCGGGCAGATGCGCAGGGCGGTGGACATGGCGACTCCCTGAGGCGGGGCGGCGGCGGTAACGCGCGGGCACCAGCGAGCATACCGACCGGTACGCACGGTGGGGAGGGGTCACGTCAGCGAGGGGGCGAGATAGGCGTAGAGGAGTTCGCGGGTCTCGGCGATGAGTGCGGCATCCCCGGACGGGGCCGTACGGAAGGCGAGTTGGAGCAGCGCGTCCGCGGCCTCGACGCCGACGAGGACCTTTCGGCGCAGGGCGTCGTCGGCGGTGCGGTCGAGATGGGTGGCGAGGAGACCGCAGAGACGGTCGGCGACGAGATGGTTGGCGTCGCCGGACGCTTCGTCGCCGGCGGGCGCCGGACCGCTGGGCGCGGGAACGCCGAAGTCGACGAGCGCGAAGCCGGGGACGGTGCGCTTCATCGCGATGTACTCGTCCAGGACTCCGTCGATCGCGCTGTACGCGTCGACCTGCCCGGCCACCGCGAGGCGGGCGGTGATCCGCTCGGCGTAGCGGTCGAGGTTGCGGTGGGCGAGGGCGTCGGCCATGGCGCGCTTGTTGCCGAAGAAGCGGTAGACGGAGCCGATGGGAACGCCCGCGCGGACGGCGACGGCACGGGTGCTCAGCTGCTCGTACCCGGTCTCGTCGAGGAGTTCGGCGCAGGCGTCGAGGATCCGGGCGAGGCGCTCGGCGCTGCGCTGCTGGACGGGGGTGCGACGGAGGGAAGGCTGGGGCACGGGGTCCATGATGCCGCTCCGTTCGCGGTCGGGTCAGGCGATGAGCAGGCCGATGCCGCCGAGGGTGTACGCGATCATCAGCGCGAACAGGGGAAGTTGCCCGGCCACGGCCCGGGCGGGCGGGAAGAGGCGCACGGCGCGGTCGTGGGCGGCGACGACACCGAGGACGTGGCCGGTGACGATCGCGGCGACCTGGAGGGTGGCGAGGGCGCCGGGGGCCAGGGGTGGGGCGGCCGAGGGGGCGTTGTCAGTGCCCCCTGCCACGATGACGGTACGTGGTCCTTCGGTGACGAAGAGTGTGAAGTAGTGGGCGACGAGATAGCCGAGGGCGATGGGCAGGAGGGAGTGGGCGAAGGAGGTGAGGGGGGTGGTGAGTGCGCGATCCATCAGGCGCAGGGCGCCTGCGCAGAGGGCGTAGAGGGCGGCGACGAGGGCGACGGCGGCGAGGAGGCCGAGGGTGGCGGTGAGGGTCGGGCCGAGGGGGGAGGTCTGGAGGGTGGTGATCCAGCGGGGGTTGTCGGAGAAGCCGTCGTAGGCGGTGGAGCCGAGCAGGACACAGACGGTGGCGACGAGGCCGGGGGTCGGCGGGGTGGAGTCGAGGCCGTTGAAGGGGGAGCGCAGGACGAGGCGGCCGTCGGAGCGGCGGCCGAGCGGGGAGAGCCGGGCGAGGAGGGAGGAGTAGACCTCGAAGGGGTCGGCGTGGGCGAACCAGTCGGGGCCGTGGCGGGCGGCGCCGAGGAGGCCGGTGGCCGTGAGGACGGCGAGGAAGGTCAGGAGGGTGGTGGTCGACGTGGGGTCGGGGGCGGCGAGTTCGAGCCAGGCGAAGAGGAGGAGTCCCGCGGCGGCGGGGCGGATGCCGAGGCCGGCGGGCAGGGGACGGGGGGTGCGGGGAGCGGGGAGCAGGGCGTGGAGCGCGCGCAGGGGGTTCAGGAGGCGCCAGACGGGGCCGAGGAGAAGGGAGGCGGGGACGAGCCCCACCCAGAGCAGGACGTAGACGGCGCCGGGCGCGGGGTTGCGGTCGGGGTCGTCGGGACCGAGGAGGAGGTGGAGGAGGACGGTCGCGGCGGCGGCCGTGCCGAGCAGGCGCAGGGCGGTGCGGGTGGCCGGGGCGTCGGCGAGGCGCTGGACGGCGACGGGCAGCGGGCGGCCGGCCAGGGCGCCGCGGTAACGGGAGGCCGGCCAGAGCAGGCCGAGAGCGAGGAAGGAGACGAAGAGCGCGGCGAAGGCTCCCGCGTAGGCGTAGAAGGGCGAGAGCGGGAGGTCGTGCTGGGAGCCGATGCCGTGGGCGAGGAGGTGTGCGGGGGCGTTGAGGTGCGCGGGGGCGGGGGCGGTCATCGGACGACGAGCTGGGTCAGGAGGAGCCCCGCTTCGTGGGTCTCGACCTCGAAGAGGCCGGTGCGGTCGGCAGTGAGGGTGAGGGAGCCGGATGTGCCAGGGGGGAGGGGCAGTTCGCGGTCGTAGCCGTGGACGTGGAGGGTGTCGGCGCGGTCGCTGGTGACACGGAGGGTGAGCTGTTCGCCCTTCTTCAACTCGATGCGGGAAGGGGGTGGTTGGACGGACGAGCCGGTGATGGTGATCTCGACGGTGCGGCCGGGGGCGGGGGCGGTACTGGTGGCGGTGGCCGCCGTCGGGGGCGCGGTGGCGGCGAGGGGGACGGTGGCCCCGACCGGCTTGCCCGCGACCGCCCAGGCGGTGTGGTCGTCCGCGTGGAGGCGGACGGTGACGGCGCGGGCGCCGGGCGGGACGTGGTGCCAGGGGCCGTAGAGGCGGGCGGTCTCCTTGCCGTCGACCAGAAGGCGGGCGTGGCCGCGGCCCGGGATGGCCGCGCCGCCGACGCTCTCGGGGGTGAAGCGGAACCTCTCCACGGCGAGGTGGATGTTCCAGCCGCCCTCGGCGTCGGGCCGCACCTCGACGCGTACGGCGGGCGCCCCTGCGGCCGGCACCTCCCGCAGCCGGTGTCCGCCCTCGTCCTTCGCCGCGAGCAGCGTGCCACTGCCCGCGGTCGCCTCCTGATGGCCGGTGCCGGGCTTGTGGTGGGTGGTGGCCCGCCCACCACACCCGGCGGCGGCCAGGACGACGGCGAGGACGACCCCGGCGAGGACTGCGACCCGACGGGACGTGGGGCGGCCAGTCGCGGCCGCCACGCGCGCCACGCCGGGCGCGGCAACGCGCCTCACGCCGGGCGCCGCGAAGCGCACCACCACGCGCCCGACGCCGGGCACCGCGACGCGCACCACCACGCGCCCCACGCCGGGCACCGCAACACGCCCCACCACGCGCCTCACGACGGCTCCCCGGCGTTCGCCTCGCGCGCGGCCGCGGTGACCGGAGCCGGACCGGGGGCCTGGGTGGGTTCGTGGTCGTCCGCTCCCCCAGGGGCGCGCCGGGCCGCGACCGCCGCGGCCCACAGCACCCACACCACCGCGAGCAGGCCGCGCAGCCACGCGGGGCTGAGGGGGATCCAGGGGATCATCAGGACCGCCTTGTCGAAGGCGTCGAGGAGGGTGAGGGCGCCCAGGGCGAGGGTGGTCCAGGCGAAGGCGGGGCGGGTCGGGCGCAGGGCGAGGCCAAGGGCCGTCCACCAGGCGCCGATCAGGAGGAGCGCGAGGGCCGGGAGAGGGCCGGAGGTCAGGCTCAGCGTGGAGCCCGCCACGTCCAGGGCCAGGCCGACGAGTCCCAGGAGGGTCGCGACGCCCGAGAGGCGGTTGCCACGGAGCCGGCGCCACCACAGGACGCCGCCGACGAGGGCGAGCACGACGGCGATCCCCAGGGCGAGCTGGGTCTCGACGCGCTGGATCCCTCGCGCGCCGTACCAGTCGCAGCCCGCGGGCAGCCGACGCGCCTGGACGTTGTAGTCGGCGCACACCAGCAGGTGGGCGAGCTTGGCCGGTTCGCCCACGAGCCTGTCGGTGTTCCCGGAGACCTCACCGCGGCGCGTCCCGCACTCGGGCAGGGCGCCGGGGGTCGACGCCCCGGACGTCCTACCGTCGGACTGCCAGCAGTTGCCGCCGCCCTGGCCGTCCCACCACACGTCCGTGCGGTTGGGCCGGGAGGCGCCGGACTTGTCGACGCCCAGGTGGTTGCCGGCGTAGCGGTTGTGGTGGGAGGTGTCGGTCTGCTTGCCCCAGGCCGACTCGCCGCGGATGTGGGCGGGGACGGCGCTCAGGAAGAAGGCGGCGCGCTGGTGTCCGTACACCCAGTTGTCCTCGTACAGGTTCCAGTTGCCGCCCGCCGTGATGATGCCGGTGCCCGGCGGCATGGAGATCTGCGGGCAGACGACGCCCTGCTCGTAGCCGCGCTCGACGGGCGGCTTGGCGCAGGTGCCGTCGGCGACGTACCGGTAGTAGTTCTCGTTGTTGTCGTGGATCAGGTTCCGCTCGAAGCGGGCGTGGTTCTGCGGGAGTCCGGGGTGGCCGGGGAAGGCGGAGTCCATGGAGGCACCGCCCATGTTGTGGTCGAACTCGTTGTCGTGGACCCACACCGAGTCGCCCGCCGTGCCGCTGTAACCGACCATGTTGTGGTGGCTGCGGCAGCCGGTGATCTCGATGGAGTAGCGCGGGACGTCGTAGCCGCGGCCGTCGTTGATGTCGGACGCCGAGCCGGGGTAGATGCCGGAGTCACCGTTGCCGTACGACTCGCAGTTCTTGTACAGGCCGTGGTCGGAGGCGAAGGTCAGGAAGCCGTACTCGTCGTTCCACCGGGTCAGCACGTTGTCGATGACGAAGCCGTCGGCCGCCAGCACGTACAGCGAGTTGAAGGTGGTCCGCTGGGCAGTGAAGTTGCGGAAGTAGATGCCGTCGGAGCCGTCGGCCCGCAGGGCGTTGAGCTTGGTGTACTTCGCGTCGAGGACGACGTCGAGGCGGGAGGCGCCGGTGCCCTCGATCTGAAGGTCCTTCTTGCCGAGGATCGCGACCAGGTTCTGGTTGTGCGGGCACTGCTTCTGCTGCTCGTAGGACAGGATCTGGTAGCCGAGCGCCGACCTGGGGGCCTTCAGCGCGGCGCAGGCGCCGGTCGGCGCGGGCTGCGAGGGCTCCTCCTCGTACAGGCCGGGCAGGACGGCGATCGTCATCCCGGGCTTGTCGACGGCGTCCACGGCCTCCTGGAGATGGCGGAAGCCGCTGCGCGTACAGCGGTCGAAGAGGGCCAGGTTCCGGGCCTTCAGCTCGGCCGGGAATCCCGAGACCCGGCGGGTGAAGTCGGCCCGGTCCGTCTTGCAGACCAGGAGATCGGGCTCCCCGGTACGCAGCGTCGGCACGCTGCCGGAGCCGTCGGGGAAGGTGACGGGCCGCTCCTCGTGGGCCTGGGCCCCGGAGGCGGTGACAAGGGCGGCGGCGAGCGCCGCGATAACGACCGAGAGCGCGACAAGGAGCCTGCGGGTCCACGACATGCGCGTGAGAGTAGAGCAATGTTCATCTTTTGGAACCCCTCGTGCACGCATCACGTCGAACCAAGACCCGAACCGAGACCTCGTTCGACGCGAGCGCCCCGTTGACGTGAGCGGTCGCGGAATCCTACGGTCCTCCATAGGATTCCTCTGCGGGCTCAGGACAGGAGCGGGCGATGACCACGGAACAGGCCACGGAACTGGCACGGAAGACCGCCGAGGCGCTGACGTACAGCACCGGGTTCGGCAACGAGCACAGCTCGGAGGCGGTCCCCGGCGCGCTGCCGCACGGCCGCAACTCGCCGCAGCGCGCACCCCTCGGGCTGTACGCCGAGCAGCTGAGCGGCAGCGCGTTCACCGAGCCGCGCGCCCACAACCGCCGCTCGTGGCTCTACCGCATCCGCCCCTCGGCCGCGCACCCCCCGTTCACCCGGGTCGACAACGGGGCCGTCCGCTCCGCGCCGTTCACCGAGACCGTGCCGGACCCCAACCGGCTGCGCTGGAACCCGCTCCCCGACCCGGCGCCGGGCACGGACTGGCTGGCCGGCCTCTGGACGCTCGGCGGCAACGGCGACACGACCCAGCGCACGGGCATGGCCGTGCACCTCTACCACGCGAACGCCTCCATGGAGCGGGTCTTCAGCGACGCCGACGGCGAGCTGCTGATCGTCCCCGAGCGCGGCGGCCTCCTCCTCCGTACCGAACTGGGCCTGCTCGCCGCCCACCCCGGCGAGGTCGCGCTCATCCCGCGCGGCGTCCGGTTCCGCGTCGAGCTCCTGGACGAGACCGCCCGCGGGTACGTCTGCGAGAACTACGGGGCTCCCTTCCAGCTCCCGGACCTCGGCCCGATCGGCGCGAACGGCCTCGCGAACGCCCGCGACTTCCGGGCGCCGGTCGCCGCGTACGAGGACGTCGAGGGCCCGGTCGAGGTCGTCAACAAGTACTGCGGAAACCTCTGGTCGGCGACGTACGGCCACTCCCCGCTCGACGTCGTCGCCTGGCACGGCAACCACACCCCGTACGTCTACGACCTGCGCCGTTTCAACGTCATCGGGAGCATCTCGTACGACCACCCGGACCCGTCGATCTTCACGGTCCTCACCTCGCCGACCGACACCCCCGGCCTCGCGGGCGTCGACTTCGTGGTCTTCGCGCCGCGCTGGCTGGTCGGCGAGGACACCTTCCGGCCGCCGTACTTCCACCGCAACGTGATGAGCGAGTACATGGGCCTCATCGAGGGCGCCTACGACGCGAAGGCCGAAGGCTTCGTCCCCGGCGGCGGCTCGCTGCACAACATGATGTCCGCGCACGGCCCGGACCGGGAGACGTTCGACAAGGCCAGCGCCGCCGAGCTGAAGCCGCAGAAGATCGACGACGGTCTGGCCTTCATGTTCGAGACCCGCTGGCCGGTCACCGCCACCGGCCAGGCCGCGGGCGCCGACCACCTGCAGAGGGGCTACGACGACGTATGGCAGGGTCTTGAGCGCCACTTCCGGCCGTAGAGTCTCGTAGCCGTCGAGTCTCCCAGTCGTCGTACGGAGAACGCCGTGACCGCCTTCGCCCCCGACTCGCTGGTCCTGAACCGCAAGCTGCCGCTCTGGTATCAGGTCTCGCAGTCGCTGCGCGCCTCCATACTGGGCCGCACGCCCGACGCCTCGCTGCGGCTGCCCACGGAGGAGCAGCTCGCCGCCCACTACGGCGTGAGCGTGCTGACGATGCGCCAGGCACTCAAGGAGCTGGAGGAGGAGGGCCTGATCAGCAGGCACCGGCGGCGCGGCACGTTCATCGAGCCGGGCGCCCGCCGTTCGACCCCGCGCCGGCTGCTCGGCTCGATCGACGCCATCGTGGCCCAGCAGTCCGGCGAGCGGACCACGGTCCTCGGCCACGGCGCCGAGCCGGTGCCAGGCGAGCTCGCCGAGTACTTCCCCGATGTCGCGGAGGTGATCGCGTACCGGCGGCTGCGGCGCGACGGGGAGAGCGGCGAGCCCACGAACTGGGCGCAGAACGCGGTACGACCCGAGGTCGCGGCCGGTCTCGACCCGGCCGATCTGGAGCGCTGGCCGATGACGAAGGTGCTGCGGGATGTGATGGGGGTCCGGATCAGCCGGATCACGGACACCGTCGAGGCGCGGCTCGCGGACCCGGAGACGGCGGCACTGCTCAAGGTGCCGCTGCTCTCGCCGATCCTGCACTACACGGGCGTCACCTACGACGAGGCCGGCCGGGTGGTGGACGTAGCCCGGATCCGGTACCGGGGCGACCGGTTCTCCTTCACCGTGACGGTGGAGGCACACTGAGTCCGTGTCCAGCAGGTGGAGGCGCACTGAGTCCCGTGTCTAGCATGCTGGGCGTGACCGATGACGTACCGCTGGACGACGCGCCCCTCCTGGACGAGCTGATGCCGTGGTCCGTCGCGCCGCTGCGGCTGGGCCGGTCGTGGATCGTGGCGCCGGACGTCCGCACGCTGCGCGAGCGCTGGAACCGGCTGGTCGCGGCGGAAGGGGAGGAGCGCGCGGAGCTGTTCCGGCCCAGCCGGGCGCGTACGCCGTCGAGTGCGGTGGCCGCGCTGCCCGGGCAGCGGACCGGCACGGTCCGGTTCGCCCGCGAGTCGGGGCCGTGCCCGGAGCCGGTCCGGCTGGCGCACGGCCCCTTCGACGAACAGTGGCTGCTCCCCGATCACCGCCTCATCGACACGGCCCGCCCGGAGCTGTGGCGGGTCGCCGACGAGCACCAGCTCTTCGCCGTCGAGCAGGGGTACGTGCCGGGTGCGGCCGGTCCCGCCCTTCTGGTGACCGCCGCGCTGCCCGCAGGCCGTTCCCCGGCCGGGCGGCCCGGCCGGATCCGTCCGCTGTTCCGGCGCCCCAGGGGCGAGGAGCCGAACGTCTCCCCCGGTCTGCTGCCTCTGCTCAGCGAACGGTACGGGTGTCAGGTCACCGCCCCCGACGTCCTGGCCTGGGCCCTGGCGGCCGCCCGCCCCTCCTCCGCCGGCTGCCGCGTCCCGCTCCCGGCGGACCCGGACGTCTGGTCCAGGGGCGTCGAGCTGGGCCGGAGGCTCACGGACATCCAGCTGCGGGGCGCCCGCGGCGGCGAGCGGCCCCGCCTTCCCGGCGGCCGGCGCCCCTATGTCCGGGCGCCCATCCCGGCACGGCCCACCACGCTCGCGTACGAGCCCAGGGAGGAGACCCTGACCCTCGACGAGGGCAGGATCTCGCCCGTACCCGCCGAGGCGTGGGACTTCCATGTCGGGGGTGTACGGATGCTGGAGCAGTGGTTCGCGCACCGCACCGCGCCCGCCGAACCCGGCACCCTGGAGGCGATGGGCCCGGCGGCCTGGCCGCAGGAGTGGACCTCCGAACTCCTGGAGCTCGTCACGGTGCTCGCGCTGCTCGCCGAGCGGGACGGGGAGCGGGGGGCTCTCACGGAAGGGCCGCGGCTGACCCGGGCCGCACTGCGGGAGGCGGGTGTGCTGCCCGTACCGGGCGCGGCCCGCCGCCCCGCCTCCGTCTTGGACCACCAGGAGGAGGGCCCGGAGGGCCAGTTCGCGCTGCTCTGAACGAACCCTCACGACGAGCCCTCACCACGTGACGAGGGCGACGGTGACAAGGCCCCGTCCGCAGGGTAGGCAGGGCTGTCATGAGCACTCAGCCACTCCCCCTGGAGGGGATCACGGTCGTCGCGGTCGAACAGGCCGTCGCCGCCCCCTTCGCCACGCGCCAGCTCGCCGATCTGGGCGCCCGTGTCATCAAGATCGAGCGCCCGGACGGCGGTGACTTCGCGCGCGGGTACGACACGGCGGCCCGGGGGCTCGCCTCGCACTTCGTCTGGTGCAACCGCGGGAAGGAGTCGGTGGCCGTCGACCTCAAGGACGGGCGCGGGCTCGGCCTGGTCCGACGCCTTGTGGCCGGCGCCGACGTCTTCGTACAGAACCTGGCGCAGGGCGCGGCGGCCCGGCTCGGCCTGGACGCGGCCACACTCTGCGCGGCGCATCCCCGGCTGATCGCGGTCGACATCTCGGGGTACGGGCCGGGCGGACCGTACGCGCACAAGCGGGCGTACGACATGCTCGTGCAGTGCGAGGCGGGTCTGGTGTCGGTGACCGGGACCGAGGAGCAGCCGGTGAAGTCGGGGATCCCGGCGGCCGACATCGCGGCGGGGATGTACGCGTACGCGGGCGTCCTCGCCGCGCTGGTGCGACGCGGGACGACAGGGCGGGGCGGGCCGGTGGAGGTGTCGCTGCTCGACTCGCTGGCCGAGTGGATGGGGCATCCGCTGCACCACGGGATGCACGGGGGCACGGCCCCGGCGCGCACCGGTCTGGCGCACGCCGTCATCGCGCCGTACGACGCCTATCCGACGGCCGACGGGAGCCTGGTGCTGCTGTCGGTCCAGAACGACCGCGAGTGGCGCCGACTGGCCGCACAGGTGCTGGAACGGCCGGATCTGGCGGACGATCCGGCGTTCGCGACGAACACGGCGCGGGTGGCCGGTCGCGCGAAGACGGACGCGGTGGTGGCCGAGGCGCTGGCTCCGCTGACGGCGGCGGAGGCGCTGGCGCGGCTTGACGCGGCGGGGATCGCGTGTGCACGGCTGAACACGGTGGCGGATCTGGCGGAGCATCCGCAGCTGGCGGCGCGGGAGCGGTGGCGGGAGGTGGGGTCGCCGGTGGGGGCGCTGCGGTCGTTGTTGCCGCCGGTGGTCTTTCCGGATGGGGCGGAGGCGCCGATGGGGCGCATCCCCGCGCTGGGCGAGGACACCGACATGGTCCTTGGCGAGTTGGGGGTCACCGAGGTGGAGCTGCGGGCGCTACGGGTGGACGGTGTCGTGGCGTGACGAGGTCACAGGGTGAGCGGGGTGGGCGCGCGCCGTCGTTCGGGTTGTGCCCACCGTCCCTCCCCCTAGGACGTCGTCCTGAGGGGACCCCTTAGCCCCTGCTGCCGAAGAGGCTGCGGCGGAGGCGGCGGAGAGGGGCGAAGAGCGAGACGCGGGCACTCTTGCTGCGGTGGCGCTCCGTGACGTCACGCGACGTCAGCTCACGCATCAGCAGCGTCGCCTCGGCCGCCTCGCGCTGAGGCACGACGGGGCCGCCGAGCACCGCGAGATGACGGTCGAGCCGCGAACTGGTCGCACTGCTCCCGCATGTGATGGCAGGCACTCGCGGCCTGCTGCGCATTGCTATCTGTTCCATGACACTCCCCACCCTATAGAGGGCACCCGGCCCGGGCAGGTTAACCCTATCGCTCCGCTGTGACACTCGTGTATCCCGACGGCAGGATTCACCGCACTCGTACGGGGGTTGACGACTACTGTCCGAATCCTTCTGATTCCAGGGCGAGTTGGACTGCGCTCGAACGCCTGGCGAACCGTCACGAACCATCCTGCACGCAAGGGCGTCACCTGTGGTCACCTGACGATGTGTGATCTCCACCACCAAGATCACCTCGCGATTCCGCCCCGGTGTTCGAAGTCCCCGGACCGGGGGCAGAAATGCTCCACCGGCCGACGACGGATGGGGACGCGCCATGACCGTGATCGCGGGGCGGTACCGGCTCCTGGACGTTCTCGGGCAGGGCGGCATGGGCACCGTCTGGCGTGCCAGGGACGAGGTGCTCGGCCGCGAGGTGGCCGTGAAGGAGGTCCGCGCTCCGGCCGGTCTTGCCGCCTCCGACGTACGCCGGCTGTACGCGCGCCTGGAGCGGGAGGCCTGGGCCGCCGCCCGGATCTCGCACCGCGGCGTGGTGACGGTCTACGACGTGGCCACCGAGGACGGCCGCCCCTGGATCGTGATGGAGCTGATCCGCGGGCTGACCCTGTCCGACGTCATCGAGGCCGAGGGGCCGATGCCCCCGCGGCGCGCCGCGCTCATGGGCGCCGAGGTCCTGGCGGCCCTGCGCGCCGCGCACGAGGCGGGGGTGCTGCACCGGGACGTGAAGCCGGGCAACGTGCTGCTCGCCAACGACGGCCGGGTCGTCCTGACCGACTTCGGGATCGCGGCGGTGGAGGGGACGTCCGGTCTCACGATGACGGGCGAGTTGATCGGCTCGCCCGAATTCCTGGCTCCGGAGCGGGCGTTGGGCCGCACGCCGGGCCCGGCCTCGGACCTGTGGTCGCTGGGCGTACTGCTCTACGCGGCGGTGGAGGGCAGTTCGCCCTTCCGGCAGGAGACTCCCCTGAGCACGCTGCGCGCCGTGGTGGACGAGGAGCTTCCGCCGTCGCGCCGGGCGGGGCCGCTCGCCCCGGTGATCGAGGGCCTGTTGCGCAAGGATCCGCGCGAGCGTCTCCAAGCGGGCGACGCGGAGAGGCAGTTGCGGATCGTGGGCGCGGGCGGCGCGGCGAGGTCGGGGCCGGTGTCCTCGGAGCCGTACGAGCCGAGCCGCCCGGTCATGACCGCCGACCCGACGCCGACTCCACCCCTGCCACAGCCCGTGCCCGCGTCCTCCGCCCCGCTACCGCCATCGCCCCCGACCTCGGCCTCGGAGGGCCGCTCCGGGCGGGCGGTGGCCGTCCTGGCGACCGGGGTCGTCCTGCTGCTGCTCGCCGTGGGCGGACTGGCGTACGCGCTGCTGCGGAACGGAGGCGGCGGTCAGGGACCGGGGGGCGGGTCCACGAGCAGCGCCCCGGCGACGAGTCCGCCGGCGACGGGCACGCCCTCGACCGGCTCTCCCACCACCACGTCCGCCACCCCGAGCGGCCCGACGGCCACACGCACCACCACGCCACCGCCGGTACCGACGGTCCTGGTGTACGTGCGGGCCGTGCGCGGCAGCTACAGCGGCGCGTGCCCGCCACCCGAGGCCCAGGCCCCCGCCTTCGCCGCCACGCTGACGGTGGGGCACACGCCCGCCTCGGTGGAGTACCGCTGGGTCACGGAGAGCGGGGAGAGCTCGGCGAAGGACGGCTGGCAGAAGCTGGAATTCCCGGCGGGCGGGCCGAAGGAGAAGCAGGTCGACCACACGGAGCTGACCCACCGGGCGGACGGCACACACCGCGACCGGATCAGGATGGAGGTACGCGCTCCGGTCGAGAAGCGCTCGAACTGGGTGGCGTTTGCGGTGACCTGTGAGCAGGCGACCCCGACGGGCGGGGCCACCTACCCGAGTGACTCGCCTACGCCACGGCCCTGAAGGGGGGCAGATAGCCGCCGGACTGGCCGGAGGCGGTGGGGTGGTACGACTCGCCGATGTTGAACCAGTTGACGCTGTGCAGCCAGGCCGCGCCGGAGCAGATCTCGTGTCCGGTGAAGGCGGTGACGACACTGGCGAAGGTATAGCCGTGGTCGGCCGCGCGCTTGGCGGTGGCGGCGTTGAGGTGGTCGGCGCCCCCGTTGATGGCGGCGCGCTTGCCCTCGCTCATCCCGGCGATGCAGCTGCCGCCGAGCTTGTAGAAGCGCGGGTAGCCGAGGACGACGACCCGGGCGTTCGGAGCCTTGGATCTGATGGCCGAATACACCGCGTCGAGCTTCCCGGGCAGGGTGGTGTCGACGTAGGCCTTGGCTTGATTCACTCGCTCGATACAGGTGGCTTCCGACGACGTGACGCAGGTGGTCATGACGTCCGCGAAGCCGGCGTCATTGCCTCCGACGGTGATGGAGACCAGGTCGGTGGCGGTGGAGAGGGGTCCGAGCTGCCCGCTCGTGACATCACCCGTTCGGGCGCCCGAGCATGCCGTGAACGCGAAGGACGAGGGTGAGTTCGCGTTCTTCCAGAGGACGGGGTAGGCCTTCGTGGAGCGCTTGCAGTTGCCGCTGGCGCTGTCGTAACTCCCCGCGCCGACACCGGAGGAGTACGAGTCACCGAGCGCCACGTAGTCGAGCGCGGCGGTTTCGGCGGCCTGGGCGGCTCCCGCCCCGGTCAGGGCGAGGACGGCGCCGAGCAGGAGTGAGGATGAGATTGCCGCGAATCGGGACAGTTTCATGGAACCTCCCTGTAGCAGGATCTCTGCGTTACTAGGTAGTAGCAGCGGTCCGGCCATGCTGGAAGTGTCCATGCCAAGGAGATTTGGCGGGTTGCCGCCGACTGTCCGTCAGGGACCGTCGAGATCAAGCCAGCTGATGGATCTTCGATCGAAATGATGGCGGGGGAATTGCGCAGGAGTTTCGTTCAGCCCCCATGACACCTTCGGACACACGGATGGTGAAAAACCGATCGGGACGGTTCGCATCTGACCGTCGAAGGTTCGCCAATTACCAGAAAGGGGAGTCGTCGATCCAGTACTTGCCATACGGTCCTATTCATCAATACCGTCGTACATCTCACCCGCATCGGTCCATGGCGCCAACGGCTCTGGGGAGGGCTCGAGCGCTGTGGTGGTACCGGAGCGGGGCGCGGTAGGGGGGTGCTGTGCTCGGTGCGCGCTTGCGTGCACCGAGTCGCGTGCCGCGCGGCTTGAGATGCCAACTCACCCATGCCGTACGGCGATCGTCGCTGCACGGACGGGGTGAGTACCCCCCTTTCGTAACCGGACAGACCACCGGACAGCCCGGGGGTGGGCGGTCCACCGGACGAGAGGGAAACACCACTCATGAGCTCATTCCTGCGCCCGGCCGTCACCGGCCACGAAGCAGTGGACCAGAGCCGAATAGCAGCCCAATACAAGGCGATCACCTCGCATTTGGCGATCACGCCACCGGTGAGCGTCGTCATCCCGGCGATGAACGAGGCGGAAAATCTGCCCTACGTCTTCAAGTCCCTCCCGGACTGGATCCACGAAGTCGTGCTCGTCGACGGAAACTCCACCGACAACACCGTCCATGTGGCCCGGGAACTCCGGCCCGACGTCAAGGTCGTCAAGCAGGTCGGCAAGGGCAAGGGCGACGCCCTGATCAGCGGATTCGCCGCCTGCACCGGCGACATCATCGTGATGGTCGACGCGGACGGCTCCGCGGACGGCCAGGAGATCGTCTCGTACGTCTCCGCCCTGGTCGGCGGCGCCGACTTCGCCAAGGGCTCGCGCTTCGCCAACGGCGGTGGCACGGACGACATGACGCGAATCCGCCGGCTCGGCAACTGGGCGCTGTGCGCCCTGGTCAACCGCAAGTTCGGCGCCCGCTACACCGACCTCTGCTACGGCTACAACGCCTTCTGGCGCCACTGCCTCGACAAGATCACCCTGGACTGCACCGGCTTCGAGATCGAGACCCTGATCAACATCCGGGTCGTCAAGGCCGGCCTCAAGGTCCAGGAGGTGCCCAGCCACGAGTACCTGCGCATCCACGGCGTCAGCAACCTCAACGCCGTACGGGACGGCATCCGGGTGCTCAAGGTCATCCTCAAGGAGAAGGGCGTCAGACGCGCGGCCCGCCGCAGGCCGAACACCTTCTCGGTCAACATCCCCCGGGGAGAGGCGTCTTGAGCGACCGCCGGTTCTCGGTCGTGATCTGCGTCTACACGGAGGAGCGCTGGGAGGACATCCTCGCGGCGGTCGAATCCGTACGGAACCAGTCGCATCCGGCACAGGAGATCCTGCTCGTGGTCGACCACAACGAGCGTCTCCTGGCCCGGCTGGCCGAGCAGTTCACGGACAGGCGTCTCGATGATGAGGAGGAGGTGCGGGTGCTCGCCAACGCGGGCCCCCGCGGCCTGTCCTCCGGACGCAACACCGGAATCGCCGCGTCCCGCGGCGAGTTCGTGGCCTTCCTCGACGACGACGCCGTGGCCGAGCGGGACTGGCTGCAGTACTTCGCGGAGGGGTACGACGACCCGCGGGTGATGGCGGTCGGCGGGCGGACCGTGCCCGCCTGGGCGTCGGGCCGGCGACCGGACTGGTTCCCCAAGGAGTTCGACTGGGTCGTCGGCTGTACGTACCGCGGTCTGCCGCCGGGGCGGGTCCGGGTACGCAATGTGCTGGGCGGCAACGCCTCCTTCCGGCGTACGGCCTTCGACGCGGCGGGCGGCTTCGCCACCGGCATCGGGAGGGACGGCGACCGGCGGCCCCTCGGCTGCGAGGAGACGGAGCTCTGCATCCGGCTCTCCCAGGCCCTCCCCGACGCGGTCCTGCTGATCGACGACCGGTCCGTCATCCACCACAAGGTCCCGGCCGCGCGCGAGCGCTTCGGCTACTTCCGTACCCGGACGTACGCCGAAGGGCTCTCCAAGGCCCTCGTCTCGAAGAGCGTCGGCGCGGGGCGGGGCCTGGAGGCCGAACGGCGGTACACCACCCGGGTGTTGCCGACCGGCGTCGTACGCGGCCTGCGCGACGCCCTGCTCGGACGCCCGGGCGGCGCCGGCCGCGCGGGCGCGATCGTGGCGGGCGTGGCGATGGCGGCCGGCGGATACGTACGGGGGGCGCTGCGGGCGCGCGGGGGCGGGGCGACGTTCTCGTCGGGGCCGATTCCGTCGTGGTCGGACGGGTCGACGGGGGCGGAGGCGGCTCCGGCGGCGCCGCCCGCTTCGGAGGTGGTCGTGTGAACGAGCCCGTACCGATCCTGATGTACCACGCCGTGGACCACGAGCCCGCTCCGGCCACCCGTCGGCTGTCCGTCTCCCCCGAGGCGTTCGCCGCGCAGATGGCGGTCCTGGCCGACCGCGGGTTCACCCCGCTCACCACGGCCGAACTGGCCGGGGCCTGGCGCGCGGGACGGAGCCTGCCCGCGCGCCCGGTCCTGATCACCTTCGACGACGGGTACGAGGGTGTGCACCGGCACGCGCTGCCCGTGCTCGCCAAGCACGGCTTCGCGTCGACGCTGTTCGTCTCCACGGGCTGGCTGCGGGGGACGTACGACGAGGGCGGCGCCCTGGACACCATGCTCGACTGGGACCAGGTCCGCGAACTGGCCGCCGCCGGCACGGAGATCGGCGGGCACACCCACACCCACCCGCAGCTCGACCAGGTCGACGCGCGGCGGCTCTGGTACGAGACCCTGCGCTGCAAGGAGATCGTCCGCGAGGAGCTGGGCCGCGCGCCGGTGTCCTTCGCCTATCCGTACGGGTATTCCGACCGGCGCGTCCGGCGGACGGTCCGGGCGACGGGCTACGCCCAGGCGCTCGCGGTGGGGAACGCGACGGCGCGGCGGCGACAGGGGCCGTACGCGCTGGAGCGGCTGACCGTGCGGCGGTCCACCCGGATCGAGGAGTTCGAACGACTGCTCGAAGGCCGGGCGATCGGGCGGACGTTCGCCGTGGACCGGGCGCTGACGAAGGGGTACGCGGTGGTACGCCGGACCCGCGGTGCGCTGCGGGCGGCCGGGCGGTACGGGCCGCTCTGAGGGGCGGGGGGATTCCGGGGCCGTTCGGCGGCCCCCGGATCGTCCCGTTCAAAACACCGTGCACGGAATGCCCGGTTGCCGGATCATGGTCGCCATGTCAGCCACGCCATCCGAGGAGTCCGCGCCGTCCGAGCCGGAGCGGGCGCTGCCCCTCCGCCTCACCATCGACGACAGCGACTCGCCGTCCGACGTCATCGACGCGCTGTTCCTCGGCCGTTTCGCGACGGGCGAGCAGCCGCACTCGTACAGCACGACCCTGGACCGGGTGAAGCCCGCCGCGACGCTCCTGCCGGCCGGGGCGACGGTGCTGCGCGCGGCCAAGGACGACGACCGCGCCGCCGTGCTCGCGGAGGGCGAGGGCTGGACGCTGCTGATCTCCCGCTGGAACCGGGGCGCGGACGTGACGGTCACCGCGACCCGGCCGGAGCTGGCGGAGAGGATCCTCAAGGAGGCGACGGACGGGGCGAAGGACGAGCCCGAACCGCAGCCCGAGAACGTCACGATGGGCTTCTGGTACGTGTCGCCGCGGCGCGGCCCGCACCGTACGACCCGGCAGATCAGCGCCGGGACGTGGGAGGAGATCCGGGCCAACTACACGGCGCCGGTGGCGGAGGCGATGGACCGGCTGATGAAGGTCACCCCGGACGACATCGCGGGCCGGCTGCTGCTGCTCCACGGGCCGCCGGGGACGGGCAAGACGTCCGCGCTGCGCACGCTGGCGAGGTCGTGGCGGGACTGGTGCCAGGTGGACTGCGTGCTGGACCCGGAGCGGCTCTTCAACGACGTCGGCTATCTGATGGACATCGCGATTGGCGAGGACGAGGGTACGGCGAAGGGGCGGTGGCGGCTGCTGCTTCTGGAGGACTGCGACGAGCTGATCCGCGGCGAGGCGAAGCACACGGCGGGGCAGGCGCTGTCCCGGCTCCTGAACCTGACGGACGGGCTGCTCGGCCAGGGCCGCAACGTGCTCGTGGGGGTCACGACGAACGAGGACCTGGAGCGGCTCCACCCGGCGGTGGTCCGCCCCGGCCGGTGCCTGGCGCGGATCGAGGTCGGGGGGCTGACGCGGAGAGAGGCGGTGGGGTGGCTGGGCGCGGAGGAGGGGGTTCCGGCGGATGGCGCGACCCTGGCCGAGCTCTTCGCCCTCCGCCGAGGCACCCCGGCCCCCGGCCTCCCGGAGCCCAGGACCCCGGACGCGGGGATGTACCTGTAGCCCGGGGCGTGGCGAGCCCTCGGAGGAGCCGAGCCTGTGCCCCCGTGCCCAGGGCCTTGCGGAACGGCACCGAAACGGGCACCGCTCGTCGTGGGTTGTGCCCACCCGTCCCTCCCCCTAGGACTTCGTCCTGGGGGGACCCCCAGCGGGACGATGGCCCACAACGGTCATGCGACACCACCGCGCCGCGAAGCCGGCGCCCCTCGGGACCGGGAGCAGAGCCCGGCGCCGCGAAGCCGGCGCGCCCTCGGCGCCGAGGGCCGATCCCCGCACCGCAAAGCCGACGCCCTCCGGGCCGAGGGCCGATCCCCGCACCGCAAAAGCCGACGCCCTCCGGGCCGAGGGGGATCCCCGCACCGCGAAGTCGGCGCCCTCGGGGGCCGGGGGGCGGAGCCCCGCGCCGCGAAGCTGGCGCTCTCCTCGGGACGCCCGGCGCGGAGCCGTGAAACTCGCTCCCCAAGCCGCGAAGCCGGCGCCCCTCGGCGCCGGGGACGGCGCTCTGCGCCGTAAAGCCGATCCCTCGGGGGGACGGGGCCGAACCCCGCGCCGCAAAGCCGGCGCCCTCGGGGCCGGGGGCCGATCCCCGCGCCGCGAAGCCGGCGCCCCTCGGGGCCGGGGGCGGAGTCCCCGAAACCCCCTCCCCCACGAGCCCCCGGCAGGGTCTCGGGAAGGGGCGGGGTGGGGGAGTCAACTCTCGTACGTCGCCCGCAAGGCGTCCTCCACCGCCGACTCCGCCGCTTCGCGGCTCAGGCCCAGGCGCCTCGCCTCGGCTGCGTACGTCGCCGCCGCGCTCGCCGCCAGGCGGGTCGCCGCGTCGCCCGCCGCTGCGACGAACGTGCCGTGGCGGCCGCGGGTCTCGATGACGCCGTCCGCCTCCAGCGACTTGTACGCCTTGGCGACCGTGTTCGCCGCCAGGCCCAGTTCCTCCGCCAGGCCCCGTACCGTCGGGAGCTTGTAGCCGACCGGCAGCGCGCCGGAGCGGGCGCGTTCGGCGATCTGGGCGCGGAGTTGTTCGTACGGGGCGGTCGAAGATTCCGTGTCCACGGTGATTCGCAATGTCACGGCCCCGATTCTGCCGAAAATGGGAGGCGGCCGCGCCACTCCCCCGCATAGCGTGCGGCACCATGACTGTGCTCGTCCGTGATGTGCGCCCCGAGGACGCCGAGGGTTTCGCCCTCGTACGGCGCGCCGCGCTCCCGTTCATGCTCGCCAGCGGCGCCCAGGTGGCCCACGACTGGGGGCACGCCCATCCCGACGCCCACGCGCGCCCCCTCGTCGCCGAGATCGACGGCGAGATCGTCGGCACCTCCCAGCTCGGCATCGCGCACGACGCGCCGGAGACCGGCATCGGCTCCGTCAACATCTACGTACACCCCGACCGGCGCGGCCACGGCGCCGGCACACTCCTGCTGCGGGCCTCCGAGGAGCACCTCGCGGAGTGCGGCGCCACCACGCTCTACAGCTGGGTCCTCGACGCGCCGGACTTCCGCGCCTTCGCCGAGCGGCACGGCTACACCCCCAGCCGCTCCGCGCACTTCCTCCGCCTCGATCTGACGACCGCCGTCCTGCCGCCGCTCCAGGAGCCGCCGCCCGGCGTCGAGCTGCGCACGGCCGCCGACTTCACGGCCGACCCGCACCCCCTGTTCGTGCTCGACGCGCTGACCACGGCCGACGAGCCCGGCGACGTGGGCGCCGAGCTGACGGACTACGAGCACTGGCTGGCGACCACCTGGGAGCACCCGCTGCTCGACCGCGAGCTGACCACGGTCGCCGTCGCCGACGGTCGGCCCGTCGCGTTCAGTGCCGCCCAGACCGACGGCCTGGGCCGCTACGGCTCCGGGATGACCGGCACGCACCCCGACGCCCGCGGCCGGGGTCTGGCCAAGCTCGTCAAGAACCGGTCCCTGCACCTCGCGCGCGCCGCGGGCCGCACGGAGGCGTTCACGGGGAACGACACCGGCAACGGGCCGATGCTGGCGATCAACAAGTGGTTCGGTTACGAGATCTGCGCGACGGAGGTACGCCATGTCCGCACGCTCGGCTGAGGTCGACGTGGTCCTGATGAAGGCAGGGCGGACGAAGATCCGCTACTCCGCCGACGTCCTCTCGGACGACGGCACCCGGCTGACCGTCCGCGCCCCCTGGGCCGCCGAGGGCGTGCGGGACTTCGGCTTCGTACGGTTCGAGCCGGGTGACGTGTTCGTGGAGCATTACTGGCGCGACCGCTGGTACGCGGTCAAGGAGGTCCGTTCCTCGGACGGGGCGCTCAAGGGCTGGTACTGCGACGTCACCCGGCCGGCCGAGGTCGGCGGCACCGGGGCCGGCCGCGCCGAGGTGGTGGTCGAGGACCTGGACCTCGACCTGTGGGTGTCGGCGGACGGCAGCGAGGTGCTGCGGCTGGACGAGGACGAGTTCGAGGCGAGCGGCCTGGCCGCCTCCGACCCGGAGGCGGCGGACCGCGCCGTCATGGCCCTGGACGAGCTCGAACTCCTCGGCCGCGAGGGCCTCGTCCGGCTGCTCGGCCTCGGCAAGGACGGGCTCGCCCAAGGACTCGGCGTCAGCCGGGACGACCTCGGCGAGGACGGCCCCGCCCAAGGACTCGGCGTCAGCCGGGACGACCTCGGCGAGAATGACCTCGGCAAGGACCGGCTCGGCAAGGACGGGCTCGTCCCACGGCTCGGCGTCAGCCGAGGATGACGTCCGACTGCTCGGCGGCGAGGAAGCCCGGCAGCGGCACGCCCAGCGGGCCGGAGGGCGTGAGCTGCATCAGCGTGGCCTGCACGCGCGCCGCGCCCGTCCGGTAAGTGGGGCTGTTCACGACGCCGGAGTTGGTCCAGTCGTGCACCTGGCCGTCGCAGACGGCCCGGGTGCCGCCGATGCCGTGGGAACGGGTCTCCTGGACGAGCGTGCTGCTGACGAAGACCGGGCCGGCGCTGTCGTCGAGGCAGCGGTACGTGCCGGTGAGGGTGACCGTGCCGTCGTCGGCGACGGTTCCGTACGCGTCGATGGAGAGGTCATCGACGGGGGCCGCGTAGGCGGTGGTCGCGGTGGCGGCGAGGAGTGCGCCTGCGGCGAGGGCAAGACGGACACGCATCAGGGGGATCCCTTCGGGGTGGGGGGTGTATCGCCCGGCCAGGGATACCGGATCAAGCCGCATCGTGTCCGAAACTCACCCGATCGGGGGCGAGTTGAGCCGCTTCCGGTAGTGAATACGATCGTACGGTCCGTCCAGTCGGCGCTCGACGACCTCGTAGCCGTACCGCTCGTACGTCTTCTGGTTCTCCCACATCATCGCGTTGGTGAGCAGCCGGATCTCGGGCAGTCCGAGCTCGCGGGCGCGGGCTTCCACGAAGGCCAGCAGGCGGCGGCCGAGGCCCGTGCCCTGGGCGTCGGGGTGGACGGCGATGTTGTCGAGATACAGGTGGTCGGCCTCGGTCCTGAGGACCACGAGGCCGACCACCGGGTCACCGGCGACGAACACCCGCCCCGCAGCGACGTCCGCCGCGTGGTCCGCCTCCATCGGGCCCGGCACGAGGCCGATCCGTTCGATGTAGTGGTGATAGGCCGCGTCGGTCACGGCCTTCACCCGCGGAACGTCGGAGGTCACTGCGAGCCGGATGTCCTGAGTCATACCGACACGTTACGACGGCGGATGATCACCTTCTTCACCAGCGGCCAGGCCAGCAGAAGCACGATCACCGCATACACGGTCACCGAGAACGGCGTGTTGACCAGACCCGTCAGCGAGCCGTCGCTGATCTGCAGCGCGCGGCGCAGCTGCTGTTCCGCGGCCGGGCCGAGGATGACGCCGATGACGGCGGGCAGGACGGGAAGTCCGTAGCGCCGCATGCCGAAGCCGATCAGGCCGATGAGCAGCAGGATGACCAGGTCGAGCGCCTCGCCGCCGACCGCGTACGCGCCGACGGCGGCGAAGAAGAGGATGCCGGCGTAGAGGTACGGACGCGGGATGCGGAGCAGCTTGGCCCAGACGGGCGCGAGCGGCAGGTTGAGCGCGAGCAGCAGGACCATGCCGACGAAGAGCGAGGCGATCAGGCCCCAGACCAGGTCGGGTTCGCGTTCGAAGAGGAGCGGTCCGGGCTGGATGCCGTACTGCTGGAAGGCGGCGAGCATGACGGCGGCGACGGCCGTCGTCGGCAGGCCCAGGGTCAGCATGGAGACGAGCGTGCCGGCCGCGGACGCGGAGGCGGCGGACTCGGGTCCCGCGACGCCCTCGATGGCGCCCTTGCCGAACTGGTCCTTGTGCTTGGAGAGCCGCTTCTCGGTGACGTACGAGAGGAAGGTCGGGATCTCGGCGCCGCCGGCCGGTATCGCGCCGAACGGGAAGCCGATGACGGGGCCGCGCAGCCAGGACTTCCAGGTGCGCTTGACGTCGTCCTTGCCGAGCCACGGCCGTCCGACCGGGATGGCCTCGCCGGCCGTACGGCGCAGGTGGGCGGCGACCCACAGGGCCTCGCCGATGGCGAAGAGGCCGACCGCGACGATCACGACGTCGATGCCGTCGGCGAGCTGGAGCGAGCCGAAGGTGAGGCGCTGCTGGCCGGTCATCTGGTCGAGGCCGACCAGGCCGAGGGTGAGGCCGATGAGGAGCGAGGCGAGGCCGCGGATGCGGGAGGAGCCGAGGACGGAGGTCACCGCGATGAAGGCGAGGACCATGATGGCGAAGTAGTCGGGCGCGCCGATGTCGACGGCGAGCGCGGCGACGGTCGGGGCGAGGGCGACAAGGAGGAGCGTGCCGATCATGCCGCCGGTGAAGTGGCCGATGGCGGCGGCCGCGAGGGCTTGGGCGCCGCGGCCCGCCTTGGCCATGGGGTTGCCCTCCATGGCGGCGACGACGGCCGCGCTCTCGCCGGGGGTGTTGAGCAGGATCGAGGTGGTGGAGCCGCCGAACATGGCTCCGTAGTAGATGCCGGCGAACATGATGAAGGCGCCGGTGGGTTCGAGTCCGTACGTCACCGGGAGCAGCAGGGCGACCGCCATGGCGGGGCCGATGCCGGGCAGGACGCCGATGGCGGTGCCGAGGAGCACGCCGATGGCGGCCCACAGCAGGTTCATCGGGGTGAGGGCCGTACCGAATCCGTCGATCAGGGAGTTCAGTGAGTCCATGGGTCAGAGCACTCCCATCAGCGGGCCGCCGGGCAGCGGAACTCCGAGAAGGTTGTTGAAGACGACGTAGGTGAGGAGTGAGAGTCCGGCGGCGATCAGCGGGTCGCGGTGGAGGTGGCGGCTGCCGAGGGCGTAGGCCGCGCCCCAGAAGAGCAGGGCTCCGGCGATGGGGAAGCCGACGGGTCCGATGAGGACGGCGAAGGCGAGGAAGACGCCGGCGAGGAGCAGGACCGTACGCCAGTCGCTGGGCTCGGAGAGGTCGATGTCCTCGCCGCCCTCGGCCTCGCCGCGGCCGCCACGCAGGACGTCGACGGCGAGGAGGACGGCGACGACGAGCAGGCCGGCGCCGACGACGACCGGGACGGTCTTGGGGCCGACGGGGCCGCGCTGGGCGATGTCGACGGTCATGGTGAGGGCGTCGGTGAGAACGAGGACACCGATGAGGAAGAGGAGGGCGCTGACGCCGAGCTCGGAGTGCTCGCGCAGCCAGGACCTCTTCGCCGGCGGGGCGGCCGTCGTGGTCGTGGTCGTTGTCGTCACAGTCCCAGCTCCTTCAGAACCGAGCCGACCCGCTTGTCCTGTTCGGTGAGGAAGGAACCGAACTGCTCGCCGGGCAGGAAGGCGTCGTTCCAGCCGTTCTTCTTCAGCGACTCGCGCCACTGCGGGGTGTCGTGCAGCTCGGTCACCAGGCCGACGAGCTTGTCGCGCTCGGCGTCGGAGAGGCCGGGCGGGGCGACGATCCCGCGCCAGTTGATGAACTCGGTGTCGAGCCCGGCCTCCCGCAGGGTCGGGGCGTCCAGGCCCGGGACCCGCTCGGCGCCGGTGACGGCGAGCAGCCGCAGCTCGCCGGACTTGATCTGGTCGAGGTACTCGCCGACGCCCGAGACGCCGAAGGCGACCTTGTTGCCGAGGATGGAGGCGAGGAGCTCGCCGCCGCCGTCGAAGGGGATGTAGTTGACGCTCTTCGGCGCGATGCCGGCGGCCTGGGCCATCAGCATGGGGGCGAGGTGGTCGGGTCCGCCGGGCGAGGAGCCGCCGCCGACGGGCAGCTTGCCGGGGACCTTCTTCCAGGCGGCGAGCAGGTCCTGGATGGTCTTGTACGGGGAGTTCTTGCCGACCACGACGATGTCCTGCTCCATGGTGAGCCGGGCGATCGGGGTGGTGTCGGCGAGGGTCTTCGGGGTCTTGTTGGTGTGGACGGCGCCGACGACGCCGAGGCCCATGGACATCGCGAGCCGGCCGTTGCCGTGCTCGCCGACGAGCCGGGTGAGGCCGACGGTGCCGCCGGCGCCGGGCAGGTTGAAGACCTCGATGTCGGTGGTGAGACCGGCGTCCTCGGCGTTCTTCGCCGCGGTGCGGGCGGTGATGTCGTAACCGCCGCCGGGTGTGTTGGGGACCATGAACCGCAGGCCCGGGATCTGGGTGCCGGTGTCGGAGCCGCTGCCGCCGGCGAGCAGGGGCGGCCCCACCAACACCAGCAGCGCGGCCCCGAGCAGGGCGAGGGGGGTGCGCAGACGCACGTGTGCCGCCTCTCGGTAGGAATGTGTGAAGTGGCCCACATGTTGCCTGTGCGTTAAGAAGCTGTCTCTCTTCCGCAATCAACGGACGTTGTGGTCGTTGTGGTAGCGACCTAGCGTGTCGGCGTGACAAAGGTGCTGGTGGTGGACGACGACTTCATGGTCGCGAAGCTGCACAGCCGTTATGTGTCGACTGTGGACGGTTTCTCCGTCGTCGGGGTCGCGCACAGCGGCGGTGAGGCGCTGCGCCTCGCCGACCGGCTGCGCCCGGATCTCGTCCTGCTCGACATCTACCTGCCCGACATGGACGGGATCTCCGTCCTGCGCGAGCTGCGCGGGTCGGGTCTCGCGGTCGACGCCCTGTTCATCACGGCGGCGCGGGACGCGGGCATGATCCGCTCGGCGCTGCGCGCGGGGGCGCTGCACTATCTGATCAAGCCGTTCAACCAGGCCGCGCTCCAGGAGCAGCTGCGGCACGTGGCCTCGCTGAGCACGCGCCTGGACGCGCTGGACGAGGCGCGCCAGGAGGACGTGGACCAGATCTTCGGCACCCGCCCGCCGGGCTCGCGCGAACTCCCCAAGGGCCTCGCCGCCCACACGGCGGACCTGGTGGACGGCATCCTGCGGGCCCATCCCGAGGGCCTCTCGGCGACGGAGTGCGCGGAGGCGGGCTCGCTGTCGCGCGTCAGCGCGCGCCGCTATCTGGAGTACTTCGCGGAGACGGGCCGCGCGGAGATCACCCTGCGGTACGGCGGCACGGGGCGCCCGGAGCGGCGCTACCGACGGCTTGCCTGACGGCGGGACGCGCGCCTCAGGCCGCCCGTGCGGACGACGGTGTACGGCTCACGGTCCGGCCCCGTGCGGCCAGCCTCCCCGCGAACTGCGAGGCGTCGAGGACCGCCGCGCCTCCCAGGTCGTTGTTGAAATACGCGTGCACCTCGTCCTCGTCCCGCCAGGTGTCGGCGAGGCGTCCGGCCCAGGAGGTCAGCGCCTGCCGGCCGTAGCGGGGCGGCGGCTGGGCGAGGCCGGCGTGGAACCGTACGTACCCCCAGGACGCGGTCCGCCACAGCGGGGTCACCGGGCGCGACCAGCGGTCCGCCCAGCACAGCGCGCTGTCGTGCCGTTCGAGCACCGTCCGCAGCGCATGCTCCGCCTCCCACCACGACGGGTGCCGGAGTTCGACGGCCACCCGGACGCCGCCGGGGAAGCAGCTCAGGCAGGCGTCCAGTGCGACCACGTCCTCCCTGAACTGGGGCGGCAGCTGGAGCAGGACGGGGCCGAGCCGGTCCCCGAGCGCGGCGGCCCGGTCCATCAGCCGGTGCACCGGCTCCTCCGGATCGTGCAGCCGCTTCAGGTGGGTCAGATAGCGGCTGGCCTTGACCGCCATGACGAAGCCCTCGGGCGTCCGCTCGCGCCAGGACCGGAAGATCTCGCCCGAGGGGAGCCGGTAGAAGGCGTTGTTGTTCTCGACGGTGGCGAAGGACAGGGCGTACTCCTCCAGCCACAGCCGCTGCGGGACCTCGGGCGGGTAGAGGACCCCGCGCCAGTCCCGGTACTGCCACCCCGAGGTTCCGACGAGTACGGGCATGGTCCGATCCACCTTCTCGGGACGGCCGCGTCGCTGTTTCTATCGTGCCGCTTAGAGGCCCCTTAAAGCGACCATAAGGATCGCCTTCACCCCCTTCCCCCGGGCCGTTTCCGGGGGTTCCGGCGGCTAGCTTGCTGGGCGACCCCACACCACCTCGTGAAGGAGTTGTCCCCCCATGGCCTCACGCCGTACGGCCACCGCCGTTCTGACCTTCGGTGTCGCCCCGCTCGCGCTCGCCGGGCTCGCCGCCGCGCCGGCCGTCGCGCACGGGTCGATGACGGATCCGGTGAGCCGGGTCTCGGCCTGTTACGCGGAGGGGCCGGAGAGCCCGAAGTCGGCGGCGTGCAAGGCGGCGGTGGCGGCGAGCGGGGCGCAGGCGTTCTACGACTGGAACGCGGTCAACATCGCCAACGCCGCCGGGAAGCACCGCGAGCTGATCCCGGACGGCAGGCTGTGCAGTGCCGGCAATGACAAGTACCGGGGTCTCGACCTGGCCCGCGGCGACTGGCCGGCCAGCACGCTCGCCGCCGGGAAGCACACCTTCCGTTACAAGGGGACCGCCCCGCACAAGGGGTCCTTCGCGCTGTACGTCACGAAGGACGGCTACGACCCCTCGAAGCCGCTGAAGTGGTCCGACCTGGAGGAGAAGCCGTTCGCGACGGTGACCGACCCGCGGATGGAGAACGGCGACTACGTCTTCGACGGCACCGTGCCGAAGAAGTCCGGCCGCCACCTGATCTACTCGATCTGGCAGCGCTCCGACTCCCCCGAGGCGTTCTACACCTGCTCCGACGTCGTCTTCGGCAAGGACAGCGACGGTACGGCGGCCCCGACGGCGTCCGCGCCGACCGACGAGGAGATCAAGGACGGGGAGGACGAGTCCTCCGTCGAGCACGGCGGGCACGGGGACGACCAGGCCGAGACGGGCGCGAAGGAGACGGCCGCGGCGCCCGCGACGACCTCGGCACCGGCCGCCACGCCCAACGAGCCCGCCGCCGCCGGGGCCGGCTCCGGCGAGAACCTCGCCGAGACCGGGGGCGACGCCACCACCTCGTACGTCGCGATGGGTGGCGCCGCCGTCCTGGCGCTCGGTGCGGCCGTGCTCTTCGGAGCGACCCGGCGCGGCCGCGCCGGCCGCCGCTAGCCTGGCCGGCCTCGCTAGCCGATCACGGACGCGCAGGTGGTCGGGGTCGCATGGGCCGGGTCGAGGGCGTTGACCACCTCGTGGAACGTGACCCGGTCCACCGTCCCGATCGCCACGTGCTCCGAGAGGTCCAGCGCGCACTTGTCCTGGATGACGACGTTGGTGACGTTCGGACCGTCGAGGAATCCGGAGCGGTACGGGGTGACGACCTCGTCGTACTTGGTCGTGATGACCGTGTACGTGACGCCCGGCACCGTGTCCCCGCCCTCGTTGAGCCGAGTGATGAACGGTGAGCCGGCGATCTGGTCGGCGAGGCCCGGGGTGTTCTCGGTGACGAAGTCCTCGACGCCGGGGAAGTGCGGCAGGAGCCTGGTGAGGCCGAGGAGGGTCGTGCCGTGGTTGTCGGGGGCGATCCCGATGAGCGCGCCCACCTTCTCGGCCCCGCCGAGGAACTTCAGGTAGTGGCGCGGCATCATGCCGCCCTGCGAGTGCCCGACGAGGTCGGCCTCGGGGGCGCCGGTGGCCGCGAGGACCTTGTCCACGTAGACGTCGAGTTGTTCGGCGGACTTGTCGACGGGGCCGAGGCCGTGGAAGAAGGGCACGTTCGGCAGCTGGCCGTAGTCGAGCGAGAAGACGCAGTACCCGCGGTTGACCAGGTACGGCGCGAGGCCCAGCCAGTTGTCCCAGGAGTTGCCGAAGGTGCCGTGGACCAGGACGACCGGGCGCGGGTGGGCGGCGGAGGGCTTGCAGGAGAAGTCGTTCCAGCCCCGGCTGGGGGCGGTGTCGGCCTGGGCCGTTGCGGTGGGGGCGAGGGTCGCGGCGGCGGTCAGCAGCAGGACCGAGAGAGCTCTGAGCGCGTGTTTCCAGGGCAGCATCGTGCGATCTCCTTGCGGCTCAAGGGAAATCAAGGACGACGGGGAAGAACGGCAGTAAGCCCTGCGGCCCGGACCACAAGTGGGGATGCTCTGCTTCAGGCCAAGCTACGCACGAGTAGCCATGACTGGGAAGTTACGCGTCGGTAAAAAGTGACTTCTCGTCAATAAGGAGTACCGGCAAGAAGTGCAGGCGAGGTACAGCGGCGAAGTACAGCCGACCGTCAGGCCGCCAGCGAGCCCGGCATGACCGCCCTGGGTCCGAACTTCGCCCGCGCCCGGTCCGCCGCCGCCTCGAGCCGTCGGGCCTTCTCGTCCGCCGGGTCGAAGGTCAGCTGGTGCGCGGCCTCCTCCGCGGGCGCGAGCCCCTCCGCGCGCAGCGCGATCCCCCGCACCCGGGCCCGCTGGAGCCCGAAGGAGCCGTGGATCCCGTACGCGAGGGCGGCCAGCGCCGCCGAGTGCGCGGTCGGCTCGGGCAGCGTTCGGGTACGGGTGGTGGTGGACCGGTCCGCGTACCGCACGGTCACCGTCAGGGAGCGGCACACCTGCCGCTCCGACCGCATCCGGGCGCCCAGCTCCTCGGTGAGCGAGAGCAGCGCCCTGCGCTGGACCGACTGGTCCAACTCGTCGCGTGGGAAGGAGCGTTCAGCGGCCACCGAGCGGGAGGCCGCGTTCGGTACGACCGCGGTACGGTCGATTCCCCGGGCCCGCTCGGCGAGTTCGCGTCCGGCCTTCGCGCCGAGGAGCCGCTGGAGCACGGCGAGCGGCGCGTCCGCGACCCGGCCGATGGAGTCGAGTCCGTACGAGCACAGGGTACGGGCGGTGGTGCGGCCGACCCCGTCGAGCGCGGCGACCGGGCGGTCCCGCAGGAAGCCGGCCGGGTCATCGACGACCAGGGTGGCACCGGGGCGAGCCTCACGGGCGGCCATCCGGGCCAGCATCGGGTTGGGCCCGACCCCGATGACGCAGTCGACGCCGTACAGGGCGAGCGCCCTGACCCGTACCACCGAGGCGAGCTCCGCCGGGGGCCGGCCGAAGTAGCGCAGCGCGCCGCGGACATCGGCGAGCAGGGCGTCGGGCGGGCAGGCCTCGACGACCGGGGTGAACTGACCGAGCAGCCCGACCAGTTGCGGAAGCATCGCCTCCCGCAGGGGCTCGAGGCGGAACCGTACACAGAGGATCATCCCGCGCTCCCCGGACTCTGGTGCCACAGCTTCCTTCCACTGGGAACCCCCTCGCCGGCCGGCTGGAGGTCCGCCCAGGGGTTCATCTCGTACCCCGTGGACATCCTGATCCGTCGGCCGCTGTCCGCCTCACCGGCGGTCTCCGGCCTCTCGGCCAGTCGCGCGCTCACCGCCTCCAGACCGCCGGAGGCACGCAGCTCCACCAGTTCCGCCAGGTTCCAGGCCGCGGACCCGACCACGCTGAGGCTGCGCGGGCCGCGCCGCTGCACCACGCCACGGACGAGCAGCAGCCAGGAGTGGAAGACCGTGTGCGCGCAGGCCTCGTGGGAGTCGTCGAAGAAGGCGAGGTCGACCAGGCCCGTGCCGTCGTCGAGCGTGGAGAAGATGACCCGCTTGCCGGAGCGGATCGGCGGGGTCTGGGTGGCCGCCTTGGCGCCCGCGACCAGGACCGTCTGCCCGTGTGGGGCCTCGCGCAGCCGTTTGGCGGAGACCACGCCGAGTTCGCGCAGGAAGGCGTGATGGTCGGCCATGAGATGGCGCGAGGCGTCCATGCCGAGCACCCCGAGTTCGGCGCTGAGCCGCTCCGACTCGTCGAGGTCGGGCAGGCCGATGGGTGCGGTCTTCCGGCCCTGCGCGAGCGGGAGTTGACCGCCGTAGGAGGCGGCTCCGCGCCGGGTGCGGTGGAGCTCGGTCAAGTGCAGTAGCAGATCGCGCCGGTTGGCACCAAAGGCGTCCAACGCGCCGACCTGCGCGAGCCGTTCGGCAACCGGCTTACGGGGGTGGGCCCGCTCCCAGAAGTCGAGCAGCGAGGCGTACGGCTGTCCGGCCTCGATCCGGGCGCTCTCCGCCTCGCTGATGCCGTGGACGTCGGCGAGGGCGAGCCGCAGACCCCACCGCTCCCCCTTCGACCCGCCGGACACCAGTTCGATTCGGTGAGCGACCCCGGACTTGTTCACATCCAACGGCAGCACCGGCACCCCGCGTCGCCGGGCGTCCGCGAGCAGCAGTCGCTTCGGGTACATCCCCGGGTCGTGGGTGAGCAGCCCGGCGTAGAAGGCCGCCGGGTGGTGCGCCTTGAGCCAGGCCGACTGGTAGGTGGGTACGGCGAAGGCGACCGCGTGCGCCTTGCAGAAGCCGTACGAGCCGAAGGCCTCCACGATCTCCCAGGTGCGGGCGATGACCTCGGGGTCGTACCCGCGTCGCTCGGCCTGCTGGGCGAACCAGACCTTGATCCGGCCCTGCGACTCGGGATGCGAGAGCCCGCGCCGCACCTGGTCGGCCTCACCCCGGCCGCAGCCGGTCATGATCCGTACGATCTCGATGATCTGCTCGTGGAAGACGACGACGCCGTACGTCTCCTTCAGCGGGCCCTCCAGATCCGGGTGCGGGTAGCGGACGGGCGCCCGGCCGTGGCGGGCCTCGATGAACGGGCGGACCATGTCGGCGGCGACCGGTCCCGGCCGGAAGAGCGAGATGTCGACGACGAGGTCGTGGAAGGTGGCGGGCTGGAGCCGGCCGACCAGATCGCGCTGGCCCGGCGACTCGATCTGGAAGCAGCCGAGGGTCTCGGTGGACTGGATGAGCCGGTACGTCTCGGGGTCGGCGGGCGGGATCGCGTCGATGTCCGGGCGGGTGCCGGTGGCGCGCTCCACCTCGGCGACGGCGTGGGCCATCGCGGACTGCATCCGCACGCCGAGGACGTCGAGCTTGAGCAGCCCGAGGTCCTCCACGTCCTCCTTGTCGAACTGGGACATGGGGAACCCCTCGCCGCTGGTGGGCACGACGGGGGTACGGGTGAGCAGCGAGGCGTCCGAGAGCAGGACCCCGCACGGGTGCATGGCGATCCCGCGGGGCAGGCCGTCGAGGCTCTCGACGAGCTCCCAGAGCCTGCCGTACTTCTCCCTCTCCTTGGAGAGTTCGCGCAGCTCGGGCAGTTCGTCGAGGGCGACGCGGGCGTCCCTGGCGCGGATGTGCGGGAACGCCTTGGCGATCCGGTCGATCTCGGCCGGGTCCATGGACAGGGCGGCGCCCACGTCCCGCACCGCGTGGCGGACCCGGTAGGTCTCGGGCATGGCGACGGTGGCGACCCGCTCGGTGCCGAAGCGGCCGATGATCGCGCGGTAGACCTCCAGGCGGCGGGCGGACTCCACGTCGATGTCGATGTCGGGGAGGGCGGTGCGGTTCTTGGACAGGAAGCGCTCCATGAGCAGGCCGTGCTCGACGGGGTCGGCGTGGGCGATGCCGAGGAGGTGGTTGACGAGGGAGCCGGCGCCGGAGCCGCGGGCGGCGACCCGGATCCCCATCTCCTTCACGTCGTCGACGACTTGAGCGACCGTCAGGAAGTAGGTGGCGAAGCCGTGGTGGGCGATGATGTCGAGCTCGCGGTGCATCCGGTCCCAGTAGTCGCGGCGTCGTTCGTACCCGCGCAGCACCATGCCGGCGGCGGCCCGGGAGGCCAGCACGCGCTGGGCGGTGCGGTGTTCGGCGCCGACGAGGTACGGCTCGGGGAAGTGGGCGGAGCCCATGCCGAGGTCGTCCTGGGGGTCGACCAGGCAGTCGGCGGCGACCGCCTGGGTCTGGTCGAGCAGCCGGTACGCGGCGTCCCGGCGGAAGCCCGCGGCCTCGACGATCCGCTCGGCGGCGGCCAGCATGTCGCCGCCGCCCTTGAGCCAGGCCTCACCGCTGTCGAGCTCCTTGCGGGAGTCGACGGGGACGAGCCGGCGGGCGGAGTCGAGGACGTCGGCGACGGGGCCCTGGCCGGGGTCGGCGTAGCGCACGGCATTGGTGAGGACCGGGCGGACGCCGTGCTCGGCGGCGAAGCCGACGGTACGGGCGGCAAGCCGCAGCGAGCCGGGCCCGGTGCCGGAACGGCCGTGGTGGACGGCCTCCAGGCGGAGGGCGTCGCCGTACCGCTCACGCCAGGGCGCGAGGAGCCGGGCGGCCCGGTCGGGGCGGCCGGCGGCGAGCGCCTGCCCGACATCGGAGGCGGGCCCGAGCAGCACGACGAGGCCGTCGCCGTAGTTGTCGTCCCAGGCCAGCAGGGGCGTGCCGCCCCTCATCGAGGCTCCCCCGGACTCCGTCCGGGCCCATCGCGCCGCACCCGCGCTCTCGCCCTCGGCGTGCGCGGCACTGACCATCCGGCAGAGCGCGGCCCAGCCGGCGCGGGAGCGGGCGAGATAGACGGCCCGGCCGGCGGACTCGTCGACAAAGACCCCACCCCGAACGGGCACCCGCCGCACCGATCCCCCGCCAGGCCCAGGCCACCCGCCCCTCTCGACCCTGGCACCCCCATGGGCCCGCAGGCCCTCGGACCCGGCCTGGGCCCGCAGGCCCTCGGACCCGGCGGCCCCATGGCCCCGCAAGCTCTCCGGACCACCCTGGGCCCCGGACAACCCGTGTACACGCAGCCCCTCCGGACCGCCCTGGGCCCGTCCGGCATCCCCGGGCAGGGCAAGCCCGTCCGGAGGCGCGGTCGACCCGGAACCGGCCGGGACCCCGTCCCCCGCACGGGAGCGACCGGCACCCTCGGCCTCCGGGCCGGACAGCCCGGATCCGTCACCGGGACCGGCCACCCCTGCCAGAGGCACGGCCGCCACACAAGGACCGTCGCCGGACTCGGTGTGCACGCTCCGGCCGGCCGTCGGGGGCGGCGGGGCCACCGCCAGGTCCACGCCGAACAGCGGGCGCACGCCCGCCGCCTCGCATGCCTTCGCGAAGCGGATCACGCCCGCGACCGTGTCGCGGTCCGTGAGGGCGAGCGCGTCCATGCCCCGCTCTGCCGCGCGCTCCGCCAGCCGCTCGGGGTGCGAGGCGCCGTAGCGCAGGGAGAAGCCCGATGCGGTGTGCAGGTGCGTGAAGTCCGGCATACACACCTCCCGCATCGATTCGTACGTATGTTCCCACCCTCCTCTTCTTCACCATAGACCATTTCGAACGTCCGTACGATACGACGCGCACGCCTCAGCCATTCGGCCCATCCCACCTGCGCGAATACCCCCCTCCCCGGAGCGTGGGGGCATGACCCTCGTCGATGAACTGAAGAGTGCCGTCACCCCCCGAGCCGCCCTGCTCGTCGTCGGCGTCCTCGCCCTCCAGCTGCTGTTCATCGCCTCGTACGTCGGGGCGCTCCACAACCCGAAACCGACGGACGTCCCCTTCGGCGTGGTCGCGCCCCCACAGGTCTCCGCCCAGCTCGTCGGGCAGCTGGAGAAGCTCCCCGGCGAACCACTCGACCCCCGGACGGTCACGGACGCGGCCGAGGCCCGGAAGCAGATCATGAACCGGGAGATCGACGGCGCCCTCCTGGTGAACCCGGCCGGGAACACCGACACCCTGCTCGTCGCCTCGGGCGGCGGCACCGTGCTGTCCTCCGCCCTGGACACGCTCTTCACCAAGGTCGAGGCCGCCAACCGCCGCACGCTCAGGACCGTCGACGTCGCCCCCGCCTCCCCGCAGGACTTCGACGGTCTCTCCGCCTTCTACCTGGTCGTCGGCTGGTGCGTCGGCGGCTACATCTGCGCCGCGATCCTCGCCATCAGCTCCGGCGCCCGCCCCGCGAACCCGCAGCGCGCGATCATCCGGCTCGGCGCCCTCGCGATCTACGCGATCCTCGGCGGCCTCGGCGGCGCGGTCATCGTCGGCCGGATCCTGGGCGCGCTGCCGGGCAGTGTCGTGGCCCTGTGGGGCCTGGGCGCCCTGGTCGTCTTCGCGGTCGGCGCCGCGACGCTCGCCCTGCAGTCGGTCTTCGGCATCGTGGGCATCGGCCTGGCGATCCTGCTGATCGTGGTCGCCGGCAACCCGAGCGCCGGCGGCGCGTTCCCGCTGCCGATGCTGCCACCGTTCTGGAAGGCGATCGGCCCCGCCCTGCCCCCGGGCGCCGGCACCTGGGCCACGCGCTCGATCGCGTACTTCAAGGGTAATGACGTCACCGTCTCGCTCCTGGTGCTCTCGGCCTGGGCGGTCGCGGGGACCGTGATCACGCTGGTGATGTCCTCGCTGAAGCGCAGGCCCGGCACCGAGCCGATCGCCGAGGACCTCGGCGCCGCGGGCGGAGCCGCCGCGTGAACCCACGGTCCCGCCGGGGCATCCCCGGAGACCTGAACCGGATATTGGATATTGGACATCGGAAACCCCCTGGCCCCCCGGCCGACGGGCCGTTACGTTCGCAGGGCCACCGACCGCCCCCGCACCGACAAGGCCCTCCGTGACTCTCGTTCGCCCCGCCCGTCCCCACGAACTCCCCGCCCTGGTGGAGCACCCCGGCGACACCGAGCGCAACGCCGCCACGCGCGCGTACCTCACCCAGCTCCTCGACAGCGCGTGCACCCGGCTCGAGTGGTGTCTGGTCGCCGAGGACGCCGACGGGCGGCTCACCGGCAGCGTGGTGCTGTGGACCCTACCGAGCCACGAAGTCCCGCTCGCCATCGTGCTGTTCGAGGCACCGGAGGACTCGCCCGACACCGGTTCCGCGCTGCTCGACGCCGCGGCCGCCAAGGCCCGGGAGCTGGGCGCGACGGAGCTGGAGCATGTCGTCGACTCCCCTGCCCAGGCCCCGCAGTTCCAGCGGAACCCGGAGCGCCGGGGCGAGCTGCTGCGCGCGTCCGGATACGAAGTGGTCCGCGACGGACGGCGGTTCAGCCTCCAGGCCCCCACCGCCGGTGAACTGCCTGCCGACGACCCCCGTTTGACCTTCCGCTCGCTCGCCGAGCTCGGCCCCGAGCCCTTCGTCGCCGTTCTGGCGGAGCTGCTCGCGGACACCGCGGACGCCCGGCTCGCGGCCGACGTACGGCAGCACGGCGCGCACCGCGCGGCCGAGCTGCTCTTCGAGGAGACGGCCGAGCTGAAGCACGAGCCGGAGTGGTGGGAGCTCGGCTACGACGCGGACGGCACCGTCGCCGTGATCAGCCTCCCCGCCGAGAGCCCCAGCGTTCCGGTGATCGGTTTCGTCGGTGTCGCGCCCGGCCACCGCGGCAAGGGGTACGCCACGTCGGTCGTGATCCGGGGCACGAGGGTCCTGGTGGCCGCCGGCGCCACGGAGATCCGCGGGGACTGCGACGCGGCCAACGTGGCAATGGCCAAGGCCTTCGAACGGGCCGGTTACGTGAACTTCGCCGACCGACTGGAGTTCGCCCGCCCCCTCTGAGACCACGCACGGACCCCCAGGACCACGAGTCCATGCGTTCGGTCCCCCGGCCGTGTCACGGCCGGGGGACCGAATGCCGTTCGGATCATGGTGCTACGGGACGCCGCCCGCGTTTAGTACACGCTGACCCCGTACGCGCTCAGCGCCTCGGTGACCGGCTGGAAGAAGGTCGTACCGCCGGTGGTGCAGTTGCCGCTGCCGCCGGAGGTGAGGCCGATGGCGCGGCTGCCGGAGTAGAGCGGGCCGCCGGAGTCGCCGGGCTCGGCGCACACGTTGGTGCGGATCATGCCGTAGACGATGTCGCCGCCGCCGTAGTTGACCGTGGCGTTGAGCCCGGTCACGGAGCCGCTGTGGGTGCCGGTGGTGGAGCCGCGCCGGGTCACCGACATGCCGACCGTGGCGTTGGCGGCGCTCGTGATGTCCACGCTGCCGACCGCGCCGGGCTTGGAGACGGAGCTGTTGGTGTACCGGACGATGCCGTAGTCGTTGTTCGGGAAGCTGGAGCCCGACGTGGAGCCGAGGACGGTCGTGCGGCCGGAGTTGGAGTACCAGGTGCCCGCGCCGTCGGTGCAGTGACCGGCGGTCAGGAAGTAGTAGGCGCCCGCGCTGTCACGGACGTTGAAGCCCAGCGAGCAGCGCCAGCTGGACGCGTAGATCGCGTCGCCGCCGGAGATCAGCTTGTTGAACGTGCCGGGGGTGCGCTCGATGCGGATCGCCCCGGCGTTCGCGCCGGCCTGGCGCTTGATCTTGGCGATCTCCGCCTGCGACACGGTGGAGTCGGCGGTGACGACCAGGGTGTTGGTGGCCTGGTCGACGTGCCAGGCGGTACCGGCCACGTCGGCGGTCAGGACGGCGTCGCCGGCGGCGGAGAGCTGCGACGCGCTGAAGGTCTGCGCCGTGTCGGCGTTCGCGGCGGGGACCGCGACGGCCGCGGCGGCCGCGAGGCCGGTGGCGACGGCGAGCAGACGGATGGTTCTGGTGGGGGTGGTGCGCTTGATCCTCACTTCTCGTTCCTCCGGTGGGGAATCGGGGGCCCGTCGTGGGGTGGCGGACCCGTGAGGCGCGGCCAGGGGCCGGCGCTGTGGGGGAGTCTCGGGCCGCCCGGGTCGGCTCCGCAAGGGCTTGTTTTCGGCCGTTCGATGCTCAACTACCGGGCGACCCAAGGGTGTTGACCGCGCGAATCAGTACAGACCGACCCGGTACTTGGCGAGGGCCTCGGGCACCGGCTGGTAGAACGTCGTGCCGCCGCTGGAGCAGTTGCCGCTGCCGCCGGAGGTGAGGCCGAGGGCCTTGGTGCCGTCGTAGAGCGCGCCGCCGGAGTCGCCGGGCTCGGCGCAGACGTTGGTCTGGATCATGCCGCGCACAGTGCCGCCGCCGGAGTAGTGGACCGTGACGTTCAGGCCGGTGACGGTGCCGCTGCGGGTGCCGGTCGTGGAGCCGGAGCGCTTGACGGGCTCGCCGACGTAGGCGTCGGCGGCGGTGAAGCCGCCGGGGTGGGCGAGCGAGGTGTTGTCGTAGCGGACCAGCGCGTAGTCGTTGCCCGGGAAGCTGGACCCGATGGTGGGGCCGATCAGCGTGGACTGGGCCGAGTTGGCGTACCAGGTCTTGACCACGTTGCCGCAGTGACCGGCGGTGAGGAAGTAGTACGTGCCGCCGCTGACCACGTTGAAGCCGAGCGAACAGCGGTAGCCGCTGCCGTAGATGGCGTCACCGGGTCCGAGCAGAGGCTTGAACACGCCAGGGGTCCGCTCGACATCGATGGATCCGGCGTCGGCGCCCGCGGTCCGGCGGATCGTGGCGATCTCGGCGTCGGAGACGGTGGAGTCGGCGGTGACGACGACCCGGCCGGCGGCCCGGTCGACGTACCAGGCGGTGCCGCCGACATCGGCCTTCAGGACGGCGGCGTCGGCACGGGCGAGCTGGGCGGCCCCGGCCGGTCCGGGGACGGGGGCGGGGACGGGGGCCGCCTGGGCGCCGGGCAGGGCGAGGGTGGTGGCGGCCACCAGGCCCGCGGCGACGGCGAGCAGTCGGGTGCGCTTGATCCTCACGTGTCTCACAGAGTCTCCTCGTGGGAAAGCGGAGGGGCCCGTGGATGCGGGCCCGTGAGGCGCCTGTCAGGATGGCGTGTCCCTGACATGCACCGGCTGAGATAGTGGCCCCGCACGGCCGCACGCACAAGGGCGCACACCGAAGAGGCGCCCGCGCGCCGCGCCCGCACGGCCGCCGACGCCCCTCGCCGTACCCCTCGGTCCCCCGCGAGGAAGACCTGGTCAGTCCTCGACCAGCCGTCGCTCCCCGGCCGGCACGGCGGTGTCGAGCGTGTTCCCCGGCGGCGGGAACGGGCAGATGAAGTGGTCGACGAAGGCGCACGGCGGCAGCAGCGCGCGATTGAAGTCGACCGTCACCGAGCCGTCCGCCGCCGGCGCGGCGGGACGCAGGAAGCGGAACCGGTAGCTGTCGCGGCCGCTGGTGGCGTCGGCGAAGACCGCCCACAGCGTGCCGTCGTCCTCCACCGCGACCTGAAGGGTGTGCTCGACACCCCGGAGCTCGAAGGACAGCTCGCCCGCGAGCCCGAGCCCGCGCTCCTTCCCGTCCGCGTTCTCCACCCGGACGTGCCGGGGCTCCTCGTACGTCCGGAAGGTGCCGGGCACCACCCAGCGCTCGTCGTACGGGGTCGCCTCGATGCCCCGGAAGGCGCGGCGCGCCGCGGACTCGGGGTCGAAGTCCCGTACCGCCCACAGCCCTTCGCGGCGCATCACGACGAGCCGTCGCCCGGCAGACTCGACCCGGGACTCGTGGATCGGGGCATGGTCGGCGGTGAGCCGGACGCTGCCGATCAGGGGCTTGCCGTCGACGGTGACGGCGTCCTCGGCGCCCGCCGTCAGAACCACCTCGTCGCCGTCGTCCAGCCACCGCCCGGGAACGTCCGGAATTCGACCCTCCGGGTAGTCGGAGAGCCAGTACGTGCCGGTGAGGGAGAGCGGGCCGTACGACGAGGAGACCGCGGCCGTGCGCTGCTCGTGCCAGTGCTGCCAGTCCTGCTGTGGATCCGTGCTCATGGTGTTCAACCTTTCCACACGGCTTCGGGAAGCCCCGGCCGCGACGCCCGGTCAGGGACCGGGCGCCGACGGATCGTCAGCAGCCGTCGCAGGGGCAGCAGCAGTCACAGGCGTTGCCGTCACAGTTGCAGTCACAGTCCCGGCAGCAGCCCTCGCGCTTCTTCCGGGACCACGGGCCCTCGTACTCCTTCGCGCAGCAGATCTGGCAGGTGCAGAACAGCCAGGTGAACGCGGCGCATCCGCCCAGAAAGGAGCGCGGCTTGGGCTTCGGGGGCTCGCCGCCGCCGAACTGTGGCGGCAACCCACCAGGCCCACCGGGGCCACCAGGGCCACCAGTACCGCCCCCATAGTGATTGCCGCCGCCGTACGGGTTGTGAGAGCCGTACGGCCCGGGAGCCCCGCCGCCATACGGCCCGCCCTGCGCCGGCTGCCCCGGCTGGTACGGACCCGGCTGGTACGGACCCGGCTGGTACGGGCCCGGTTGATACGGCCCCGGCTGGTGCGCCGCCCCGAGGGCAGCCGCCCCGTGCGTGCAGCTCGTCGTACCGAAGGCGCGGTCCACGGACGTCCGGAGTTCGTGCGCGAGCAGCACGTGCACCAGCCGGCCGTTCACGAACTCCGCGTCCCGCAGCGCGAGGCGGATCCCGTGGAGCGCGTCGTCCGCGAGCCGGCGGGCCTCGGCGAGCGAGGTGCCCGTGGCCGTGAGCGGGTTCCACGCACCCGAGGCGGCGTCCGCCTCCCGGTCCTCCACGGCGTCCAGCAGATGCGCGAGCCGCCCGAAGAGCCGACCCGCCTCGGCGAGCGGCTCGACGTTCCCGGGCCGGCCCGCGAGCACGGCGGTGTGCGCGAAGGCCGCGGCCGTCGCCGTCTCGGTCGGTTCGGTCACGGCGAGGAGCGGGGTGCCGGGCCCGGCGAGCGTCTCGATCCCGGTCTGCCGGTCCACGGCGTCCAAGAGGACGGCGGTGTCGAAGCCGAGCGAGCGCCCGGTCCGCGCACCCGCCCGGTCCCAGGACCTGGCGACCCGGCGCGCCGCCGCGGCGACCGGCCGGCGCGCCAACAGGCCGTCCCGGTCGGCGACGTGGTCCCGTACCTTCGCCGAGGCCAGGACCAGCGACACCGCCGCCGCGAGCCGCGCGCCCTCGCCCTGGGCGACCGGCGCGGTCCGCATCCCGCGCAGCGGGCAGGGACCGGCGGTGCGCCGTCCGCCCTCGGCCAGGCCGGTCTGAGCCTCCGTCAGAACCGAGACGATGAGCCCGTCGTAGTTGGTGACCACCCGGGCGAACTGCCCGTGGTCGGCCCGAAGTGCCAGGCAGAGGCCGCAGAGATGGGCCATCCACTCGACCTTGAGCCCTTCGGTGAGCCGATGCGTGCAGGGCCTGACTATTCCGAACAAGAGACTCCCCCGTGAGTCGCGCAGAGGTGCGGCGGCGGTGCGACGGGCATCGTATCGAGCCGGCTCGTTCACCCGTACGCTCCGACCGTCACCCTTCTGGACCGACTTTCATATTTAAGTTGCACAGCCCCTGCGGAACCCCCGTCAGGCCCCGTATAGCGCAAGTTTCCTGACGAATCGCCAGAAACCAGACCGCACGTTCTGCACCAGTACCGTCACGAAACCCGCGCGCGCCGACTATCCACTTGGCGCGCGATCCGCATCATGGACGACGATAGGGATTGCGGAACCACAAGTGACCGCGCTGAAAGGAGGCGTCCATGGGATCGGTGCGCAAGGCGAGTGCCTGGCTGGGACTCGTCGAGGACAACGACGAGCGTTACTACGACGACGAGTACGCCGAGGGTGCCGAGAGCGGCGACGCCTGGGTGACGGACCCCCGGGTCCGGGTGGCGTCCGACACGGCGCACGAGCAGGGCCGCCGGATCGCGACCGTCTCCCCGGACGGGTTCCGGGACGCCCGGGGCATCGGCGAGCTCTTCCGGGACGGCGTCCCGGTCATCGTGAACCTCACGGCCATGGAGCCCTCCGACGCCAAGCGCGTGGTGGACTTCGCCGCCGGTCTCGCCTTCGGTCTGCGCGGCTCGATCGAGCGGGTGGCGACGCGGGTCTTCCTGCTGACCCCCGCCGACACCCAGATCATCAGCGGAGACTCCGCCGGGCGTGCGCAGGACGGTTTCTTCAACCAGAGCTGAGCAAGGCTGCTCGCCGACCGCCGACCGCCGACCGGTTCGATGGGAAGGCGTCAGGACCGGTGAGCGCCTTGCCCCGCCCGATCCGGTTCCCCGGCCCGATCCGGTCGCCCAGCACGATCCGGGTGCCCGGCACCATCCAATGACACCGGCTCGCGCGTGGCGGGCAGCCGCACCTTGACGCTCGGCCGGCCGGCATCCGCCGCCTCGATCAGATCCTCCGGATCCACCGTGCACTCCATGACACGCGGCAGCCGCAGCGCCATCAGCGCCCCGAGCAGCAGCAGACCCGCGCTGACGAAGAGGGTCACGTGCAGGCCGACCACGAAGGCGTGCCGCGCCGCGTGATACAGCGCAGGGCCGGCCGTGCCGCCGAGCCGGTCGGCGATCTGGTAGGCCTCGCCGAGCGAGTTCGCGGCGGCCCGGCTCGCGGCGGCCGGCACTCCGGGGACGGCGGCCAGGCCGGGGGCGTACGCCGCGTTCATCACGCTGCCGAGCAGTGCGATGCCGATGCCCGCGCCGAGCTGGTACGAGGTCTCGCCGATGGCCGCCGCGCCGCCCGCGCTCTCCGGCGGGGCCTCGCTGAGCATCGACTCGTACGCGGAGAACAGGGTGGTCTGGAGCCCGAAGCCGAGCAGCACGAAGCCGCAGGTGAGCAGGAGCGGGCGGTCGTGCTGGCCCATCAGGACGAGCAGCAGCACGGCGGCGGCGGTCAGGACGAAGCCCCAGCCGACCATCCGGCGCGGTCCGATCCGGCGCAGGGTGTACGAGCCGGTGGCACCGGCCGCCATGGCGGCGAAGGTGAGCGGCAGGAGCCGCAGCCCGGTCTCCAGGGGGCTGAGCCCGAGGACGAGCTGGAGGTACTGGACGGCGATCAGCTCCAGGCCGACCAGGGCCAGCATGGCGAGCACGATGCAGCCGACGGAGGTGGTGAAGGCGGCTCGGGAGAACAGCCGCATGTCGATCAGCGGGTGCGCCCGGCGCTTCTGCCTCCGTACGAAGAGGATCAGCAGGGCCGCGCCGAGGAGCAGCGGTCCGCAGGTCGCGGGCGCGAGGAGGTTCTCGCCGGCGCCGAGCCGCTTCACGCCGAGGACCACGCCGAGCACTCCGGCCGCGGCCATCAGCGCGCCGATGACGTCCCAGGGTCCGTCGCCGCGGCCTTTGGACTCGGGCAGCAGCCACCGGCCGAGGGGCAGGATGAGCGCCATCAGCGGGATGTTGATCAGGAAGACCGAGCCCCACCAGTAGTGCTCGACCAGGAAGCCGCCGAGCACAGGACCGGTGGCGGCGCCGACCGCGGCGACCGCCGTCCAGATGCCGATGGCGGTGGCCCGCTCGCGCCGGTCGGGGAAGACCGCCCGGAGGATCGAGAGGGTGGCGGGCATGATCATCGCGCCGCCGACGCCGAGGAGGGCGCGGGCGCCGATCAGTACCTCGGGGGCGGTGGCGAGGGCGGCGACCGCGGAGGCGACGCCGAACAGCGCGTAGCCGAGGAGGAGCACCCGGCGTCTGCCGACCCGGTCACCGAGCGTGCCGAAGAGGATCAGCAGCGAGGCGCAGATCAGCGGGTAGGCGTCGACGATCCACAGCAGCGCGGTGGAGCTGGGCCGCAGGTCCTCGGTGAGGGAGGGGACGGCGACGTGGAGCACGGTGGCGTCCAGCGCGACCAGCAGCAGGCTGACGCAGAGGACGAAGAGGACGACCCAGCGGTTGGTTCCGCCGCCGGCGGCGCGGAGCCGTGCTCCGGCCGTGATCGTCCGCTGCATGTACGTACCTCCCAGGTGAAGCCCTCGCACTCGGCGGGCGCCGGCCGGGGTTCGGATCCTCGGGGCGGCCCGGCATCGACGGGCGAGTGAGCCGTCAGCGTACGCGAGTTCAAGGCCCGAGCGCGTGGTGCAGCTCTCACCCCGGCGGGCCGCCGCGTGTGGCGTACGCCACTCCGCCCACCCCGCGCGCCGCATGGAATTCCACCCGTACAAGCGTTTGGGGAATTTCCGTGGCGTACAAACAGGCTTCCGGAAAGTCACCCGCGGGCAATAGGCACAAGGTCATCGGATTCTCTGACGGACGCCAGGAATAAACACCCGACTGAGACCTACTCCACATCACATCGTCATCACGAAGAGACCGGATCGACCAAGGTCGACACTCACTCCCTGTAACGTCCATTGCGTGCGTACCGACATCTTTGCCCGGCTGGACCGGGAGCCGGAACCGCCGAAGATAGAGGTCCCGCGGATGACCCGCACGCGTCTCGCCCTCTTCGGCGGGACGCTGGCGTTCTATCTCGCCATCGTCGTGGCCGTGCTGCTCTCGACGTGGCTGGTGACTCTCGACTGGAAGATCATGCTCTTCCGGCCCTATCAGCAGTGGCCGGATCTGCACGCCTTCCTCGACTACTACGTCGTCCTCGGCCAGCGCGGCCCGACGGCCGTGATGGTGGCGGCATGGCTGGGCTGGCGCTCCTGGCGCCAGCACACCCTGCGGCCGCTGCTCACCCTCGGCGCGGCGCTGCTCCTGCTCAATGTCACGGTCGGCGCGGTCAAGCTCGGACTCGGCCGTCTCGGTCCCCACTACGCGACGCAGATCGGCTCAGCCGAGCTCTTCGCGGGCGGCGATATATTTCCGTCCGGCCATACCGCAAACGCGGTCGTGACCTGGGGCATCCTGGCCTATCTGGCGACCACTCCGCGGGCCCGGCGCTATCTGTCGGCGCTCTCCGCCGTGGTCGCGCTCGGCGTCGGACTGACCACCGTCTACATCGGTACGCACTGGCTGAGCGACGTGCTGCTCGGCTGGGCCGCGGGGCTGCTCATCCTGCTGGCGCTGCCCTGGTGCGAGCCGCTGATCAGCCGCGTGGAGGCCGCGGTCCTCAGCGCCCGCGACCGGCTGCGCGAGCAGCTGCGGGCCCGCCGCCGGCTGGTTCCGTCGCTGCCCGTCGCGACCGGTGGGCCGCGCCCGGCGATGTATCCGCAGCGTCCGACGGTGGCCGAGGAGCCGGTCCGGGAGACCGTCGGCGCCCGGAGCGGGCGGTCCGGTGCCGCGCAGGGCCGTCTCGCGCCGCCGCTCGCCACGCAGCGGGCGCACGCGGCCCACGCGGGACACGCCGGGCACGCCCCGCGCTCGGACTGGATGCCGGTCACCCCGGCCGGCAGCCGCCGCCCGCCGCACTCGCGGCCGCTCACGGGCGGCTGACCGCGCACGACCGTGGGGGGGGGGGGGGGGGGGGGGGGGGGGGGGGGGGGGGGGGGGGGGGGGGGGGGGGGAGGGGGAAGAGGGAGGGGGGGGGGGGGGGGGGGGGGCGGG